>JAEUUS010000643.1 GCA_016787545.1 Saprospiraceae bacterium
AGCACCTTCCGTGCTGGCTGCTGATTTTGCCCGGTTACCTGAAGAAATTAATATGGTAAATGGCTCGGAAGCCGATTGGTTTCACCTTGATGTGATGGACGGCCGGTTTGTGCCTAACATTACTTTTGGCATGTTCATCGTAGAGGCCATTGCTCGTTTAGCCAAAAAACCGTTGGACGTACACCTGATGATTGTAGAGCCTGAAAAGTACATTGAATCTTTTCGTAAGGCAGGAGCAGAGGTGATCACAGTTCATGCAGAAGCGTGTACTCACCTGCACCGTACGGTACATCAAATCAAGGAAACCGGTGCAAAAGCCGGCGTGGCGCTCAATCCACATACACCAGTCTCGGTCCTGGAGGATCTGATTGAAGATATTGATCTGGTTTGTTTGATGTCCGTAAATCCAGGCTTTGGCGGTCAAAAATTCATCTATCAAAGTCTGCCCAAAACGCGAAAAATGAAAGAATTGATCATGAGTGCCAATGCTCAGACGCTCATTGAAATTGATGGTGGGGTTGGTTTACACAACGCAGAAAGTCTGCTTCAAGCCGGTGCGGATGTATTGGTGGCAGGAAATAGTGTTTTTGCCGCTAAGGATCCCGTGGCAACAATTGCGCAATTGAAATCGTTTGATGCCAGATTTGATTTTTAGTTCCTGTCTAGATCCGGCATGAAAAAAATAGATAAATTACTCCTTACCAGCTCGCTTGGCCCTTTTGCAGTGGCGTTTTTTATCGCTGTGTTTGTATTGGTTATACAAATCATGTGGTTGTATATCGATGAAATTGCGGGTAAAGGCGTTGGGATTTTGATCATGCTGGAACTGGTAGGATATATGTCGGTAACAGTTTTCCCAATGGCTTTGCCGATTGCCGTTTTGATCGCTTCGGTTATGGTGATGGGTGGTTTAGCAGAACGGTATGAACTTTCCAGCATGAAAAGCGCAGGAATCCCGTTGATCAGGGTGATGCGTACGCTGATTTTTTTATCTGCGGGGATTTCCGTATTTTCTTATGTGTGTTCGGATTATCTGATTCCAATTGCCAACCTGAAATTCAGGAGCAGGTTGTTTGATATCCGTAAAGCCAAACCTGCACTAACCATGGAGGAGGGCATTTTTAACGAAGATTTCAGACAGTTTGTGATCAGATTGGGCGAAAAACTGCCCGATGGCGAAACCATCCGGGATGTCATGATTGAGGACCAAAGTAATTTGGGACAAGTAAAATTCAATCAGATTTTGGCCGATAGTGGTCAGATGTATACCACCGCGGATAAGCGCTTTTTTGTGATGAATTTGTTTGATGGAACGCAATATCAGGAACCAGGTAATCAGGGGCCGGGTACTAATCAAAGGAAATTCCCCTTTATTCGAACGAAATTCAAATCATGGTCCAAAGTTTGGGATATGCGTGAATTTGAGGTGATACGCACAGAAGAGGATCGCTTTAGCAAACAAAGAACCATGCTGAGTATGACTCAACTAAGGTCGGTAGTGGATTCTCTTGATGTCAAAATAAAGGAATCCGGCCAAATGGCAGTCAATGACATGTTGATAAACCTTAAACGAAAACCAGCGGCGCCAGTAGTTAAGTCTGATACAAGCAAATTGACAGAAAAACCAGTAACAAAAGGTTTGATTGGGGCACAGGAGGCCAGGAGGCCAACACAGGCCTCTACATCCGGCCCAAACCTGCCTGTGCAGGAACTGAATAAATCGCTCCCTCAATATGGTTCTTTGTTGGAAACTTTCCGGGACAGGGATAAAAGCACCTTGCTTAAAGAGGCCAAAACACGACACGGGCTTTCACGTAATATTGTAGAAACCCGTAAAAATCAAATGCAGGCCCGACGATTGGATTGGGTAAAAACGGGTTATGAGTTGTACAACAAGTACAGTTTTGCACTGGTTTGTTTCATTTTCCTGTTTATTGGCGCACCCATGGGCGCCATCATCCGAAAGGGCGGTTTTGGGTATCCAATATTGGTGTCCATTATCTTTTTTGTTACCTTTATCTTCCTCGCCATCTTGTGCAAAAAATTAGCGGAATCGTACATCATGACACCTTTTTGGGCCGCCATGACTCCTTGCGCAATTTTGGCAGTGTTTGGGATTTATGTTACCCGAAAAGCTATGAATGACTCACAGTTGTTCAGTATGGAGTCAATTGAACGGTTTTTTATAAGATTACAACGGAAGCGGAAGCTCAAAACGCAGGAAGTTCCGTCATGAAATATCTTTGGGAAAACAAGTGGTTTTTTGTTCCGGTGCTTATCGCCTTTGTAATAGGCGGGGTATTAGCTTTTTGGGTTCCATATGGCGAGGAAATTATTTTCTTTAATCATCTGCGCATTGATCCATTAAATACCATTTTCCGGTTCATCACCTTAGGAGGCGAATTCTGGGCTTATTTGCTTTTTGGAGGAGTTTTAATCTGGATCAAACCCAGATTTGGACTTATCGTTGCCATAATGGGCTTTTTGTCACTACCGATCATGTATCTTTTAAAAGATAGTATAGGTGTGGATCGCCCTATCGCATATTTTGAGCAGCGCGCCACGCTGCATGAGGTGGTATTGGTACCGGAGGCTGATATGAATCGCGGTAAAACAAGTTTCCCATCCGGTCATAGCATGGCGGGATTTGCTTTATTTGGGTTACTTTCGTTAATGTTGCCCCGAAAATATCAGAAATGGGGATTGATGTGGGCTTTTTTAGCCATTTTGGTGGGTGTTTCCAGGATATTTCTGGTACAACATTTTCTGGTAGATGTAATAGCCGGTGCGTGGTTAGGTTTAATGCTCTGCAGTTTTATCTGGTTGGCTGCTGAGCGATGGTTGCCGAAAAGAGGAGGTGATTAAGTTGCTCTAAGTAGAGAAAATGTATTTTTTGCGCAAAATAATTTATGGGTTATGCGTGATGATTTTGGTGGTGTGCATCATCACTGGAATCATTTTTTTGGCTCCGGTGGATCCTGCTCAACTTACTTTTGGACAACGTAGCGATGTAAATACCGTAAAGGCCAAAACCATGGAATTAGGTTTGGATCAGCCTTTATATGTGCAATTAGGGAGATATTTGGCTGATTTGTCGCCTGTTTCTGTCATCCCATTGACAGTTGAAAATGAACGCAAATACAAGTATTCCCAAATTTGCCTGTTGGAGCAGGGGGATGCTCTGGTGCTGAAATGGCCTTATTTGCGCGAATCCTATCAAACGGGTCGGCCGGTAACAGAGATCCTGGGCGATGCCATCCCTTCAACAGTTGCCCTGGCATGTTCAGCTATGTTAATGGCTATTTTTCTTGGGGTTTTTCTGGGTGTGCTTGCGGCTCTGAAACCTCATTCCTGGCTGGATAATCTGGTTTCGGTGGTTTCCGTGATGGGGTATTCTTTACCCTCGTATGTAGCAGCCATGTTGTTTGCTCTATTATTTGGCTATGCCTTAAATACCTGGACCGGATTGGAAATTCAAGGCAGTCTCCGGGTAATTGACGATTTCGGTGAGTGGCGTTGGCGTTTGCAGAATCTGATATTGCCGACGCTGGCTTTGGGGTTACGACCAGTTGCCTTGATTACACAGTTGACGCGTAGCGCTATGCTGGACGTGCTTTCTCAGGATTTTGTACGTACAGCCCGGGCCAAAGGAGTACCGAATAAGGTAGTTTGGGTGAAACATGCGTTGCGGAATGCACTTAATCCATTGGTTTCAGCTATTTCTGGTTGGTTTGCAGCGCTACTGACCGGAGCGTTTTTTGTGGAAAGTGTATTCAATTTTAAAGGTCTTGGCGATGTAACGGTACAAGCACTGTTAAATTTCGATATTCCGGTGGTATTAGGGAGTGTCCTTTTTACCTCTGCCTTGTTTATCGTAATAAATGTCTTCACGGATTTGCTTTATGGCTGGGTAGACCCGAGGGTAAGACTGAATTAGGCAAAAAAAGAGCCGCTCCGATTACCGGAGCGACTCGAAATAATTCTTTTTCCAGCGCAGAAATTACTTCGCTGTACGGGCATTTTTGGTGTCCAATACGTCTTTACGCAGATCAGTAGCCAGGCTTTTCAGCTCCTGCATTG
>JAEUUS010000720.1 GCA_016787545.1 Saprospiraceae bacterium
ATAAGACCCCAAATCACCCTGAGAAGATGCTTCGGGATAAAAATTACCGCCGTGCGGTGCGCATGGCCAATCCACAAGGAAAAATGACTTCATCCAAACAAAAACCGGGCTTTTTCAGCCAGTTTTCTTCCATGCGGAACGTCCCGCGGTTCTTTCGCATGATTTGGGAGGTCAGTCCTTCCCTTACGCTGTGGAATATCGTGCTGAGGCTTGTCCAGGCTGCTGTACCGCTGGCTATGCTATATGTTGGCAAAGAAATCGTAGACGGTGTTCTGCTCCAAATTCAATCGCCCCAGCCAACCCAATGGATGCTGCCTGCCGGGTTATGGACCTGGGTATTGGCGGAGTTAGCGCTTGCAGTGGTTTCCAGCCTGCTTGGTCGGGCGATAACCCTGACCGACAGCCTTTTGGGTGATCTGGTGAACAACGACTCCTCCGTGCGCATCATCCGTCATGCCGCCACCCTGGATCTGTATCAATTTGAGGACGCCAATTTTTACGACAAGCTGGAGCGTGCACGCACCCAAACGGCCGGCCGGACTGCCTTGATGAGCATGGTATTGTCGCAGGCACAGGATCTGATCACGGTTGCTTTTCTGGCTGCCGGATTAGTGGCGTTCAATCCCTGGTTGCTCCTCATTTTAGTGATAGCTGTAATTCCTTCTTTTATCGGTGAAACCAAATTCAACGCAGAATCTTACTCGCTCTCCCGCTCCTGGACCCCCGAACGGCGCGAGATTGATTACCTGCGGTATATAGGCGCAAGTAACGAAACGGCTAAGGAGATCAAGATTTTTGGTTTGGAAAACTTCATTGCCGATCGATTCAAATCCATTTCCGACCGGTATTTCCTGGCCAATCAGAAACTGGCATTGCGCCGGGCGGCCTGGGGCGCTTTTTTTTCCACCTTAGGCACCATGTCTTATTATGCGGCTTATATTTTTGTAATCGGACAAACGGTGTTGGGGCAAATTACCGTGGGGACACTCACCTTTCTGGCCGGTGCTTTCAGCAGGTTACAGGGATTGCTGCAGAGCGTGATGAGCCGTTTTTCACGCATTGCGGAAACCTCTTTGTACCTCCAGGACTTGTTTGATTTCCTGGAATTGAAACCTCTTGCAGGAAATCATGTGGGCGGGAAAAAAATTCCGCGGCCGATAACCCAGGGTTTTGTGTTTGAAAATGTGGGTTTCAAATATCCGGATACAGACGTATGGGCACTCAGAAACCTCAGCTTTACCTTGAACCCGGGCGAAAAACTGGCTCTGGTAGGGGAAAATGGGGCCGGTAAAACCACTCTGGTTAAACTTCTGGCGCATTTATACGAACCCACAGAAGGACGTATCCTGCTGGATGGTGTGGATTTGTGCGAATACGATCCGGAGGATTTACGTCGGGAAATAGGCGTTATTTTCCAGGATTATGTACGGTTTATGTTCACCGCCGG
>JAEUUS010000725.1 GCA_016787545.1 Saprospiraceae bacterium
GTGATCCCGGGCGACTGGGTAACCACCGAAGACGGTACCGGCGTGGTGCATACCGCCCCGTACTTCGGCGCCGACGACTTCCGGGCCAGCAAAGCAGCAGGTATTCCGTTTATCGGGTTGCCCAACGACAAAAACGCCGACTTGCCCTGGCCGCTGGTGGATCGTCAGGGTAAATTCGTGGAAGAAGTGCCGGAATTCGGCGGCCGTTACGTGAAAGCCGAATACTATTCCAAAGAAGAACAGGCCGATAAAGACTTCAAACCCACCGATCTGCTGATTGCACTGCGCTTGAAAGAAGACAACAAGGCCTTCAAAATTGAAAAATACAAACACAACTACCCGCATTGCTGGCGTACCGACAAGCCGGTGTTGTACTATCCGCTGGACTCCTGGTTTGTGCGCGCTTCGGCGGCCAAGGAGCGCCTGGCAGAACTCAACCGCACTATCAACTGGCAACCGGAAAGCACCGGCACGGGTCGTTTTGGTCAGTGGCTGGACAACCTGCAGGACTGGAACCTCTCGCGTTCCCGCTATTGGGGTATCCCGCTTCCTATCTGGCGTACCGACGACGGTGAGGAAGAAATCTGCATCGGTTCCACCGTGGAACTGCGCGCGGAAGTGGAAAAAGCCAATGCAAAGCTGGGCCTCAACCAAACCCTGCCCGAGGATCTGCACCGGCCATTCATCGACGAGGTGCTGCTGGTATCCCCCAGCGGAAGGCCGATGCGCCGAGAAACCGACCTCATCGACGTATGGTTCGACTCCGGCGCCATGCCTTATGCACAATGGGGCCTGGATTATGACAAGTTGAAAAATGGCGATGACAAACCCTTCAAAGCACCTTTCGACGTGTCGTATCCGGCTACGTTCATTGCAGAAGGGGTGGACCAAACACGCGGCTGGTTCTATACCCTGCACGCCATAGCGGGCATGGTATATGATTCTGTTGCGTTCAAAAACGTAGTGTCCAACGGCCTGGTTTTGGATAAAAACGGCGAAAAGATGTCGAAATCCAAGGGCAATGTGGTGGATCCCTTCGATACACTTTCTGAATTCGGGGCCGACGCCACCCGGTGGTACATGATGTCGAACGCCAACCCCTGGGATAACCTGAAATTCGACACATCGGGCATACTCGAAGTGCGCAACAAGCTCTTCGGGACGATGTACAACACCTACAACTTCTTTGCGCTCTACGCCAACCTCGACGGGTTCAAGCACAATGAATTCAACGTGTTTCCGTACGAAAAGCGCAGCGAACTGGACCGCTGGGTGATCTCCAAGCTTTATTCCCTGGTAGCGGAATACCGCGCAGCCATGGATGATTACGACGTAACGAAAGCCTGCCGGGCCATTGAAGATTTTGTGGATGAACACCTTTCGAACTGGTACGTGCGTTTGTCAAGAAGGCGTTTCTGGAAAGGAGATATGAACGATGATAAGTTAGCTGCTTATCAAACCTTGTTCGAATGCCTGATGGTGACCACGCAGCTTATGGCGTCAGTAGCGCCGTTTTTTGCCGATTGGATGTACCGCAACCTCACTGACCCGATTCGCGGCGCGGCCAAGGCCAATAATACTCCTTTGCGCCACGATTCTGTTCACCTCACGGATTTGGTTCAGCCAGATGCCTCCAAGGTGGATCAGGACCTGGAAAAACGCATGGACTATGCCCAGCGCATCTGTTCACTGGCGCTGAGCATCCGTAAAAAGGAAAAACTGCGCGTTCGCCAGCCGCTGCAAAAAGTATTGCTGCCTGTACTGGACGAAGCCTTTATTGCTGAGGTGGATGGTGTTAAAGCCCTGATCCTTAGCGAGATCAACGTGAAAGAGCTGGAATATGTAACCGATGCCAGCGGTCTGCTGAAAAAAGGCGCTAAAGCCAATTTCAAAACCCTGGGCGCCAAACTCGGCAAGGATATGAAGGATGCTGCGGCCATGATTGCCGGCCTGACTAATGAACAGATTAACGATCTGGAAAAAACAGGCTCACTGGCAGTTACGCTGAACGGCAACAATTATAGCATCACGCCGGAAGATCTCGTGATCACCACCGAAGACCTGCCAGGTTGGAAAGTAGCTTCCGAAGGCGCACTCACAGTGGCCCTGGATGTGACCCTAAACGATGCACTGGTGGCAGAAGGCACCGCGCGCGATCTGGTGAATCGTATCCAAAACCTGCGCAAAGACAAGGATTTCAACGTTACAGACCGTATTGCAGTGCGCATTGAACGGCATGCGGCCATCGAAGCCGCTGTAGCGCAGTTTGGGGCGTATATTCAGGAAGAAGTCCTGGCCAATTCCCTCAGCCTGGCCGACCAGGTATCCGGCGAAACCGTTGAGCTGAATGATGAGGTAAGTCTTGTGATGGCTGTGGAGGTGGTTTGAGGGGTTTGAAGGGTTTGAGGGGTTTGAAGGGTTTGAGGGGTTTGAACCTGCCTGTCGGGAGTTTATCCGGCAGGCAGGTTCGTTTTTTTAGCTTGTTAACTCCGTGCAAAAGAAGCAGTTGTTTTACCACTTGTTTTAACGAGTATATGTCCTTTGAACAAATTCCAGGAGATGCGCATAATTCCTTTGATACTACTGTTCATCGCTTTTTTTTCGCCTTACCATACACTGCTTTCAGCCCAAAGCATCTATCCGGATCATGTGGGCGATATCACTCCAGATCCTGCGGTTGATGATCCTGCTTTTCGCACCTGCCGGGCTAATGGCATTCCACAGTATTATTCTATTGAAAGTGGTTTTGAAGGAGAAAAACCTGCTTTGTTGCGGTATTTTGCCCAAAATTACCAAAAAAAACCGGATTGGAGCGGGGAAAACGGGTATATCACGGTGCGGTTTGTGGTAAACTGCAACGGACAAACCGGTCGGTTCAGGGTGCTGGAAATGGACATGGATTACCGGCCAAAAACATTCCCAAAAGCCATGAGTGCGCATTTGCTACAGCTTTGTCAGTCGCTAAACGGCTGGAAGGGCGGCCAAAGCGAGGGCATTCCTTACGATTATTACCAATACCTGACCTTCACCATTCAATCGGGTGACATAGTGCGCATTATGCCATGAAAAAACTGCTGCTGTATTTCATATTATTGGCTGCCATTGGGCAATCCAGGGCCCAAATCAACTGCAACATGTACAAATGGGCGGGCGATACGGCTTGCTACCGCGCCTGTCAGGTGTACGATTTTGCCAACCAAACTTATCAGGGGAGCAGGGCTTCTCAAATGCTGTACGACAGTGTGATGGCTATTTGTCCGGGTTTCGACATGGCTTACATGGAAAAGGCAGTTCCGTACCTGAAACGCGGCGATTTTGTTACCTGGCGTTACTGGATGGATCAGGCCGTTGCACTCAAACCCGCCGACCATCTGGGGTACCGGGGCTGGTGCAGGTATCAGTTTCTGCGCGATTACAAAGGAGCGCTGGAAGATCTGAACGCCTTGGAAAAGCTCAAGCCCGGCAATATGGGCTATTCCGTCAATGGCGATTATCACCTGAAAATTGCCCAGGCATTGTGTTATAAAGGTCTGGGCGACAACACCAAAGCCATTGCCCTCATGGAGCAACAACTATCTACAGAAGGCTACGAACCCGGGTATTATGATTACCTTCACCTGGCCGTTTTGTACCTGGAAACCGGCCAGCCAGCCAGGTCGCTCCCGCTTTTGGAAAAACAGCGCCGACTTTCTGCCAGTTTTGCCGAAACACATTATTACCTTGCCAAGGCCTGGCATTTGCTGGATATCGAGCCCAAAAAACGGGAAAAAGAACTGCAAGAAGCACTAATCCTGTACCAGAATGGGCGTCACCGCAAAGATCCATACACCAACCCTGATGACCGGATTTATCTGGAGGATATTAAGAATGCGATGGTGGAGTGGTAGAGGCGCGCCGGAGTTTTTTACATTGAGAGTCTCACTCAAAGTGAGACTCTCAATTAAAAAAAACTCCGGCGACCGAACCCCTCAAACCCCTCAAACCCCTTCAAACCCTTCAAACCCCTCAAACCCCCTCAAACCCCATCAAACCCATCAAACCCTTCAAACCCCTCAAACCCCTTCAAACCCCCTCAAACCCATCAAACTAATTCCCGGAATACCGTTCCGGGATACATCACCCCGGCGGCTAAATCCGCCGGCTATTCAAATCCGCCGGTTATTTAAACCCATCACCTATATGTCCCGCCTTTACCCTATCCTTCTCTTATTCCAAACCCTGCATCTGTTCGGTCAAAACCCTGTGGCTATACCGGGTTTGCAAACGGCAAAACATGATCAGGCGCCGCTTGAATCCTGCTCTAATTATGCCGGAACGGCCACAGACAGCACGTTTATAGGCCAGAGCAATGACCACGACCTGAACACGGTGTTTCTGTGCTTCCAGGACTCATTGCTTATCCATCACCTGGGGGATGCCATCCTTTCCGGCGACCCGCAACCCGGCACTATCCCCGGTGTGGCGTATGCGTTTTACCAGTGCCCGCCAACTATTACCGGCCCTACCCTGCAAGATATTTCAATCATCCCCGGTCCCGGCGATCCTTGTTTGCTTTCAGGCGCAGCTACAGGACTTTATGTCACTCCTGGCATCCTAAACGGTGGCGATACCTGGTTTTTTAACAATGGCACTTTGCAGAACGCCTTCAATATGGGGCAGCCCATGAGCCTGTATTTTGCGCCTATTACCCTGGATG
>JAEUUS010000739.1 GCA_016787545.1 Saprospiraceae bacterium
CTCAGAAACCGTTTCCCGGCAAAGAAAAAGGTTCGCTGAACCTGGTTTTAGCTTGCTACCTATGTAGAAAGCATGATTCATTTTGTGCTGGTTCAACTTCCAAAACTTGGGCCCAAACTCAACGCCTCACCCCTCAAACCCTTCAAACCCCCTCAAACCCCTCAAACCCCTCAAACCCCTCAAACCCTTCAAACCCCATCAACCCCCTCAAACCACATCAAACCCTTCAAACCCCTTCAAACTCCTCACACCTGCGGAACGATCCGGATGCCGAGTTCTTCTAATTGTTTAAGTTTGATGCTGTCGGGCGCGTCAATCATCATATCGCGTCCCTGGTTGTTTTTCGGGAAGGCAATGAAATCGCGAATGGAATTGGCGCCGTTCATGACGGCATTGAGGCGGTCGAAACCGAAAGCGATACCGCCGTGTGGTGGCGCGCCGTATTCAAATGCGCCCAGGAGGAAACCAAACTGTGCTTCCGCCTCTTCCGGGGTGAATCCGAGCAATTTGAAGTTGCGTGCCTGGAGGTCGCGGTCGTGGATACGAATAGAGCCGCCGCCAATTTCCACGCCGTTCAGCACCAGGTCGTACGCATCCGCGCGCATGGACTTGAGCGTAGCGCGGTCGTCGCTTTCCATTTTTGGAATATCATCGGGCTTGGGTGAGGTGAAGGGGTGGTGCATGGCAAAGAAGCGGTTTTCCTCTTCATCCCATTCCAAAAGCGGGAAATCCACCACCCAGAGTGGTTTGAAATCATCGCCTTTGCGCAAACCCAGGCGGCTGCCCAGTTCCAAACGCAGTTCGGAAAGCTGCTTGCGGGTTTTTTCGTCTTCACCACAGAGGATGAACAACATATCGCCAGGCTTGGCGCCACACAGGTCGGCCCAAACTTTGAGCTGATCAGGCGTGTAAAATTTATCTACGCTGGATTTTGGCGTGCCATCAGCTTCTATTCTGACATACACCAGGCCTTTGGCGCCAATTTGCGGACGTTTTACCCACTCAGTAAGTTCGTCAATTTGCTTGCGGGAGTATTCTGCACAGCCCGGCGCACAAAAGGCAATCACGGATTCTGCACCGTCAAAAACGGGGAACCCGCCGCCCCCAACCCCCTGTGAAGGGGAAGTCACTACATCAACCCCGCTGCCAAACTCTGAACCAGCAGGCGATTTGAGGTCTACAAAGGCCATCCCGAAACGCAGATCCGGCTTGTCGGAACCATACTTGCGCATGGCTTCATCGTAGGTCATTCGTGGGAAATCGCCCAGGGTGATATCCAGGGCTTGTTTGAACAGGTACTTGGTGAGTCCTTCAAAGGTGTTCAGGATGTCTTCCTGGTGTACGAACGACATCTCACAGTCGATCTGCGTGAATTCCGGCTGACGGTCGGCACGCAGGTCTTCGTCGCGGAAGCATTTAACGATCTGGAAGTATTTGTCGAATCCGGCCACCATCAGGATTTGCTTGAAGGTTTGCGGACTCTGTGGCAGGGCGTAAAACTGCCCTTTATTCATACGGCTGGGCACCACGAAGTCGCGCGCGCCCTCTGGCGTGGATTTGATCAGGTTAGGGGTTTCTACTTCGATGAAACCTTGTCCGGCCAGGTATTTGCGGGTTTCTACCGCAAGGTTGGAGCGGAAAATGAGGTTTTTCTGCACCGCATTCCGGCGCAGATCGAGGTAGCGGTATTTCATCCGCAGGTCGTCGCCGCCATCTGTATCGTCTACGATGGTGAACGGCGGTGTTTTGGAGGCATTGAGTATTTTCAGGGCAGTTACCTTGATTTCAATGTCGCCCGTAGGGATTCTATTGGATTTAGACTCGCGTTCTACTACCAGGCCGGTTGCTTGCAACACGTATTCCCGACCCACTTTACGGGCTGTTTCGAAAATTTCTTTGGCTGTATAGTTTTCGTCCATCAACAACTGTGTGATGCCATAACGGTCGCGCAAATCAATCCAAAGCAGGCCTCCTTTATCCCGAATACTGGCCGCCCAGCCGCTCAGGGTTACTTCTTTGTTTACGTCAGCAATGCGGAGTTCTCCGCAGGAATGGGTACGATACATGGAAATGAGTTTAAAAGCGGCGCAAAAGTAAGGTACTTTAAGGAGAATAACAGGGGGCGGGCTTTATAAAGTAACGATGGACGATGAACGATGGACGATGAACGATGGACGATGGACGATGGGACGATGTTTTGCACTCGGGAAAGTTGAATGGATCAATTACCCGAGTGCAAAACATCGTCCCATCGTCCATCGTCCATCGTTCATCGTCCATCGTCCATCGTTACTTAGCTGTGGCGGCGGCGTTGTCGGTGAGTTTTTTGGCGATGGTCATGAGTTGAACCAATTCGGCGCGGTAACCCTTGGGGTCGGTTTGGGCGGCTTTTTGGGCGCGCTGAATGGCTTGTTCAAAGCTGGCACTTCCTTTATAGGCAGAATGGCGGAGCAGCAAGCCGAACTCTGCAAGGGAAGAAGCCAAAAGGAAATTGTCGCTGGTGGATGCTTCGTTCATGGCTGAGGCTGGCAGGTTAAATTCCAGGAGTTTGCTGGGCTCGTTTCCTTTTGGTTTTTTGTAGCGCATTTGCAGCACCATGAGGTCGTTGGCGGCCACCTGAACGGCTGTGTCTGGCTTTTGCACGCTTTGCAGGGTGCTGTTGGCTGCAGCTTCCGGTATGGCCTGGCCGGCAGGGATGATTTCATACAGGGCCGTTACGCGGTGACCCACGCCGAGTTCGCCGGCGTCTTTGGTGTCGTCGTTGAAATCTTGAGTGGCCAGCATGCGGTTTTCATACCCGAGGAGCCGGTAGCCGGCAACGTGTTGCGGGTTGAAATGCAGTTGCAGTTTTACATCCTTGGCAATGGTAAACAAGGTGCCGCCAAACTCTTCCAGCAATACTTTTTGGGCCTCCTTTAACTGATCAATATAGGCGTGGTTGCCGTTGCCTTTGTTGGCTAAGCTCTGCATTTTGCCGTCCTGATAATTGCCCATACCAAATCCCAAAACGGTGAGGTAAACGCCGCTTTCGCGCTCTTTTTCAATGAGTTTAATCAGCTCGTTTTCGCTGCTTGGGCCCACGTTGAAATCGCCGTCGGTGCAAAGAATGACGCGATTGTTGCCGCCGGGAATGAAGTTTTTGCGTGCTGTTTCGTAAGCCAGCATGATGCCTGCGCTGCCAGCCGTACCACCTCCTGATTCGAGGTTTTTCAGGGCCTGGGAAATCTTGTGTTTTTCCGTGCCGGGGGTGCTTTCCAGCGCCAGTCCGGATGCGCCGGCGTACACCACCATGGCCACGCGGTCGTTGGCGCGGAGTTCCGCGGTGAGTGCATTGAGCGATTCTTTCACCAGCGGCAATTTGTTGGGGCTGCTCATGCTGCCTGATACATCAATGAGGAAAACCAGGTTGGAAGCAGGCAGCTGTTCACGGTCTATTTGAGCTCCCTGGATGCCAATGCTGAGCAAGCGGTTTTTGGGGTTCCATGGGCAAGGACCCATATCCGTATGTACGGCAAACGGGTGTGGGGTGTTTTTGGGCGCTTCGTATTGATAATCAAAGTAGTTGATCATTTCCTCCATGCGCACGGCGTTTGGTGGAGGCAGCTCGCCACCCTGCAGAAACCGGCGCACATTGGCGTAAGCGGCGCCGTCTACATCAATGGAAAAGGTGGAAATGCCATTGGTTTGGGTATTTTGGAAGGCGTTTTCCACAATGTCGTTGTAATGTTCTGTGCTCACGGGTTCGCGCTGTACGGCGGAATCGGCGGTTTTATCACCTTTTACTTCATAGATTTTGGCATCGTCGCGCAAAGCCGGTCCAGGAGATACCATGCTGGCGGGTGGAGTGCCGGGTTGTGGCGTTGTGATTTGTTTTTCTTTGCGGAGGTCGCGCTTTGGGGTAGGCTGAGGTTTGGTTTGTTTTGCTTCGCTGACAGGAGGGGCTCCCCCGCTCACTCTGACACCGTCGATATAATAATCTGTGCCATTGGCGCGGGCGCCTTTGATGTTTACCTCGCCGCCATCCATAGAGGTAGCGCCAACCTGGGTAGCAACGGTGGTATTAACACTGCGGGTGGGCAGGGTTTTGATTTGTTCCGAGGTGAGGGTTTGTCCGCTGGAAGTTTGATCCTGTTCAATACGCGGCACTTTGTGTGAAGTAACAATCACTTCGTCGAGCACACTTGCATTATTCATCACGATATCCAGTCGGTTTGCTTTGCCGGCTTTCACCTTTACCTGTTGTTTGGTAACGGCTTGAAAACCTGTGTAGGCAAATACGATATCGTAGGTTCCTTCCTCTAACTGAAGCGTATAGATTCCGTTGTAATCTGTTACTGCGCCGCGCACCAAGGTGTTGTTTTGGTAAGCGCTTACACTGGCGCCAATGAGTTGTTCCGAGCCGTCTGAGATGGATCCTGTAAGGGTTCCAGGGGTAAAGAACGACCAGAAATTGGCCAAAAAGGCCATAAGGATCAAGCCCGCGTGCAGGTTGCCGCGGAATGGGTAATTCCGGATTTTCATAGAAATAAGGCGTTTTTGAGCGGTTTATATGGAAAGCCGCTGTGAAAGAAGAATGTGAGGTAAACCGCAGAGTCGGAGAGGCGCAGAGTGAGCGTCTCGCTCAACTAAGTGGTGGACTTACAGGATGCGGCGGTGGTTTGTTTTACATAAGGTGGGAGGAAGAAATTTTTTGAAGAGGCTTATGGGCGAATGTTAGATAGCCCCGAAGAATGTCCAATACGCTAAAAAAAGGCACATGGCCAAAATGACCAAATTGGGTATGATGGAAAGTTGGAGTCGGTGATGTGTTCGGGCGGCTACAATCATGGTCAAGCCGAGGCATAAAGCAGCAACGCCCGACAAAACCGGGAAAAAATGCAATAAACCCGGCAGGATCAAGCCAATTGCGCCTAAGACTTCGAGTAGCCCTATCACTTTTATTGGTTTTTCTTCAAGTTGGATAAGGCCTTTCATACCTTTCTCCAATAGTTTGGGTTTGGGTAAAAAGAGTTTATTCAAACCTGAAAAAGCGAAGAGTGCAGCTAATAATCCTTTTACAATCCAGATGGTAATAGTCATGTCAGTTCTAATTTTCGTTTGAAGCAATTAAGTGCTTCGTCATTTTTTTAATAAACCCGTCCTTATCCTTTTTCACTTCTTCCAACATTGCTTTTCTATCTTCTGGAATGGTAAAATACTTTTCAGCCCACAAGTTTATTTCAACCATGATGGGGAGCAAGTCAATTCCTTTTTGGGTCAGTTTATACAACACTTTTGCTTTACTATCAGGATGTTCCAGTTTTACAACAAGTTGATTTTCTTCCAATGCTTGCAAACGGGAAGCTAAAATATTGGTGGCTATTCTTTCGGGTGATTTTAAAAAATCGCCGTAGGTACGACCATTTGCTTCCATTAAGTCTCTGATAATCAATAATGTCCACTTGTCTCCCCATACATCAAGGGAGCATCCTATTGGGCAATCCGATCTTTTTCCAGTAACCTTCATTAGCTTCAACTTGTTAAAATTTTGTTAATAAAAACAATTAACTTGCAATATGCAAGTAGATTAACGCACTTTTGCACTTGCAATTTGCAAGCAAAGGTATTTGATAATTTTCAAAAAGCAAAAAAATGTCACAAACGATTTTAGTCACGGGTGCATCGTCGGGTTTTGGACTTCTTATCGCAAACAAACTTCACAAAAGTGGATATACGGTAATCGGGACAAGTCGAAACCCCGAAAAGTATGCGTCAAAGCTGCCCTTCAAAATGATTGCATTAGATCTTGATTCAGCGCAATCAATAGATACTTTGCCTGATAGGCTTTTTAAGGAAATAGCTCAGTTGGACATTCTTATAAACAATGCCGGTTTTTTGGTTAATGGCATTGCAGAAGAAATACCTATTGAGTTAGGCAGACAACAATTTGAAACAAACTTTTGGGGAACTATCAAAGTGACCAATGCAGTATTGCCCTATTTTAGGAAACAAAAATCAGGTAAAATAATCACGATAGGCTCTATTACAGGGCTTGTTGCATTTCCAAGCACTGCGTACTATGCGGCTTCCAAACATGCTTTGGAAGGGTATTACAAAGCATTACGTTATGAACTAACGGAGTTTAATATTCGTGTTGCCATGATTGAGCCTGGTTCTTTCAAAACAAATATCATGGAAAATTCCTCAACAACCCTGAATAGAATTGAAGATTACAATTCTTTAAGGAGGAAAAGCGAAAAATACGCAGATTTTATTGTAGAACAAGGTGAAGACCCTGCAATGGTTGCAGCAAAAGTGCTTAAAGTGGTTGAAACCGAAAATCCTAATTTTAGAAATTTGGTTGGAAATGGCTTGTCTGTGTTGATAACGTTACAACACTTTGCTTATGGCATGTTAGAAAAAACAATTCTTAAACAATTAAATCAAGCATAGAAATGAAACATACATTTTTTCTGATAATTTCAATAATACTAAAAATGGCAACATCAAACGCTCAAAGTGTAAACTACACTTACGCAACAGTCCCCACTCAATTTGTGGAGGCTAACGGAATAAAATTCGCATACCGTTCTTATGGCAAAGAAGGTGGTATTCCAGTTGTTTATTTCAATCACCTTACAGCAAACCTTGATAATTGCGACCCAAGAATCATGGATGCCATTGCGGCGCACCGTTATATCATTTCCTTTGATTACAGGGGCGTAGGTGCAACTACGGGCAAGCAGGGGACAAGTATTTCTGATATGGCTAAAGATGCTATTGCTTTTATACATGCTTTAGGATATAAGCAAGTAGATATTGTGGCTTTTTCTATGGGTGGATTTATTACGCAGGAATTACTTTTAATAGAGCCAACATTGGTTCGAAAAATAATATTTGCTGGCACAGGCCCAAGAGGTGGAGAAGGCGTTAGCGATGTGGTTGGATTAACCTACAAGGATATTTTCAAAGGTATCTTTACATTCAGAGACCCCAAGTTTTATTTATTCTTTACACAAAACAAAGTAGGTAAAGACTCAGCCCGTGATTTTCTGAAACGATTGAAAGAAAGAACTGAAAACCGTGATAAGAAAGTTGAACTGAGTGTATTGAAAAAGCAACTTAAAGCCATTAAAGACTGGGGAAATGACAAGCCTGCTGATTTGAGTGTTTTCAAACATGCAGTTTTGGTAGCCAATGGTGACCACGACAGAATGGTGCCTACACCGCTCTCGTATGAATTAGCAAAACGTTTTCCAAACGCTGAACCGGTGGTAATCTACCCTAATTCAGGACATGGTGGAATCTTTCAATATCACGAAGAGTTTCTCAAAAAAGCAATTCCATTTTTAACCAAATAAAGTTCAAAAAATGAAAGCCTTTATAGCAAACCGCTACGGCAAAAAAGAAAAATTGCAACTTACGGAAGTTGCAAAACCAATAGTCAAACCAAATGACGTGCTGGTGCAGGTGAGCGCTGCGGGTGTGAACTCACTGGATTCGCTGATCAGAAATGGTGATTTCAAAGTGTTTATTCCATACAAACCACCTTTTGCTTTGGGGCATGATGTGGCTGGTGTGGTGACCCAGGTTGGTACAAATGTCCGCAAGTTTAAGGTTGGCGATGAAGTCTATGCAAGACCTGCCGATTATAGTATTGGCACTTTTGCAGAATATGTTGCCTTCCATGAAAATGATGCCACACTAAAGCCCAAAAACATCAACATGGAAGAGGCGGCCTCAATCCCATTGGTTGGTTTAACATCATGGCAGTCATTGATTGAAATCGCTAACTTAAAAAAAGGTCAAAAAGTCTTTATCCAGGCAGGTTCGGGCGGTGTTGGCACTTTTGCCATTCAGTTAGCCAAACATTTGGGCGCTTTTGTAGCAACCACCACGAGCGAAACTAATATGCCTCTGGTACGCAGCCTTGGCGCCGATTTGGTGATTGATTATAAAAAGGAGGACTTTGCAAGCATCCTTAAAGATTATGATGTTGTTCTGCACAGTAACCGTGACGCCAAGGTGCTCGAGAAATCTTTGCAGGTACTAAAACCTGGAGGAACACTTGTTTCGTTGGTGGGACCGCCTACCACGGAATTTGCTCAAAAAATTGGGCTGGCCTGGTACTTAAAGCTTGTGACCAGCCTTTTGAGTTGGAGCGTGAAGCGGAAAGCAAAAAAACTTGGTGTGAACTATTTCTTTCTATTTATGAAAGCTGATGGCAAGCAGTTAAAAGAAATTACTGCTTTGATTGAAAGAGGAGCAATTCGCCCTGTGGTAGACAAAGTCTTTCCGTTTGAGCAAACCAACGATGCCTTGACTTATGTTGAATCTGGTCGGGCAAAAGGGAAGGTTGTTATAACGGTGAGATAAAGCAAGAAAAAAGTGGCAGCTGGATTTATTGCAATAATTAAGACTACCTGTATTGTCCAGAGGTGTAGCGTTTCCCGCGGAGAGGGTTTCCTGCAGATGTACGCTGATGGACCGCAGATGCCGCAGAGGGCGTTCGGCTATTTACCCACGATTATTTTAAATAGGATAAGGTTGATAAGTGTGCCGATTGGTGTGAAGTGATCTATCAGGTGTGAAACAACTATTGGCCAAAAGCCGCTGTGAAAGAAGAATGTGAGGTCAACCGCAGAGTCGGAGAGACGCGGAGTGGGCGTCTCGCTCAACCAAGCGGTGGACTTACATGATGCGGCAGGGGATGGTTTTACATAAAGGGGGGAGATTTTTTTTTGGGAGGGGTGTTATCTTGGATGCAGCCAAATGGAAAAAAGATATCCCATGTAAGTTGTTGCCAGTTGCTCCTCCTCAGGTTCCCTGCCGGAGAGATAAGCCACTGAACTGTGGGAGGAGCAAATCCGATAACTTGATTTTGTAGCAATTTCAAATACCGCAATTTCGCCATCACTGTGTCTTTTCATGGCATCTATATCCTGCCCTTTAAATGTATTAATGCCGGATTTGTTCAGTTTGGACCGATTTCTTCGCCCCTGGTATTGTTTATTTTTTCCTATCCAAATTTGGTAGAGGTTGCCTCCATGGGGAATCGTATTTTACAGGCCGACCAATTTTGATGGGGTTCTTTTTTGATAATAAATACATCTGCAGCGTCTGTAATGATTGACTGAATTGTCAAAGGTTGCAAAACCTTGTAAACACCTAATGCAATCATGAAAATGCAAAAGAGATAAGCAAAAAGTACGCTACACGCTCCATTCGTTATTTGATTTCTGCTGATTTGTTGTTTAATACGTCAGTGAGGTTCTTGAGGAATGTCTGTATGTTTCGTCTATTCCAACCATACGAAGCAAAGGAACTTATACTATCAGGATTGCAAATGCTGTTTACTAATAGGAGGTCTTTATCTTTTATAATGGTTACCATTTCACCCCAACTTCCTGTCCAATTCCAATGTCTGTATGCTCTAAATAAAGTCTTATTGTTCTTGTCAATCCGCCACTCTAAGTCTTTCATAGTCCGCTCAACGGCTTCGTGAAATTGTTCGTCTGTAAAAGTCACATTAACTTCTTTGAATCTGAGTCGTCTATGTTGAATAAAAGCAAAAAATATGGCAAGCAATAAAAATGGTAATGACCTTCTGATTAATTCGTCAGCCGTCCGAACACCAGTGTAAGTGTTTGTAAGATAAATTTCAATTAAATTCCATCCGGTCAAGCAAACGATAAATAATAATAGTATGACAATTCCATAATGATTCAAAGTCTGAATTGTTGTCAACTTCAGTCTCTTGTTCCTTTTCATTGTTGCTGTCCAGTTATTTTCCATTGTTCATGTCGTCATAGCATGACCACTAACATCCTCATATATGCGGCTTGAGCAGCTTCTGCTGGGCATGGCCGTCATATATGAGGATGTTAGCCACCGTTTTTCTTTTTTATTTTATTCAATTCATCTTCTATCTTTTGAAATTCGATTCTTGCTGTTTTCATCGAATCTGCATTCAAATGATCTCCTAATTGTTCCATTAAATGGATTTCACCGTTTTTGATATATTCGCCGAATAATCCAAGTATTAATCCTGATGAATAATCAAAATGTTTTAATTTTAGCTTGTTAAATAATTGGTCTTTCAATTCCTCTTCTCCTGTGTGAATCCACTCGTTTCTTAGCATCATTCCAAAACCTAAATGAAATTCTATAGGTTCACAAATTCTAAATAAATGTTTGTTATAGGCATTTGTCATTTTATCCAATTTGAGTACAGCTTCAACTACACTTTTTGGTTTTTTATCAGGCCATTTGATTTGATTATGCTTTTTAAATATTTCATCTGCCATTAAAGAATCACAATTATTTATTGATAAGACATGGATTAATTCTGGGTCAGTTATTTTCTTTTCCTCTTTTAAATTACATGAAGCAATGGTTAGAATGATAAGGTAAATTACTATTTTAACATTGTTCCTATTTACTTTATTCATTTTGAGCATTGATTTTTTTGTTTTTTACTATCAGCCATCTCAAAACTGCTCACCGATCAGAAAAAGCGTCTGCTAAGCGAACTCATCGTTAATTTTTGCTCGCCGTTGGAACCACTATGACTCGAAAAATTGCCTTGATTTCGCTTACCACGCATCTTTTTCTGTATCGGCACCAGTTTTGAGATGGCTTCTACAAATTGTGCTTATTTAGGAAATCTAGGGTTTGATTTTATCCTTTTTATCTGATTCAAGTGTCTTTCAGTATGAGCAATCCAAACCAATGTATATTGATGTAGGTCTCGGATATGCCAAACACCCCAATCAGCGGGTCTAAAAATGAAGTGAAGCCTAAAATCAACCTTTGTTTCCTGTACTAATATTATTACTTCATTTCTAAAGCGAGTGAAGAAGTTGACTAGGTCTTCTTTTTCTTTAAACCGTCCTATCGGCTGTGCGACAAATGGAGCCTGACCTTTGTTAGGGTCAGTAGAATAGGCTACCATTATGCTATCAATCCCTTTTACGGAATCTACAAGGTCTGGGCGTTCATCCGTATATTGATTATTTAAAAGGTCCCAGTAAAGGAGTTCTTCATATACGCCTAAATGTTCCATTACTTCTGCAACAGACCATTGACTACTATCAGGTTTAAAATGAATTTGCTCCTCAGTCAAACCCTCAACTTCCTGAAGAAAGTTAGATTGAGTAGTTTTTAGTCCAGTAAGAAGATATTGCCTATCAGTTTGTGTCCAGACTTGTTTTTTGCCTTGCGACAAGCCTAAAACAGGCAATATGAACAGCGGGAAAATATATATTATTTGCTTCATTTTTTTACTTTTTAGTTTCATCGAACGTGAGCGCGGCTACTATACCGACGCACTATGCGGGCGGTTTGCAGACACGCAGGGTTATCTTTTTATTCTTTGTAATTTAACAGGGTTTTCATACTATCTATCATTCCACCTTTAAACTGTGCATCCAAGCTGTCACAATCACAATTAACTATATGAAATTTATCTGTTTGGTCAAGTAAAAATACACCGGGTCTTAAAAAAACTGTATCCGAAATTCTTTTTATGGTAGAAAATCCTTTGCCTTGAAGAAACAGAGCGTTTTTTTTTATTCTCCACTCTCCATGTTCAGTTAATGGATAAGCTACATCACCATTTATGGGTTTTCTCAGTTTGCCAAATCTTGTTATTGAATAGGTGCGATATTTTTTCTCATTAACGTACAAGAATAATGGTGTAGGGCCTTTACTAATTCCTTCATCATAAATCCACCATAACTTACATTCAAAACCTTTCAAACCTAAAATGTCTTCTGAAGGAGGGTTGCAACCAACACCAATATTTATTAAAATGCCAATCATTAATATCCTAAAAGGTTTCATTTTTTTGGAAAAATAGCATTTGCTGAACTGGGGCCTGAATTTCGCATAGTTAGAGATAAATATGGTTGCCTAACTCCCCCCATCCTCAAAACCCGTTTTGTCACTACCTTTCAACAAAACAGCAGTTGTGTAAATCCAGTCAGTTTGGGCTCGATTCACGCAACTGTTTGCCGAAAAGAATAGGAGGTATTTGGCTCATTGAGCATTCTATAAAGCGTAAAAATAGGTCTAAAACTCAAATTTCCAAATCATCCGGCGGGGTTTTATGTTGGCCCAGCTTTTATGCCGGGCTTAAGGCATTCCGATAAAGTCGGGAAGATCGGGCTGGGTAAATGAATCTAATACCGGTGCGCTGCACCTCCGCCCTTTAATCCATTTTTGTGGCTACAAATGTTTCCGGTGCGCTGCCCCTTTAGGCAACTTGCGTATCTATCATAGGTTCGTAAAATGTACGGAGGGCTCACTCCGCCGCTCATTCCACCGCTTCTACAACCAGGGAACAAATGAAACGCCCCAAAAAACATGAGCCATCCCTGGGTTAAATAGAGGGATGGCTCATGTAAAAAATTCAAACGGATACTCGTTTTATTTCAACCCAATCCGCTCGCCGCCGCCGGCCTCCTGTTGTTTGAGGCGTTGGAAGGCTTCGAGGCCGCATTCCAGGAATGCTTTGTACACTTTCGGGTCGTGACCGTTTTGGTAGTCGGTAGGTTTGTTGAGCAGGGTTTTGCCGTCGTTGTGCATGAGCACGTAGTATGGCTGGGCGCTCACATCAAAGTTGTTCACCTGGAATGATGCCCATTTGGAGCCCACTGTGCGCAGTTTTTCGCCCGTTTTGGGGTCGAGCAGGTAGGCAAAGTCGTTGTCGGGGAACAGGCGCACTTTTTCATCCACGTAAAGCGATACCACGATGTAGTCGTTGCGCAGGTGATCCAGAATGCCGGGCAGCGGCCATACGGTTTCTTCCATTTTGCGGCAGTTTACGCAGCCGTGTCCGGTGAAATCTACAAACAAGGGTTTGTTTTCCAGTTTGGCCACCGCCAGCGCCTCGTCAAAATCGTGGTAGCAATCCAGTCCGTGCGGACAGCCGGGGCCGTCGTGGTGTTTGGCTTCAGTGTTTTTCTTGAAGTTGTAGTGCACCGGAGGCGCCAGGCCGCTGAGCAGCGAGAGGGATTCGTATTTTACCAATCCCCAGCCCACATAAGCCGCAAAGGCCAGCGAGGTGAAGGCCAGCGCCAAACGACCAATGCCGGGTTTGCTTTCGTTGCCTTTCCACTTGATGACGCCCAGCTGGTAAAGGCCGAGCGCCAGGGCGCAGATGACCCAGATGGCCATGAAGGCTTCGAATTTGAGCACACCCCATTGTTCCACCATGTCGGCGGTGCTCAGGAATTTGAACGCCAGCGCCAGCTCGATGAGGCCGAGGGTTACTTTTACATTGTCCATCCAGCCGCCGGATTTGGGCAGGGAGTTCAGCCAGCCCGGGAACATGGCGAACAGGCCAAAAGGCAGCGCCAGGCCCATACCGAAGCCCAGCATACCGATGGCGGGTTTCATGGGGATTACACCCAGAAATGCCGCGCCGGCATTGGTGCGTGCTGCTTCCACCAGCAGCGTGCCCACGATAGGGCCCGTGCAGGAAAACGACACCAATACGAGGGTAAAGGCCATAAAGAAGGTGCCTATCAGGCCACCGCGGTCGGCCATTTTATCACTTTTGTTGACCCAGGAGGAAGGCAGTTGAATCTCGTAAAAGCCAAAAAAGGAGAAGGCAAAAATGACGAGCAGCACAAACATGAGCAGGTTGAACCACATATTGGTACTCATTTCATTGAGTGCTGAAGGCCCGAGCAAAGAGGTAATAGCCGATCCGAGGATCACAAAG
>JAEUUS010000017.1 GCA_016787545.1 Saprospiraceae bacterium
GTTTGTCTTGTTTAACAAATCGGGTAAGTACCGTGGTTTTGTTACCGTCCACCAGAATCATGGCGCCAACCAACTGGTCAATTTTATTGACAAAGCCGGCAAGCCCTTTTATAAAAGTGCGCTGTTTATAGGATTCAGGCAGGTCAAACCCAACTGTAACCGGGTTAAGTTTGATTTTTCTGGAAGACTGGGTATAGGCCGTTTGGCAGGAAACCAACAAAAATGCAAGAATAATTCGAGTGGTCATGGTATTAAAAAATGTGACAACAGATAACGTAGAAAGGGGTCAGCCTGTTTTAGCGTGTAACTAAAATTTCTGTTGTGAAATTCCTGGCAATAGTATGGCGGTTTTTTTGAATTTTTGCCCTGTCTAATGGCTTCTACATATTATATCTATTTGTCTTTCGATGCGGCTGATGCCCGCACCGCAAATGATTTGCAACGGCAGCTGGCATTGACTTTCCAACCGGCAAAAGTTGTTTTTTGGCAAAAATCAGGCACTCCTGTGGAAGAATTCCGCATGAAAGCAACGGCTTTTTTGGAAAAAGCCAACTTGTTTATTGCCATTGCCTCTTTAAACTATGAGGATGACCCGGATGTACGCTGGGAGTTTACGAGGGCAATCGAAGTGCAAAAGGAAATTGCGGCCTTTCAGATCATGACCGTTTTGGCCAGAAGCGCAGAGCTACCTAAAGTGTTACAGCCCTTTCAAAGGGCTCTCCCACCCAGAGAAACGATTGAACAGGATGGTATACCTCGCGATAAACAATTGTTGCGGGCTAGTCAGATGGCAGCCCAGGTGATAGCAGCCGCTCCTCAAAAAGAAACTATTGACATTGGAGGTATCTCCTTACCCATAAGCCTGGATGATCTGAAGGAACGTTTACTTGCACAAACAGACAGGATCAATCACGCCCCTTTGCTGGCGTTGTTGAAACACTTAATCAAAGATGTTCAGGTTAAAAGAGGTGTATTAGATGTAGAAGATTATTTCAAGCAATTGCGTGAACAAACCAGGTTGTCGCAAATTAGCCTTGAAGAATTGAAAGCAAAGGCTTCACCCATCCAATCTGATTTGGTGCATTTATTGGAGCGATTGCAGGAGGAGGATCTGGTTGCGGAATGGCGGCAAATATTTATCCGTGACTACTATCGGTTTGCTGGTGAAAGCAGAGAAGAAAGTGCAGTACCGCCGTTTTTTGTTCCGGTGGATGATATTATTATTCCTGAAACGCTCAATTTACCTGTTGGCCCTCGTGAACAGGAGGCATTGGAGCAGATCGGGCTGCTTTCATTTGAGCAAAAAAATGATTTCCGGCGGAGTCTTTTACTGGCTAAGGATGCATTGGCTGTAAAGAATTATCAACAAGCTTTCCAATATTGCGATCATGTACGAACCAGGATTGATCCCCAATCAGCTCAGTTATATGAGTACCTTTTGATTACTTTTTTGCAAAAGGAGACGGCTGGAAAAATCATGAAAGATGCCGTTCAGGGCAATGATCGTTTGTTGCAATTTGTGTTGTTATTTGCCAGCCGGCTTCGGGAATATATGCTGCAGGGGCGTTGTGTCTCCACTACGGCACAACATAATCTGGAAATTGCTGCAGAAGGTATTTCAGATGCCGCTTTACGACTTTACCATAGTTTGCCAAACGATCCTTTGCGGCATACCGGAAAACACAGCGAAGAAGTGCCTGATAACCGTCAGGTCGTCCGGGTGATACTGGAAAACACTTTGAAAGTGTGCCGCCTGGTACATCCGTCCGAGGAGTTGTTGGAAGCTGCTGTATTGGAAAGTTGTGGAGGGGGGAAATGTTACTGGCTGGATCAAGTGGATGTGTTAGGCGACCGGTTTCAATTTGTGCCCAACGGACATTTTGATTTGTTAGGGGAAATTCATGAATTGATAGATCTTTTGGAACAGATGGAATCTGACCATGAACACAAGATTGTTAAAGATAAAGGGTTGTTGAGAGAAGATTTGTATTTTAGTCTTCTTGCAAAACGACAAGCCCTGGCTGCACAGATTGAGGAAGACAACAAACGGCGCAGACCATTTACCGACATTCAGGAGTCCATAGTTAGATTCACTTATGCGTGTTTATTGGGGGCTGAAGTGTTCTCAGACCAGGACGAAAGAGCGCATGGCGCCTCTTTTTACAGACTTGCACTGGAATACCTGATGCCAGGATTGTTGATTGCTCCGGGAGCTAAGATAGCTTCCGAAGTGCGTTGGTTTACGCTGAATGATCAGGGAGAAGTTGTGTCCGTGCAAGCGTGCACCACCTATCGTTTTAATGCCTTGGCCATTGTCGAAAAAATTATCCGGGATCACTCGGGACGTGCAGGGTGGTTGAAAGTAATGCCGAATATCAAGGAATCCGTTTACCTGCAGTATGTTTCAGATACACAAAAGTTATGGGATGAGGTGAAGCAGGGTTTGTCTTTTTCAGATATCCGCAAAATGGATATTTCGGAAGCCCGGAGTAAAATGATTGCATGCTTGCGCCGCTGGAAAACCATATACCACGCTTTTCCAGAGCGAATGGGACAAGATTATTTGGATAAATCGATTCAGGAACTAATAGGAGATGGCTTGTTGAACTGGTTGCAATTTGATGGTTCCGGTCAGTTGGTTACCTTGCCAGAATGTGCAAACCAGGGCTACCAGGCCTCCTCTGAACTCCGAAATTTGCTTTCTCTATCCACCCGGTATACAGAGGAAGATCTACGCAGCCATATTTCAGGAAATATTTTCCACAAACAGATTTCGCCTCAGTATCAAGGTTTGAAAAAAGGGGATGAATCCAATGGCCGTCCACATTGCGCAAGGTTGTTATTTGGCGCAATGTCAGCGTACAAATTGCATCAGGATCCAGCTTATCTGGATTTTGTTTGGCGGGAACTGATACAAGAAATCAAATTCAGATGGGTAGATATCAATTTTGCCGGCAAGGAGGTGAGTTATCAGGACACCACCGGATTTGATCCAATAAAAGTTGTGCATGAATTGCATGAAACCCTTCCATCAAGATTTCGTTTGTTTGAATTCAGAGAATCTATTTCCGATCATCGGTATAAGGATGCTGAAGCGAGATATTTTCATGAAATTAGCGAATTCAGGCATGAAAACAGGTTGCCCGACCGGAAAGTGGCCATTGAGGTAATTCGGAAAATGAAAGGAATTTATCTGTATTTTCCCAAGGCGGAGTACCTGCAACTACCTATGGATGAACTATATGGAAAAGGAAGAATCCGGTGGCATGCCAATTTTCTGGGTTTCTTTCCGCTTCAGGAAAATCACTATGAAAACAGCTATTTTCATTTTGAATACAAATTTGAGCGCTTTGAGCTGAAACGTTTACTTGACCACCAATATGTTGAAATGCAAAGAGTTCTGAGAGAAATAGGGGAGCTTGGCTAAAATCCCCAACATGTTTAAACAAAAACCGCCCACGGCCATTGCCGGGGCGGTTTTGCATTTTCACTAAACGTCTTTCTTTTTTATTCAGAACCGTCGTTTCGGCCTCTGGTTACAGCGTATTCACCCACTTTTTTACCTACTTCTAAACCTACTTCACAGTCAAAACGGTAGTGGATGCCTCCATAAATCCGTGATTCGGATGCTTCTTTTGCCATCGCATTCAGTTCGGCAGTGTGGTCAGGGAAAAGGTATGAAAGCACTTCTGCTGCTGCTCCGGAGAAAGTAGAGTGTCCGGAAGTATAGGCAGGGAAGTTAGGAATACCTGTTCCACAGGTTACCTCCGGATCCATCTCCGTTGGTCGAGGTAACAGGTAGTAGTATTTTACATCCCAGCAGGTAACACCGGCATCCGCAACACCGCTGCCAACCAAAGCCATGGCACGTGCTGATCTGATTTCATTGAATTGTTTTTCCAGGATCAACTCACATGCCTTGCGGTTCCAGTGTCCCGGAGGTGTGTAGCTGCCTGCGCCGTCGGCCCAATATGCGGTGATACGCTGTTGTTCGCGTGTGCGATTTTTGGCGATTTTCCGCAGTTCCTCCATGTCCTTTTCAAATTCAGCAGATCCAGGTTGTGGAGGTACTGGTGGACGAAGTGCAACTTTGGTTGCGTCGTCGAAATTCCAGGTTTTCACGTTGCCAAAAAATGGCAGCATTGGAGGGCGGGATGGGATGTCTCTGCTGGTCCAAAGCTGTTTCATACCACGGGCTGTTGCATCAGCTTTCAGGTCAGGATATGCAGCCTGGTTGTTCGCCTGGCCCATTTTGTCTTTCTTAGCCCATTCATTGATGATATTTTGCGCTACGATACGACCAAGGGAGTCGCCAGCAGACAAATCGCTTTGCACATTAGCACCTGCCCAGAGGCGGCTATTTTTATGTTCTTCTGATTTCGCGTTGATATATGCTACTTCTCCCGGGAAAATGAATTTCAGTATCTCCCTTGAAGCGGCTGCAACAACTGCATCTTCGGAAGGGTAGGAAGGCAAATCGTTGGTAGGTATAAGCGGCTGGATATCGTTGGCATTTTTATACGGCGCCAGGCGATTGTGTTCAAATTTGCGTTTCCAGCAAGCTACCAGGGCATCATATTGTGCTACACCCAACAGTGCGAACATACGGCAGGCAACTGGCGGGTTGGCAAAAGGAAAGCGAGGGTAGGCAGTAGGGTTGGCTGGATCTGGTGCCGGATAAGTGCCATCGGCATTGTAATTGGGCGGCACGTTGTAGTTGGCAGCAATTTCTCGTGCAATTTCATGCCAGCGGGTTACGCCGTTGCTTCCCCAAAAGTTTGCAAGTTCTTTCTGCTCGGCGGTAGCGCCGGCCATGGATGCCTTGAGGGCTTCCAACTCTGCCAAATATGCAGCCGATCCAGCTGCATCAGGTGTTGGAACCACCGTTTTGCTGTCGTCGATGGTTAGGAAAGTTTTCCAGGTGCCTGCTGACGGTTCCAGACTGGTTTCAGCATATGGTTCGATGGATGGCGCATCGGGAGCATTTTTGTCACACTGGGTGGCGAAAACCAGCAGGCCGAGAGCGGCGCCTATGGAGATAATATATTGCTTTTTCATGATGTGCAATGGAATGTTGTTCAGGTTAACACGAAATTAGTTTGCGGCTTCCGCTTTTTTGTTAACATCCAGGAAGTAGGTAAAACCGGCTGCCCAGGTCAAAGATTCACCTGCATTACGACCGCTCAATACCTGACTGACAGAAGCCAGCGGTGCAAAACGTTTGGTAATGAAATACTTGGCAAACACGCCAACCTGACCCGCCGCCATTTTATTAGTGGCTTGTGGCGCTTCATTGTAACGGATGTCGTCGCCAGTCAAACCGGTGAAAGCATCGTACCAAACTTCAGCCTGAAAACGGGATTTGATGTAACCAATACGGGCAGAATAATCCAACACGTTTGGCACAGGCATTTCGTCGCTTTCTACCAGTTCGTTGTTGAAAAGGTAAGAATCACGGTCTACTGTAACATTGCTGCGCCAGGTGTGCCCCACTTCAGCAGTTACATACAAACCAAAATTGGCAGTGTAATTCAGAATACCGCGCAGTGAAGCGGTTTTGCTGTGTACACCGATGCTGAAGGGCATCAAATCGGCCGTGTAATTGGAAACCGGCGTGGAAAGGCCACCTGTTGCCTGGATTTTAAAGGCGCCACCCAGTGCTTTACGTTCCAAAATTTGGTATTTCAGGAATAAGGAGAGATCCTGAAATCCCTTTTGTCCGGTGATGTAGCTTTTGGTAGAACCTGTCCATACGTATGGCAGGCCCAACATCACGTTAAGATCGCTGGTAATACCATAGTTGCCCATTAACATGGCGTTTTGGGTGGTTACGGTACCGAGGTTAGTGTTGGAACGTTTGGTTTCGCCCTGCCAGTAGTTTTCCCAACTGCTGTTGGTATACTGCCCCAGAATGCATAGCTGACCCTGAGGCATCATTAATCCGTCTGTTGGTGATTGAGCTGCCAGATGGAAGCTTGCCGTAAGACCAATCAGGAGGGTGGTAAATTTTTTGCGCATGATAGACCGAGTTTTTAATTTTCCTGGTGCAAACCTAAGGCCAGCCAAAACTTATCCTCCTTAGAATAGGCTTAGAATTACCTTTGCCTTCCACTCAAAGCGCTAACCTAACTTGACATGAATAAAATAGATGCTCCCAATGCTCCCAAACCAGTAGGCCTTTATCCACACGCCCGCCGGGTAGGAAATTTGTTGTTTTTATCGGGCATTGGCCCGAGAGAGCCTGAAACCGACGGAGTTCCCGGACTCGCCCGTTCTGCTGCAGGAAATTACACGGAATTTGATTTTGAAGCCCAGGTACATTCCGTATTTAAGAATGTGCGGACGGTATTGGAAGCTTCCGGCGCCCAATGGGAGGATTTAGTGGATGTAACGGTGTTTTTGGTCAATATGGAGCGAGATTTTCACACTTTCAACCGGATTTATGCGGAATATTTCCACACCAGTTTACCTTGCCGAACTACCGTTGGAATTGATCGGTTACCCACGCCTATTGCTATTGAATTGAAGTGTATCGCAGCGCTCAAGGAGTAGTTTTTACATTAAAAACAAGCCGGGTCTGAAACACTTTTTTCTCAGGTGTTTCAGAAAAATTAGGATTTCTCCTTTTTTTATTTACCTTTGACTTGTCTAACAAGCATCTCAACCCACAGGCAGGCCATTTTCAATCAGAATTTTTAGGTTCAATTTGATTTTGCTGCATTTAGTTGATGCTCATTT
>JAEUUS010000047.1 GCA_016787545.1 Saprospiraceae bacterium
GTCTACGAATTTCAGGTCCTCCTGCATGAATTTGATGTAATCCTGGAGGAGGCCGTCCAGTTTTTGTTCTGCGGGCAGGTTGCTGTTGGCCAGTCTACTGAGTTCTTTTTGGTGGGCGCTCAGCCAGCGGTTTTGTTTGAGGGAGGCACATTGGGTGGTGAGGAGGAGGAGTGGCAGTGCAAGCCAAAGGATGGATTTTTTCATGGTGGGTGGATTGGATGTGGGGATAACGTATGATTGGGGATGTTATTTTTCGGGGGGAGGCGGAGGGTATTTCGCACAGATTTCAATTACCGTTGGTTAATTTCCCGCAGATTTACGCAGATCAACCGCAGATTTTCGCAGAAGGCGTTCGGCTGGATTACTCACGTGACATAGCTGCCGCAGGCAGCATTAAAAAATCCGCGTCATCCGCGTCATCCGCGTTCCAAATCAAATCCGCGTTCCATCAGCGGTCACCCCCGCGTTCCAAAAAAATCCGCGTTCCATCAGCGGTCACCCCCGCGTTCCACAAAAAAAAGGTCGCCTGCAAAGCGCGAGCGCTACAGGCAACCTTTTTGAAAAATCGGTATTTGGATTACTTTACAATTAGTTTTCCTGAGGCCACCAACCTGCCATCAGCGGCAAGTTGATAGATGAGGGTCTGTCCGGCAGGAAGGTCTTGCCGGAGCAATCGGAATTCGGATTGATTAAAGGAACGATAAGTCAGTAATCGGCTTTGGATATCGTAGAGGAAGATGGTGTATTCTTTTGCGTTTACACCTTCTACCTGGAAGTTTACACTTTCTGTGGCGGGATTTGGGAATACCGTCACATCTGCGCCTTTCACGTACACCTCTTTGGTGTCGGTAAGTACTATAAAGCTGTCGCAAACGGTGTGGTACGTGGTATTGGTAAACACCGGAGCGTTGAAGTCAAAATAGATGGCGGCACTGTTGAAAATGGTTGTTTCGCACGGCACATTCGGTTTTTGAGACACGCGAAACTTGACAAATCCTTCACTATGCGCACCGCCACCGGGCTGGAGATTAAGGTTTGAAAGTCTGAACTCTACGATACCATTGCCCAAGATGTCAAATTGGTAGGGATGGCTCGCAGCGCCCGGGAATACTGTGACCGGATCCAGCACAGCAGAGAGGGTGTCGCGAATCACGACCTGCTGCACCGTATCGGCTCCGGTATTCTGGAACTGGATTACAAAGTCCAAATCGGTTTGTGGACTGACGTAATGAGGCACGTCATAGCCTTTAGGATGGCCTCTTTTTGAGTACAAAGGATTAAAATCGGTTTCGTTGCTCTCTTGGCAGTCGCTTTCAATGAAAACATCTGCATCGTTTTCGGGGAACATCGTATAGAATCCCAGCGAAACTTCACTGGTACTTGTGTCGGAAATACAACCTTCTATGGCAGCTGTTGGGTAGCCGGTACCAGGGTAGCCCGGGCTTTGCTCGGCAATGATGCGGTATGTGCTACCGTTGGCGATAGTTGCCCAAACCACCTTGCTTTGACCTGGATCCAGCACGAATTTATAATCCGGGCTGCCTGGAGGGGTAAGCATGATAATATCTTCAGTAATAATGTAGCCCAAGGGGCCACCCATAGCACCTGCGCCAATGTTTTCCAGCAATAATTTTACGGAATCATTTTCGCAAAATGCCTTGGCGGCTATAACTGCGCCATCCCATCCACTGTTGATATTACAGAAATCGTTGGGAGAAATCTCAGCAGTCACGCAATGCGCCTGACCTGTCTGTGTATCGTCACAATTCAAAAAAGCCGTTACCGTAAACGTGCCGCAATCCCCGTTATTCAACACTCCAATGTTGAAAAGGTAGATATTGTCCCCTTGCGGAATGGCAGAAATAGAGCTACCGGTGAGGGTCATGTGTGGATCTAAAGCCACCTGTACCTGTGTGTTCAGGGAAGGAATAGAACCAGAGTTGCAGTACCGGATACTGTAGGTGTTGTCGGCACAACGACGCAGGATGGGGGTGGTTACATCAACTTCATTACGCGGGCAATCAAAGAGTGTTCGCACCGGCACATCCACATAAACCGTATCGTAAAAGGAGCCAACGTGGATATCAACAATAGAGTCACAGCCTTTCCAGTAAGGGTTTGGCGGGAACAATATCATTTTATAGGCGCCGGTATCCACCTCCACTTTCAGATTCCCATCAGCATTTGCTACGGTGAACAGAGTGTCATATGGGCTTTCAAATCGAACTACCCAATTTTTCAGGCCGGGTTCGCCGGGATTCTTTTGGCAGTTGGCATTAAAATCCCGGAAGATATTGGCCTGGATGTAACTGGTGAGCACCGTGCAATTGGCATCTGCTTTTACGAGATAAGCATATGATTCGCCAAAACCACCCACAAATTGCTCCGTTGAGCCAGCTATCACTGCGCCTCCCTTCACCGGAATCAGGTCGAAACCGATATCCAGACCACCTCTTCCGACAACTGATTGGCAAATGATTTCTCCGGTCGCATCCATCTTGAGCAGTGCCAGATCATCTAAACCAGTCTTACTCCGATAGCCGGAAACAAACAAGTTAGCGCCTGAACCTGCCAATCCATAAAATGCGTACTCATTGTACAACTTTTGCCAGATAGGGCTAGGGTTGCCATTGCCGTCAATTTTTAGGAGGAACCCTGCGCCATCAGGCTCGGAATTGGTTCCTCCCGCCAGCAGCAGATTGCCATCGCCAAGGGCAATTGCTGCTCTGGTTACGTCGTCTGAATCACTGGTGCTGCCATTGATGGGGTAGGTATTACTCCATAATTGAGCGCCAAAAGTGTTCACACGAATAACCAGAACATCTTTGTCTTCTCCTTGAGTAGGCTCGGATTCTCCTACTACAACTAAATCGCCATTTGGGATGGCCACAATTGAATGTCCTCTGCGACGAAACTCCTCTTGTCCATAATTATTGAACCAAAGGCTGTTGCCATTCGCATCGGTTTTAAGTACGAAGATGTTTTCTTTATCCGGGTTATCAGCGAAACGCTGAAAACCACATAATGCCAGAGATCCATCAGGCAACTCTACCAGAGAACTGGCCTCGTCGTCGAGGTTTCCACCAAAGGTTTTGCTCCAGATTTTATTCCCGTAAGCATCTGTTTTAAGTAATAAGATATCCCGGCGGATAGGACCATTGTCATCTACATCCACATATCCTGCAATAGCGTAACCAGTATCACGTGTGGTGACAACAGCGAAGGCTTCAGCGCGTGAAACCGGTCCACTGCCCATTATTTGCTGGGTCCACTGTTGTTTTCCGTCTGCATCGGTTTTGATCAGGAAAATTCGGCTTGTTCCATTATAATATCCTGCCAGGATATATCCGCCATCCGGGGTAGCCGCAATGCTACGCGCTACATCCTGACCAGTGCCCCCGAATATACGTTCCCAGCCCTGTCCATTGGCCTGGGCAACCGACAGCAGCAAGAAGGAGAGTATGTACAGGTACTTTTGCATGATGGTTTGGATTACGTATTGTCGCAGTTGTTTTCTTTCGACAGTACAAAAGTGCGATGACCTGCTGGGCAATGGAAAGACAAAAATTCGCATTTGTTGAATAGTTTTTAGTGGCGTGAACTTGACACTTCGAAGATGTTTTTGTTAAAAATCTTTTTATTTTACCAAAAAACACCGATTATTGTGCGCAAACTTAGTAACAATTTCTGAATAAATCAGCTTGATTTGTTGAACAGATAAGCACAAAAAGCTATGCAAAAAAGTGTTTTATTAGAAATCATCCGGTCGCTCGACAAAAAGGAAATCCGGGAATTAAACAAGTGGTTGCAATCACCGGCACACAATCAACGGCAGGATGTGGTTCGATTGTTTGACTTTTTGGTGAAAAATCTGCCTAATGGCGACGAAGCAGCAGAAAAAGCCCGGGCCTGGAAATATGTGTTCCCGGGCGAGGCCTTTGACGATGCCTATTTGCGGCAGGTGATGTATTTTTTGTTGAAGGCCATTGAGGATTATTTGGTGTTTGTGGATTTTAGCAACCGAAAAATTCAATATCAGCTTTCGCTTTCCAGGATTTATCGCGAACGTAAGTTAGACAAGGCATATAGGCAGTCTTTCAGATCAGGGAAAGAAAGCCTGGAGGCCCAACCTCTGCGTGATAACGATTACCTGTATTATAAGTTCCTTTTCGAGAAGGAATATAGCTTGCTACCTGTAGTAAAAAATGCTTCTGCAAATTTACAGGAGACGGCAAACACATTGGAGAAGTGGTTTTTGGCGGAAAAACTGCATATTTCGTACGCCATGCTGGCACACCGTTCTGTATATAAGACTGTTACTTATGAAGAAGGGATGTTGAAGCAAATTTTGGACTATTGTGAGAAGGAGGGCGTATTAGATGAGCCAGCCATTGCCGTTTATTATTATGCCTATTTAGCACTGACTAACCCTTCGGAGGAATTATATTTCGACAAATTAGAGCCACTGATTCAACAATTGGAAGGACTCTTCACCCTGTCTGAATTTAGAACCATATACGTTGCTGCTATCAATTATTGTGTTCCAAAGATCAACCAGGGAAAACTTGATTTCTCAAAACGAGCTTTTGATTTGTACAGGAACGGCCTGAAATCCGGGGTTTTGCTCGAGAATGGCCTGGTATCCAGATATACCTTTGGAAATGCAGTAGGTGCAGCCCTTCGCCTGAGAGAATTTGGCTGGGCAGAAAAATTCATGGAAGATTTCCAGCACCATCTCGACGAAAAGGAACGCAACAGCATCGTCAACTTCAACCAGTCAAGGGTGTACTTTGAAAAAGGTGACTATTCCCAGGCGCAACGATTGCTAACGCAGTTTGAGTACGACGATGTACACCTTAATATAATAGCCAAAACCATGTTGCTCAAGATTTATTTTGAGACAGATGAATACGACACGTTTGAGTCGTTGCTGGAGAGTTTGCGCACCTATTTACAAAGGAAGGAAACGCTTGACGCCACCCGGAAAGCCTCTTACAAAAACATGATCAGCCTGATGAAAAAGTTGTTGCAGCTCAACATTTTTTCCAGGGCCCAAAAGGAGACCTTCCGGGAATTGGTGGTAAAAACCAATCCGTTGGCCGAACGCGATTGGTTCCTCCGCCAATTAGACCGCCGGTAGGAACGCGGCGGTGGAACGCGGATGGAACGCGGATTTTTTTGGAACGCGGATGACGCGGGTGACGCGGATTTTTTTTGGAACGCGGATGACGCGGGTGACGCGGATTTTTTTTGGAACGCGGATGACACGGGTGACGCGGATTTTTTTTGGAACGCGGATGACGCGGGTGACGCGGATTTTTTTGGAACGCGGATGACGCGGGTGACGCGGATTTTTTTGGAACGCGGATGACGCGGGTGACGCGGATTTTTTTTGGAACGTGGATGACGCGGGTGACGCGGATTTTTTTTGGAACGTGGATGACACGGATTTTTTGGTGCTGCCTTTGGCAGCAAGGTTATGCCGGCCAATAACATCTATGTAGAAGCTGTGCAATATAATCCGCTTAGAATCTGTGCTTATCCCAAGCCCAACGCCTCTGCGAAAATCTGCGTTTAAATCTGCGGGAAACACACTCTGCGTGAGCACTGCGGGAAACCCTCTCCACACGAAATCTGCCCCCCTTCACAACTTTTTTACTAAAAATTATTTTTTTTTCTCAAGTTTTATGCCATTATTTTTCAACAAAGCGAATGAAAATAATTCCATAAAACACTGATTAACAATTAAATAAAAATATAATGTCACTATAATTACACAACAAATTCCTTTTTTTGTCTTTTGCAGGTGGCAGTGACCGCTGCACTTTTGTACTGTCAATAAGCAAGAACGGCGGCAAGAACGAAACAAGCGGCAGGATTTATTGACCATTCCTTCTGAAACTTTTCATGAGATTATATACGGGAAATCCGAACGCGGCGCAAACGAGCGCCGCGTTTTTTTTATTGCACACGGATGGAACGCAGGTGGAACGCGGATTTTTTTTGAACGCAGATGACGCAGATTTTTTATTGGAACGCGGATGACGCGGATGACGCGGATTTTTTTGGTGCTGCCTTCGGCAGCTAATTTATGCCGGCCAATAACATCTGTGTAAAATCTGTGCGAAACCCAATCCGCACAAATCCCCAACCCAACGCCTCTGCGGAAATCTGCGGGGTCATCTGCGAAAATCTGCGGGAAACACACTCCGCGGGGAATCCGTACGAAACACACTCCGCACAAATCCCCAACCCAACGCCTCTGCGGAAATCTGCGGGGTCATCTGCGAAAATCTGCGGGAAACCCTCTCCGTGTCCCCCCCCATGATTTATACCACGCTGTTCCACACTTTTCCCATCATAGCTGGCCTTTTCATTCAACCTGAAATTTGTTGTCCGAAAAAACCTGGATGAAAGTTTTTTACTGTAGTTTTAAGCCTCTGAAAATTTTTTTGATCAAAAATTAAGTTTTTTTATCAAGTTTTTGATTCATATTTTTCAACAAAACCACAATATTAAACTTCAATAAACCACTGAAATACAATATTTTAGCAATAACAAACCCGCTAATCTATTCAACAAATTCCTTTTTTTGTCTTTTGAGGCTGGCAGTGACTACCGCACTTTTGTACTGTCAATAAGAAAGAACGGCGGCGAGAATGAAACAAGCGGCGGGTATGATTGACCATTCCTTCTGAAACTTTTCATGAGATTATATACGGGAAATCCGAACGCGGCGCAAACGAGCGCCGCGTTTTTTTTTGTTATTTATGTTTGACCGCTTCGCGGTCGGGATTTGACAATCCATTTTCTTTCCAGTACCCATCCTTTATCACGGTTCTTGCGTCATGTATGTAGCTTGGGCAGCGCTTTGTAGGCAACTGTGCGTCATTTAACTATTTTGACCTTTTGCGTTGCCGCGGCACTGCTTACTTTGGTGGCTGGAATCCAGCTACTTTCCTACACAACCACTACCTACAGGATGAAACTAATTACCCAAGTCCTTGCCCTTTTACTGCTTACTACCAGTATAACGGCCCAAACCCTGGTCATATCCACACAAAATCCGGATGGATTGTTCGTTTGTGGTAACGATCAAATTACCGTAACCCTGCAAAACGGAGCAGGGCCGGCTGCCGCTAACCTGAAAACCACCATCACGTTTCCACCAGGTATCAC
>JAEUUS010000212.1 GCA_016787545.1 Saprospiraceae bacterium
AAACCCGCGTTCAAAATGGCACAATACTTCGATCTGCAAGCGCTTAATCAACAAATCCATCACGAAAGCGCCTTCATTGAACATCTAAAAACCGAAACCGCCAAAGTAATTGTGGGCCAGGAGCAAATGCTTGAAAAACTCCTGATCGGACTACTTACCCGCGGACACATTCTCCTGGAAGGTATGCCAGGTTTAGCCAAAACGCTGGCCATCAAAACCCTGGCACAGGCCGTAGATGCCCGCTTCAGTCGTATCCAGTTTACCCCGGATTTATTGCCTGCCGACGTGGTTGGAACCATGGTGTACAACCCGGCTCAATCCGAATTTACGGTTCGCAAAGGCCCTGTTTTTGCCAACTTCGTACTCGCCGATGAAATTAACCGTGCCCCTGCCAAAGTACAAAGCGCCCTTTTGGAAGCTATGCAGGAACGACAGGTAACCATTGGCGCCGAAACACACCCCATGGATGATCCTTTTCTGGTGCTGGCCACCCAAAATCCCATCGAACAGGAAGGAACCTACCCCTTGCCGGAAGCACAGGCCGACCGTTTTTTGCTTAAAGTAAAAATCGGATACCCCTCAAAAGAAGAAGAACGCGATATTATCCGACGCAACCTGAGCGGCGAACAACCCCTCATCCATAAAGTTGTAGATACCGCAACACTACTGCGTGCCCGTGAAGTGATGCATGGTATTTATATGGATGAAAAAATTGAACACTACATCCTCGACATTGTCATAGCCACCCGAAACCCCGAACAATACGGACTCCAAAATCTGGCAGCCCTGGTTCAATATGGCGCTTCCCCTAGGGCCAGTATTGCCCTGGCGCAAGCTGCCAGAGCTACGGCGTTCCTTCGGCGCCGTGGGTATGTGGTGCCCGAAGATGTGCGATATATATGCGCAGACGCGCTCCGGCATCGCATTGGACTCAGCTACGAAGCGGAGGCAGAAGGGTTAACTGCGGAAGACATCATCACCCGTGTACTAAACGCAGTGCCTGTTCCCTGAAATTTTAACACTTTTACGTCGTAGCTCCACAAAAGTACTGTTACATTTGTGACCCCAAAAAGGCATCCTGTATTCTTACATGTCAGAAATCGCTAAACACATTGAACAAACTATTCTCAAGCCGGACACCCGACAAGAGGATATCAAACAATTGTGTGAACAGTCCAAAATATATGGTTTTGGCGGCATCTGTATCCCTCCACTCTTCGTTCGGGAGGCTCGCAGAATGCTGGACGACCTCAGCCCTCGTACACGGGTTGTAACGGTGGTTGGCTTCCCTATGGGCTACTCCGCCATTGCCGCTAAAAGTGAAGAAATTAAACGGGCAACAGAAGACGGCGCTGATGAAATAGACGCCGTCATCAATATTTCTGCCGTTAAAAGCGGCAACTGGAACCATGTAGCCAACGACATTGAAGCGATGTCGCTCGCAACCAATATGCGGGGCAAAACCTTAAAACTCATCCTCGAGTGTGGCCTGCTTAATGCCGATGAAATCCAGCGCCTTGCTGATTTGGCAGCCGCATCTCGTATCACCTGGCTTAAAACAGGCACCGGTTTTCATGGCCACCCGGCTACACCCGAAATGGTTCGTGCCTTGCGCAAAATGGCGCCCGATTTCATGAAAATAAAAGCAGCCGGCGGCATTCGTACACTTGCCGACGCCCAGGCAATACTGGATGCAGGCGCAGATCGCATCGGAACCTCTGCCGGTGTAGAGATGGCTACGGCTTCCAAGTGATTTTCCGCTCCTAAAATTTGGGGGATATTACATTCTTACTTACTTTCGTCCACAACTAATCCTTTTGTGCGCGATGACGAATTCCATGATTAAGCACGGGCAACTGCTGGTAGCAGAGCCCTTTATGCTCGACCCGTATTTCCGACGCACGGTTGTATTGCTTTGTGAACACCATGACGAGGGAAGCGTAGGCTTCATCCTGAATAAAAAGACGGAAATGAAGGTCAATGAACTGATCAATGTTTTTCCGGAGTTTGATGCAGAAGTCTTTTACGGCGGTCCGGTACAAACCGATACGCTTCACTATGTACATAATGTTGGCGATCTTCTGGAAGAAAGTGTACAAATCACCGATGGTGTTTGGTGGGGTGGCGACTTTGAAAGCCTCAAATTCCTGATTTCCAGCGGATTGATGGAACCCAACAATATTCGTTTTTTTGTGGGCTACGCAGGGTGGTCGGGCGGACAATTAGAGGAAGAAATGGAAACAGGCTCCTGGATTACAGCGCACATGCATCCAAATTACCTCTTTAAGTCAAAACCTGACGAACTTTGGAGTCAGGTAATGTACAATAAAGGCAACCGGTATGAAATCATTGCGGATATTCCGGAATTTGTAAGCTGGAATTAAATGCTACTTGAACTCAACCTCCTGCAATTTCAGTCCAACCTGCGACTCTCCAAATCCGGAGCCTCTTCCTTCATTTTTGACCCAATACGCCGCAAGGAGGTTGCGCTAACGCCTGAAGAGCTGCTCCGGCAGCTGGTGCTGCAATACCTGCTGGAAGAAAAAAAATACCCTTCGCACCGCATCCGCTCGGAAGTGGGCATTGAGGTAAATGGCCTGCGCCGCCGTTGCGATGTGGTGGTGTACGATGCCGATGTAAAGCCCTGGTTGCTGGTAGAATGCAAATCGCCCAAGGTTGCCCTGGATCAATCCACTTTTGAGCAGGCTGCCCGTTACAACCTCCGGCTCCGGGCGCCGTTTCTGGCTGTTACCAACGGAATAGCCACCTATTGCTGCGCCCTGGATTTTGATCAGGAGCGATTTGAGTATTTGGGCGAATTGCCCGGCTATCCGGGGAATATCCAATAACCAATGTAGAATTTCCAATGTCCAAGTGGGGCGGGTGTCTGGTGTCAGCACATTTTTTGGGCTTTCCACGGCCGACTGGCCAGACACACGCCCAATATCATACAAAAGTGCTGACGCCAGACACCCGCCCCACTTGGACATTGGACATTCTACATTGGTTATTGGATATTCCTCAGCCGCGTGAATAATTAGGCGATTCCCGGGTAATAATGATGTTGTGCGGGTGACTTTCGTTCATGCCGGCGTTGGTGATTTTCACAAACTGGGCTTTTTCCTGCAGCACTTCAACTGTTGCAGCGCCACAATAGCCCATACCTGCCCTGAGTCCACCCACATACTGGTGCATCACCTCCTGAAGCGTGCCTTTATAGGGTACGCGCCCTTCGATGCCTTCCGGTACCAGCTTTTTGAGATCATCTTCCACATCCTGGAAATAACGATCCTTGGAACCAAGCTGCATGGCGCCTAAACTGCCCATTCCGCGGTAGCTTTTGAATTTTCGGCCATCGAAAATGATGGTTTCGCCAGGTGCTTCTTCCACACCGGCAAACAAAGAGCCTGCCATGATGCTGCTGGCGCCTGCCGCAAGTGCTTTTACAATATCGCCGGTATAACGAATACCGCCATCGCCCACAATGGGAATACCGGTTCCGCGCAAAGCTTGTGCGGCATTATAAATAGCAGATAGCTGCGCTACGCCAACACCCGCTACAATACGGGTAGTACAGATACTGCCCGGACCAACGCCTACCTTTACACCATCCACCCCTGCATCTGCCAGGGCTTTGGCGCCATCGCCGGTAGCTACATTGCCGCCGATGATCTGAAGATCCGGAAATTTGAGTTTAAGGGTTTTAATGGCTTCCAGTACGCCACGGGAGTGCCCATGTGCGGTATCCACACAAATAACATCCACGCCTACGGCTACAAGGGCTTTTACGCGGTCTTCAGCATCGGCTGTTACGCCAACGGCAGCACCTACCACCAAACGGCCGAAGGAATCCTTGCATGCCTGGGGGAAGTTTACACCCTTCATGATATCTTTATAGGTAATGAGTCCCACCAGCCGGAAATCGGCGTCTACTACCGGCAATTTTTCAATTTTTTGCCGTTGCAGGATATCGCGTGCCTGATCAAGGGTAGTACCTAATGGCGCCGTAACCAGATTTTTTTCGGTCATCAGATCCCGAACTAACCGGGTGTGATCCGTTTCAAACCGAAGGTCCCGATTGGTGAGGATGCCCACCAGCTTGCCGCCTGGATTGGTAATCGGAATACCTCCTATGCTGTGTTTGCGCATAAGTTCCAATGCTTCGGCCACGGTAGCTTCCGGATGTAACGTTACCGGATCAATGATCATACCCGCTTCAGAGCGTTTTACAGCACGCACTTGTTCGGCCTGATCGGCAATGCTCATGTTTTTATGGATCATCCCGATGCCACCCTGGCGCGCAATGGCTATGGCCAGGTTCTTATCGGTAACGGTGTCCATGGCG
>JAEUUS010000232.1 GCA_016787545.1 Saprospiraceae bacterium
AGGTCAGCCTTCTCAACCATTGCCCAAACAGACTTTTTTCCGACAGCTTTACCACCATTTTGAAACGCTTGACTCGGATTTTTGTAAACATAGCAACCCTTTGGATGGGGCACAAATGGGCGCTATTTGTTTCACGGAAAAAGGACATGTGATCTATAATGTACAGCGGGAAGACCGCGACACAGTCAGCTATTTTTTTGGAACGTATGCGTTCACAGACACTGGAATTACCTGCACATTGACGGATGAGTTTTATTATCCGGGACGTTGGGATGCTTCCTGGATTGTTCCTGATCCGGATTATGCCAAAGGCAAAACTCGGAAAATCACCCCGGTAAGTATGGCGCTTCAGGCTAACCCTTGCAATGGAATTCCCTATGCGCATGTGTACACAGAGGAGGAAAGACAGTTGGCTGGAAAACGCCTGAACGGTGTCTTACCATATGGATTTTTCCTCGAAGCCTACGAGGAGCCGGCAAATATGAAATATTACTCCTGGTTTTATAAGCAGGTGCCGGTTTTGGCGGAATTGTGATGCTATGGACAACTACAATGCAAATCGCTGAGCTGAATGGCATTGAGTTGCAGATTCCCTGGCGGTGCATTTGCCGGGGCGCAAATAGTAAATGAGCCCTGGGCATCGGTAAATGATCTGGTAACGGGTCCTGAAAAATTACTTTGATAGACCAGCGTAAACGGTGGCTCGCCGGTAAAGGTGGCCTCTATAGTGGCACAAGCTCCCGGACAAATATCGGGTTCAGCCACGGCAAACTCCACGGCTGGCCTTGGCCACCAAACAACTTCCACTTCATTGGAAAAATCCAAACAGGGATCACTTAAATTAACATTTCCACCCAGGTTTTCACCTGCTATTGCGGCAATGTAGTAAGTAACACCTGTTTGTATAATGGCCGGATCAAAGTCGAATTCCGGGGTATTGCTGGTTACCAGAATACTTCCTGCAGGATCGGCGGCATTACTGTACAGTACATATTGCAGGATAGCTGCCGGATTGAGCTGCGGATTGCTGGCAGGCTGGATGGCAGCGCTCTCGCCTGCGCACAGGGATAGGGTTTGCTGGGTTAATTGGCCTGCATCCACTGAGCAATTGAGGCAACAGAAATAAATAGAGAAATCTACGCCGCCAAATATGTTGGAATTGGCAACAATCAAATCTTTGACCGTAATGGTATTGATGATTTCCATAATGGTTATTTGCTGGCAACCGGCTATACAGCCATTCGGGCCTGGAGTAGGGCAATTGGGCGCCATGAGATTTCCCCCCGGCGTAACAATAGCCTGCAATGGTTTGCAATTGGGCGATCCGGCATCAGGGAAAGGATAAGGGGCGCCATTTATTTCAATACTGGGTTCTTCATGGCCCTGATTATTGTGCTCCAGGCTGTTAATGGCATCAAATTCCAAGGTAACACCAGTAGCCGGGGTGGAAAAGGAAAAGGTGATACTACCCTCATCATTCCAGGAAATCCAATAACCGCCTGCTGCACTACAGGGTAAACCGGTACCGGCATCGCCGCTGCTGCTTACCGTTACTTCAGTACAATCAAAGGTTTGTACTCCGTTCAACACCGTAATTTTATTGGTGCATTGAGCGATTAATTCGCCTGCACTATGAATTATAAGACAGACTGTTAACACCAGTTTTGTCATATAGGTCCCATACTTCCGAAATAAGAACTCTGTCATTGAATCAGATTGCTTTTATTCACATGTGCAAAATAGATCACTGACCAATGTGGCTGTCAAAGGCGTTGGCCCGGATGGTTCGTTTGGAGGGGAACAAATATTGATGGTAGCGTTATAATCCTGAAAAATACTGGTAACTGTTCCGGTCAGGCTGCTGTTATAGGTCAAGGTAAAAGGCGGGTCGCCGGTAAAGGTTATATTGACTTCCGCACAATTTCCCCTGCAAATGTCAGGTTCCATAGCAGTAAATGTCACGGAAGGTAAAAACCTCCATTGTACTTCTATGGCATTAGAAAAATCTATACAAGGATTGCCAAAATCTATCGTTCCACTGAGATTAGCACCGGCTACCGCCGCAATATAATAGGTAATGCCCGACTGCATGGTAGCCGGGTTAAAGTTGAAATTTGGTGAATTGCTAACGGCCAGGATACTTCCAATCGGATCTGAGGGATTTGAAAATAAAGTATATTGTAAAATGGTATTGGCAGGGAGAATGGTTTGTGTAGCTGGAGAAACAGTTGCCGGCTCATAAGGGCACTTAAGAATAGGAGTTCCGGTTAATCGGCCTCCATCCGCCCAGCAATCGCTACAACAAAAATAACAGGAAACAATTGCTGATCCTATACCAATAGTACTAGTAAAATGGACGGTAAGGGTGCTGATAGTTTCTGAAATGAAAATATCCTCCGCTGCTGCAGTACAGGAGTTGCCCGGACAGGTTTGAGATGTTAGGTTGCCATCGGCTGTAAGCATGGCATTAAGGGGCCAACAATTCGAAGGTGACCCCGTATTGGGAAGCGGGTAATGCGCCCCGTTAATGTCAATACTTAATTCTTCGTGGCCAAATCCGAGCAAATCCAGATTGTCTAAACCATTGCAGGAAAACATAAATCCACTTACTGGATGTGAAAAAGTAAAAGTAATGGCGCTTCCTGCCTGCATAACATATGGGCCAATTCCATTGCATCCGTAAAGATTTAGAATCTCGCCTTCGGTACTTACACCTACATTGACACAATCATAAGACACTATACCGCCAAAGGCTGTTAGTTGCCTGTCGCATTGACCATTAACGTGTGTATTAAAAATGAAGCAGGTTATACACACTGCAATGCACGTGAAAAATCCAGAGCCATTCCAGATTTTTGGAGAGATTAGTTTTTTCATATTCTGGTGAGGTAAAAAGCATACAACTGGACATTTTGGTTTCAGACCTATAAGGTTTCTTAAAACCTTATAGGTCTGAAACCAAAATGTCCAGTTGTATGGGTAAAAAGCTTTGATTATGTTGAATTTATCGAATCACCGTTACATCTCCGCTGTACTTTTCAACAGATCCGTCAGCCAGTAATACTTCAAAATGATACACATACACGCCCGGTTGCATAGGCTGCCCACGGAAGCTGCCATCCCAGCCGCTGCCAGGTGCATTGGTAGGCAAATCCTCTCGCCAAAAGAGCATGTTACCCCAGCGGTCGTACACCTGAAAATTGCGCACAGAGGATATTTCCGGACCGGAAAACAGATCGAAAAATCCGTTCAACTCCGAACCTGGTTGAAAAACATTCGGTACGTAAAGTCGGATAGATTTTTCTACCTGCACCCGGATTTCTCCGGTGGTGTAACAGCCGTCCGGATCGAAGGCCTCCACCTGAATAAAACCGGATTCCAGGGCTGTAAATTCCGGATTGGCACAGTCGAAACAGGAAAGGGTGAGCGATGAATGCAGCACCACTGAATCCATTGAAAAATTGGAATTTATGGCAATAAGTACGGCTTCGCCAATATGGGCATCTATCAGCGTTTCCATATCAAGGGCATAATCCGGCCTCACCGGCGAATAGGTGCTGATGGTGGTGAGCACACTATCGCATCCATTAATACCCGTCATGGTAACCACGCTGGTACCGGCATCTGATTCCTTGCAGGTGGTGGTTTCCAACGTTACAGCTACCGGGAATGCCGGCATAACCACCAGACTGGCCGTGGCGGTGCAGCCCAGCGCATCGGTGGCCGTAACGGCATAGGCGCCAGCCTGGGTTATGAGTAACGAAGCGTTGCCCGAGCCGTCAGACCAGGTAAAGCCTGTTGTATTGCCACTGGCCGAAAGCAGTGTTTGATCCCCGATACAGAGACTGGTTGGGCCGTTCACCTGAACAGTTGGCACAGGCGGGATCTGGGCCTGCCAGGTGGTTGTGCCGGTGCAGCCTTCCTGGTTGGTTACCGTCAGGGCATATTGTCCGGATTGTGTAACGGTTAATCCTGTACCGGTACTTCCATTATTCCAAAGATATTGTGCAAAACCACCATCTGCCACCAGCTCTACTAGTTGGTTGCATTGATAAGGTTGCGGGGTAATTGAAGGCGCCGGAGCCGGGAACAGGGTTACAGGCGCGCCCGCGCTCGCGGTACAACCCAGGGCATCCGAAACCGTTACGGTATAATTTCCAGGCTGTGTAACCGAAATACTCGCATCTGTGGCTCCGTTCGACCATAAGTAAGCGCCAAATCCGGTTGTGGCGCTCAGTGCGCCGGATTGCCCCAAACACAAACCGGGTACACCAACAATGCTCACCACCGGCGGCGCCGGGATGCTCACCTGCACACTGGCGGTTCCGGTGCAGGTATTGGCATCGGTAACGGTAAGCCAGTAAATGCCGGAGGTGTTAACAGTAGGATTGGCCGTTTGATTGCTGAACCCGTTTGGCCCCTGCCAGGCATACTGCACCGCCGGATCTGCGCTCAAATCTATGGTTTGATCACATTGATAGGGCAAGGTTGTAATGGCAGGTACAGGTGGATTAAACAGGCCCACGGTGGCCACGGCCGTTCCGGTGCAGCCTTGCTGGTCCGTAACCGTCACACTCGCCGAGAAAGGAGCCGTAGCCT
>JAEUUS010000237.1 GCA_016787545.1 Saprospiraceae bacterium
GGGCAATGTGTACGCGGATTTTTCATAGGCGTCTTCCATGGTACTTAGGTATAAAACGCCCTCAGGCAGCAGGTTTTTAGCACATTTTTGTATCAGCAAAGCTGTTTCGGCTCTCGATAAATAAGGCAGGATAAAGCCCAGTATGATGCCGTGAAAAGATAGTCCCAGCTGGTCAATATCCCTGGCATCCAGCGCTTCAAAACGCGATTGAGGATTGTTCAAACGCGCCAGTTCAAGCATTTTTTCTGCCAAATCAATGCCTATGGCCCGAATGTCGGGGCGTTGATCGCATAAATAGCGCGTGATATTTCCGGGGCCACAGGCCACGTCCAGTACCCGCGGGTTTGGTCCAGGCAAATGCAGGACAAAAAAGGTCAGCGCATCGGCATACATGCCCTGATCCATGTACCGTTCCTGATACGCTTCTGCGTGCCGGTTAAATACTTCTATGGCAGCCTGCGTCTTGTCCATGGTTAATCCGGGTTTGAAACAATTAATCGAATAGATCCTGCCATCTCAGGCATGGATCGGTAATGACCATACTTTTTATCCCATTCTCCTGATTCAAGCGCTTTTCTTAAGCGGTCAACCAGGACCTCTTCCAGTCCTTCAGGTAAAAAACTCCACGCTGATTGAGATTGCCGCACTTTTGGCTCCAAAAACGCCTCTGGTCTGCCAAAATAGGCTTCCTGAAACCCGTCGACACAATCTACCGGTACGATCACCGGAATCACCTGCGTTTGACCGCCCAGACTTTCGCATATGAGGTTCATGGCTGGTGTGCGGCGACCTTCAACGGCCAGTAATTCCGGAAAATACTCAGCAGTCCAGTAAACATCATAGGCATCCGGATCAAAACTCATCACAACTACCGGGCCTTTGGTTACCCTTCTCATTTCGGCCAAACCGCGAGCAACATCCGGCCAGTGATGCACAGTGGCAATGGCCATGGAGGCATCGAATGCGCCATCGTCAAAAGGTAATACATCTGCGCTGCCTTGTACTGCTGGCGCCCTGCCCAGGGCTATGCGTTGCGCGCGCATCACACTGGAGGGCTCCACTGCCACCACATACCGATCCTCAGGTTCGTAAGAACCCGATCCGGCGCCAACATTCAATACTGTTTTGGCGTCGCCCAGTAAACGGTGTATCTGAGCCGCAATGCGTGGATCCGTTTTGCGCTGGCCAGAATATTGCTGGCCTTTTTCATTGTAATTGAAGGATGGGTTGGGGAGACGATTCATTGGAGGGAGGGGGGGGGAGGGGTTTGAAAGGTTTGAGGGGTTTGAAGGGTTTGATGGGGTTTGAGGGGTTTGAAGGGTTTGAGGGGTTTGAAGGGGTTGAAGGGTTTGAGGGGTTTGAGGGGTTTGATGTAGCGGCGGGTTTAGCCGCCGATGTTCCTAAAATACGTGGAAGCCCAACAGGATATCCCATTGAGCCTCCATGCCTTAGCGTCTTCGTGCCTTCGTGCACCTCCAGTCTTTTAATCAACTTTGACTCTTACCCCTTTGGAATGGCTGGTGAACTCTGGTGCGTACATACACTGCATGGTGGTAATACCATTGCTCATGTCGCCGCGAAGCGAAACCAACAGCGGGTATTCAAACACATAGGTGCCGGCCGGCAAGTAGTCAATGAAAAAATGGGTGGCCAGATCGCGGGTGCTTTCGTAGTAGCCCAGACCTCCCTGCCAACGATAACCGCTGAGAACGTTCACTGGTTCCAATCCGGCAGCACGCATGTCTTTCAGGTGTACAAACTCCATCGGACGGTCTACCCTGATTTCAATGCGGACTTTCACTTTGTCCCCGCGTTTGAGGCTTTGTCCGTCTGAAATTGCTTTTAACACGGGGCCTGTGGCCGAGTTTTCTTCCAAATACAGTTGCTTGACAATGGTCAGAGGCGTTTTTTTGAAATCCTTGATTTTATCCAGGTCTTCAAAGTATTGCCAGTATGCAGCGCCCCAAACAATATTGCTGTTCGGGTTGTCTACTTTTATTTCCGCCCAGGAGCGTTTCACCTCATTGCCATTCCAGGCTTGTTTGAAATAGCCTGAGCCTGGCTCTACTTCGTCAACTTTCATCGGTTTTCCGCCAATCGAAACCTTCACGGTTTGGGTGTTGGAAAGCCAGCTGTTGGCCTGGCCATTGTTCAACAACAAGGCATAAACAGCTTCCGCCGTGGCTTTGGTGCTTTCCCAACGGTTGGTTTGCTTATTTTTGAGCAACCAAATACGCAATTCTTCCACCGATTTCTGATCGTTGGCAACCTCACTGAAAACTTCCACCATCAATGCCTGGGTTTCAACAGGCATTTGATACCAGTAAAAGCCCCAGTCAACCGGCCAGTACATGCCCAGTTCGTCTTTCAGGGTAGCACGTTCGCGCAGGCTGGCCACAATACGCTGAGCCGCTTCTTTTCTGCCAAAACGATGCAGGGCCAATGCGAGCATACCTTCCTGATACAGACCCTTACCCAGCCAGTATTTTTCTGCCTGGCCAAGGTAATAACCAATTTGTTTGCTCGGTTTATCCATAGGAGCAAAGGATTGCAAATAGAGGAACTGAATAGCCATACCGTCCAGATGGTCATTCTCCCATTTGGTATTTCCTTTTTGCACCTCTTTCTCCAGTCGTTCGTACTGATCGTTGAGCTTGCGCTGACAGTAATTCATGGCTTTGTCCACCATCTGATCGGTTTGCGGGTCGCTGTTTAAATCTATTGCGCCCAGTTTCCTCAGGTGCATAAATCCGGTTGCGATATACTGTGTAATGTACCAATTATCGGGGCCGCCGGTAAACCAAGGCCAGCCACCGGTGCCCAATTGACGTTCCTTCAGGGTGCGCAGGGCTTTTTCCTGTTCGGAAGCCATTTTGTTCAAATCAAACAACAGGGCAATGTTTTGCTTTTGTTGCTCTTCGTTTTGCGCATCCAGCACCCAGGGGGTTTCTTCCAGCAGAGCATACTTGAGTTCCTGATTTTTACTCAGATTTGATTTCATGGCATCGGTGCCTTTCCAGCGCTCGTACACGCGTTTGATCTGCGGCATTTTTTCCACCACGCTGGAGGCAAGGGTGTTGGCATACATCCTGCTGAAAATCTGTTCAGAACACTCATGCGGGTATTCCATCAGATAAGGCAGCGATTGTACGGCATACCAAACCGGATTGCTGGTAAACTCCAGGGTATATTTATGAGCGCTCAGGCTGCCATTTTCCGGTTGCGCCTTGAGGTTGTCGAACGTGAACGTCCGACTTTGGTTGCCACGGAGCGCAATAGGCATGGTTTCGGTTACCAACATGCGATTGGAAACAACCGGAATGGTGCTTTCCTCTCCATCCTGGAAATTACCGGCTGCTGCGGTGATCTGCCAGGTAATGGCGCCGGCATAATCATCTGGCACTTTAATGCGCCAGGAAACAGCGCCCGACTGTCCCGGAAGAATGGAAAAGCGTGCAATGCGATTATTTTTTGCCAGTCCGAACGCAGCGTCTACATTTCCAGCATCCAGGGCATTGAGCAGCGTTAGGGTTGCATTGCCTTCCAGCTTATTGGCAGAAAGGTTGCTGACCTTGGCTGAGATCTCAATGTCGTCGCCCTGCCGCAAGAAACGGGGCGGATTGGCAATGACCATAAGTTCCTTCTGCGTAACCACTTCTTTTACGCTCCGCACTTGCTGCAAATCTTTGCTGTGAGCATAAGTGAGCAATTTCCAACGTGTGAGGGCCTCGTTCATCTTGAATTTCAGGATGATGTTGCCATCTGCATCTGTACGCAGATCGGGGAAGAAGAACACGGTTTCATTCAGATTTTTCCGGATGGTTGGTTCTGGTTTGGGCGCTTCAGGTTTGATCGGTTCCGGCGCCTGTGGCATAGGTGGGCCACCTGGTTTGCCGGCAGCTACATTACCAGCTTCAACGTCTTCTAAGATTTCAGACTCCTCCATTTTTTTCATCACGCGACCTTCAGCAGCCGGAGCTGCCATCATCATACGGTCCATTCCCATGTACTCCCGTCGGTGCCCCCAAATCGGGAAATCGAACAAATTAAGTTCCTGGTAGGTACGATAAGGGTTGTTGGTTGGTTGAGAATAATCCAGGTGGTTGATACCTGATTGAATCCCAAAACAATGGCCTGTTTCAAAATGGATGTAGCTATTGGCTATCGGGAAAGGAATTTCCGACCAGGAGTGTGGTGCAAATTGATCCAGTGAGGCATCGTACATAGCCGCTACCATCTCTGCCGCCACTTTTTCCTTTTTGGGACCGCTGATCTTGATTCGCCACTCTTCCTGTTGCCCGGGCGCCAGCTTGTCACGGAATGTTTCGTAGCTGATGTTCAGGTCTTTATTGCTCCAGGGAACCGTCAGGAAAATGTTGTTTACACCATAAATCCGGTTGTTTTTGATGCAAAAACTGTAGGTTGGAATGCCGCCCCGATCCGATTCCACAACGGGAATTTCCACCGAAGCCAGGTTTTTCACCCTTCCGCTTACCCACTCAGGTTTCAACAGGTTTCCATTCTGCATTTGGGTGAAGAAAAAATGCAGGCCTTCTTCTTTTCCGCCAAATACAAAACGGGCAGTTTCGCCGGGCTCCAGGGTTGTTTTTTCAGCTGCAACTCCCGGGTATTCGAAGCGATTTCCCGGGCCCCATGCCCGCACAAATTTTTCTATTTCTATGGCTTCTCCATTGGAATCGGTGGTGCGCAGGGTAGCCACATACCAGCCTTCCTGCATTCTTCCTTCATGCAGATCAACGTTTTGCGCCGAACCGGTGTTGAATTTGACTGTTCGGGTAAAATCTTCACGTCCCCAGGTTGCCGGATTGTCTTCATCTTTCCAGGCCAGATCCGGGAACATGTTCTCAAAGGTTGCCTTAGGTATAACCGGCAGATCTGGTTGCTCCCAGTATCTTTTACGGTATAGTGTTTTCGGGCCTACCAGTTTTTGAATAGAAATAGTGCCTGTTGCAGCCTGTGGCTGACCAGCCATGTTCGTGGTGCTCAGGCCAATTTTTTTCAAACTATCCAGGGCAATCGCATCGGGAAGATTCCACACAACCTGAAGCGCAACATATCCTACACTCACAAAAGCCTGGCTACTATGGGTTTCGCCGGTGATATCGGTTACATCCACATATACCTGATAATCAAACACCGGTTTGTCCTTTTTAGGAATAGCGGCATCCGGTATGGCTTTAAAATTAATGGCAAAACTGCCATCTGCTCCGCTACTGGTAGTGCCATTGGCAATTTCCATGGAAGGCGAATCTGAATAAGCTACCTTACGCCAGTAATACATAAAATCCCAATACGGGAACCGAGCTACCCGTACTACCCGGTATTTGACCTGAGCGCCATCCAGCACACTTCCGGCATAGTTCTTCGCTTCTCCTTTAACTGTAACCGTTTCGTTCAGACGTATGGCGCCTTCTACGGGTTTCATGGTTACTTCAAAGCGGGGGCGTTTGTATTCTTCCACATGGAAAAAACTGGATCCCTGTGCGCCATCTGAGGCCTGAATACTCATGCTGCCCATTAATCCGGTTGATGGAGCCGTGAAAGTGCCATTAAAGGTGCCAAATTCGTTGGATTTTAGCTTCAGGGTGCTTTTTACCTGTCGGTTGGCGTCATGAAAACGAACCGTTATACTGCGATTGGGAATAATGGTTGGAACTTTGCCGGATTTATAGCCCGGGCTGAACAGGATGCCTTTGAAATACACGGTTTGCCCCGGACGGTACATCGACCTGTCGGTAAAAAACATAACCTGAGGCTGTATGGTTGGGTCTCCGCCCTGCCGGTAAGCATAAGCCTGACCAATCCAAAGGCTGTCGATGCCCTGGCGGGCCAGTACCTGCAATCCCTGGCCAACCGGGATGTTTTTACCGGATACAAAACCATCGCGGTCGCTTATAGCGGTGGTTACTAATTTTAAGCGTTGAGCGCCGCTATCCCAATCGGTACGAAAAAAACTCAACTGAACATTGGCCATTGGTGCGCCAGTGCTCCGGTGAGCCACCACATACTGGGTTTGTCCGTCTTCCTGATATTGAACGGCGGCCAGGTTGGATACCGCAAAATTGGCGTAGCTGGAAATGGTGGTAATAGGCTCCAGATCATTGCTACTGGATACAATCACCCAATAGTTGCCCACAGGAAGCTTTTCCAGGTATATTTCCGTTTGATGTTGCTGATAATCTGTTGGATCCTGAATATCCCAGCTTTTGGTTTCAACCGGCTTCAGTTTTTTCAGGACGTCGTACTGCTCATTGTAAGGAATAGCATCCCAGCGTTCCCGGTCGAAATCCAGTTTCACTACTCTTACCCAAACCTTTTTCAGGTTGCGGTAGGAAAGTTGAACCAGCACGGCCTGATCCGGCAGATTTACGCCTTCTACAGTGGCGCCGATTTCGGGTCGTTCAATTTCTTTCAACAGGTTTTGACTGATTTGGGCGCCATAGCTACCTGGGTAGCGCTGGATGGCCTCTTTAAGTTCAGCCACCGCCCGTTTGGCATTTTCGGCTTGCTTTGCTTTGTCTGCGGCATTTTCATATTGCATCCCGTACAGATGTGCTGCAATCTGGTAGGATATTTCGGCTTGGGAGGCATAACCCTCGGCCGACCTTTTGAGGTTTTCCAGCGCTTTGAGATACAGAGCAGCCTTGTTTTCCAGCACAGAGTTGCCGTACACAAATTGCAGACGCAATAAATCAGCATCAATGAGCGCAGGTTTTCTGGAAGCCGGGTCCAGGCCCGGAGCAGTGCTGTGGGCGCCGAGCACTTTTTGGAAGAGTCGGATGGCGCGCCATTTTTCGGAATCCGTATCCTGTGTTTCGTAAGTATTTTGAACAAATTGGGTATACGGAGCAAAATCCTTTTCCTGATCTAACTGGAAAACATACGCCGGCTCAGTCAGATAGCTGCGTTCATTGCTGAAATGCGCCAGCGCCCGGTGTGCCAGAAGGTCAAATAAAGTAGGACGAAGGGGCAATTTGGCAATGGAGTCGTTAGCGCCGGGAGTCAGTACATCCCGGAATTGGGTGATTTGAATGCCGCGCAATAGAGCATCCTGACTCACGGAAGCATCGTACAATGCCAGCGCGTGTTTTTCAATTTCTGTAGCACTCCAGGTCAGGATATCGCCTCCTTCTCCTTCCGGAATGGGGGTGCGTTGTCTGATTTTCCAGGATTGACTTTGCAGGTAGGTGGCATACAGCTGACCCAGAATACTTTGCAGCACCGATTTTTCGGGTTGTGCAGCGCTCAGACTTTCTTTTTCCATCAGGTTGATGGCATTGGTGAGGCCATCTTCATCCAGCATGGCGATGAATTTTCCTCTGTAGAGCAATGCCTTGACTATTTGTTGTCCGTTTTTGTCTTTTTGGGCACGAGCGTAAATGGCCTCTGTTTTTTCCAGAGCACTTTTGTAAAGCCCTTCAGCCTGTAGACTATCTACAATTTTCCAGTCGTCGGGATAATCGCCAGGTGCGGATGGCAGGGCAGAAATGGGCATGTTGGTGTCTGGTTTGTTTTTGATGTTGGTGGTGGGTTGTTCCTTTTTACCAAATGATTTGCAGGCTACAATGGCCAACAGCGTCAGAGTAGTAAACAGGGCTAAAACGGTTAAGCGGGATGCTTGAAATGGGAAATTCATATGATTGGATCAAAAGTTATGGTCTGAAGAATTAGGGGGTTTAATGAAACAGTTTCCTTAAAAAGAGACGGATACGGGTACCAGGGGTTCGCTTTCTTATTACTACAACCTCTCCAAGGAATTCTTCATTCACCCTCATCGGTTGAGGAAGCAAGGCAAGATCCTCCTGCAAAATTCTGGCCGGAAGGGCGATTTCTAATGGTTCAAATCCGGTGTACCTAACCTGAATGAGTTCATCCGGGGAAGAAAATGCGGATAAAGGTATCCGGAGACGAAACACGCCATCCACATCTGTAACGACACCAAAATTTCGGTATAGAATTACGGCGCCTATGAGCGGATCTCCAGTTTGGGGGTCAACTATTTTGCCGGTTATGGTGCGGCAAAGGGTGTCCTTTAGAGCGGGGGGAATATCAACCTGGTGGATTGGTTGATCCAGATTCAGAGGCTTTAGATCCTGCTGTGCCCATGCAGGCAGCGAAACCAGTCCTATTAATCCGGTAACAAAAGCTTGAATCGACCAGCCTTTTTTTCTCCCCGCCCGAATATTCCTGTGGAGTTGATCAGCTCGGAAGCGTCCGCAGATTCGGCCCTGATGCTGTTGAAGATACACCAGAATTTCGGCATCGGATTTAAATGTAAAATCAACGATATTTTTATCGCATTGCGCGCAATATCGACAGTCCGGTCCAAACGGAGTCATGGATGTCCATTTCTCTGCACAGGGCTCAGGTATTTTCAATTGAATCATGGTCAAAGGTTGAGGTTGGCTGGATAGCATCCGCTATTGGCAAATATAGTGGATTAGAGATGCCTGATCCCGCAAAATTACACGCCATTGATCAAATTTCTTTTTAGCTAAATCGACGAATGACTATTTCTGTTCCCCGATTCCCTATTTCTTTGCTGGAACCGAAATCAAACTGATATGGAATATACAGACGAGCCTCAGACAGAAAAGCCACCCAAACGTAGGTGTAAAAATTGCGATGGAAAACTATCCCGCTCCGGAGAGTTTTGTCCGCACTGTGGCCAGAAGGATTTTGACGGTCGGGTGCGTATGCGTGATCTGCTGACCAAGTTTTTCACCAACCTAACGCATTTGGATGGCAAATTCGTCAAAATGTGCTGGCACCTGCTTATTCCGGCCAAAGTAACCATTGAATATTTTCAAGGCCGAATCAAGCGGTATCCGCACCCGGTGCAGTTTTTCTTTATTGTCATGTTCTTTTTTCTGCTCACGTTCAGCGGCAAGTTTAATGGCGCCAGGATGGAGTCTACCAATGGGAATTTCAACCTGAAGGTAGGTGGAGAAGATACCACCATGAATAAAGAGCTGGCCAGGGTTTTGTCAGAAAAAGGCTTGATGGATGTATTGTATGAGTATGAATTGACTAAAAAGTACACTTCAACCATCGATTCGCTTCCGAAAGCCTGGCAAACGCCAGAGGTCAGGCTGGCCGTTGATTCTATTGTAAAGAAAGTAGACGGGCCATTAATCCAGGCGGCCCGGTACTTACTTCAGATGGGAGCGCCAACAAAGGCTAGCACCGGACAAGACTCTATTTATCTATCACTTCTGCTGACAGGGTTAAAAGTATCAACAAAAGATCTGGTTGAATTAACACCGGACTCTATCATCAATCGGTATCAAATTACCAGCTGGGAAGAGAAAATCATGCTCCGTCAGGGCATCAAATCCTTGCAGGATCCCAAGTCGCTCGTCAGCAGATACGTGGGTAGTTTTGCCTGGACGATTTTGGTGCTGATTACCCTGATGTCATTCCTGTTATACCTGATGTATTGGAAGTCCAACAGGTTGTATGTGGAGCATTTTATTTTTACCATGCATCAGCAATCGGGGGCATTTATGCTGCTTACCCTGTTATTTGCTTTTAATGATTATATTCTGGAGGTTGAATGGCTGGGCCTGCCAGTTATCGGCTGGATTGGGGTTTCGCTGCTGCTGGCCATGAAACGTTTTTACCGGCAATCCTGGCCCTGGACGGTATTGAAATGGTTGATGTTTTGTGCGTTGTACCTGTTTCTAATGGTCGTGGTGTTTATTGCCACGTTATTGGTGGTGATTGTTTTGTTTTGAGCTGCGCTAAAAGTTACGGCACTATCATCGCCACGCTGTTCTTTAATTTTAGTTATTTTGCTTTTACAGGCCCCAAACTTTGCAGATGTTTGCCTTTTATACGACTTACGGCCTACGGTTGACGGCCTACGGTGGACGGTTTGGGCTCGGGTAATTGGGCTCTCCATCTCCCCCGAGCCCAAACCGTCCACCGTAAGCCGTCAACCGTAAGCCGTCCACCGTCCATGAATACATTTTTTCCCGG
>JAEUUS010000263.1 GCA_016787545.1 Saprospiraceae bacterium
AATGTAGTCATCATAGCAGTGGTATGGACCACCTTCCAATACACCGTCTGCACCAAGGCAGTAAGAGCAATCTTCATCCAAAGAAACATACACCAGGTCATTGCAAACCAGTGATGCGATTGGGTTTGGATACTCAATTACATTTACATTAAAGCAGCAGGTCAAGTCGCCTGCTGGGTTGTTGGCAGGAGCCAAATCTACACGGAAACAGTTCGTAGTAGAACCGATCGGGAACTCAGAACCGCTTGGCAAACCAGCGTACTGTACCGGTACAGCCGGAACAATCTGCGTGCTTGTCAGGTTTGAGATCGTGATGGTTGCTGGTGGTACACCAACAGCTACAGTTGTCCAGGCAGCCAATGACAGCCAGCTTTGAGCAGGCATGTTGGCTACGTGGTGGCCAGCTACAACCAACGGACCAAACTGGTTGGTCAAACCTTGCCAGTAACCGTTAGGGTTAACGCAGAAGTTGTTGTTGTTGTTACCGAAGTGGTTGGCATCAGTACCGATACCTACTGCAAAACGGTCCCAAGCGTTGCCTGATGCAGATGCATCATATACCCAGTCGAATTCAATTGTGGTAGCTGCAGCATTGTTCAGGTCCCATTCAACACCTGTGAAACAGAAACCACCAACTTGTACTACAGAACGAAGTACCAGACGGTCAGCTGTTGCAGGGCAAGCAGCGCCTGCATCCTGGAAAGCGATAGAAGGGTTACCACCACCAGAGTTACCTGCTGCTGGCAAACCTGTGCCAGATGCATTGTTATTCTGCCAGAAGTCAACTTCTGCAGGAGCCAATGAACCGATAAAACCGCAAGACTGCGTTACGATCTGACAAACACCTGTAGTGAACACGTCGTAGTTCACAACCTGAGAGCAAAAACCTGGATCCAGGTTGTAGTTCAGGTTAGCTGGGCAAACAAGTGCACAGGCATTTGCGTAAGTGATTTCAATGGTAACAGAATTATAGTTACCAACATCACCACCTGCGCCGTCGCCAATACCCAAAATCCAGTTACCATTTGCAGCGCCATTAGACACGGCAGCAGCAACGTTGGCAAGGGTACTGTAAGGAGACACCATAATACCTTTATTAGGACGGCGATCCTGATTGCCAGCCATATTGGCGTTGATTGCTTCAACGTCCAGCAGAGCAGCATCATCAAAACGCAGATTGCATCCGATGAAATCTACAGAAGTGCCACAGCAAGTACCTGCACCATCAACTGCTTCAGCCAAACCTGGACGGCTCATCAATCCAACAACGTTGTTGGCGGGAGTCCAGAGTTTGATGGCAAGGTCACCTGCCCATGTGTGATTAAGGCCGTTAACCGTTACACGTACGTTGGAAACGATTGCGCCAGCTGGAATACCTGCAACCGCGATGGTTTTGGTAGTCATGGAAGCCTGAGTGCCATTATAAGTAGCATCCGGGATATTTACCACTCCTGCCGCGGAGGTAAAGGTTACTACTGTTTGAGCATTAAGCCCGAAACAAAGCAGCATAAATACAGGCAAAAGCTGTATTTTGTAGGTTGAGAATAAATTTTTTATCATTTTCATGAGACACATTTAAAAATGTGAAAGTGGAGATAAAGAAATCTTTACAGGATAGAATCCATGTATTGGTAAGCCGTTTGGATGGTAGCCAGCAACGGACCATTACCGTTAGAGTGCTGGATCATCAGAGCGCGTACAGACTCAACTGCAGCTCCAGTATCAGCACCCAGCTTGATTTCCTTAAGCGTCAAAAGCAAAAACTGCTCCTTTACAGAATGCAGCATGCAATCGGTGCAGCCGGATTTCGCATAAGCCTCCGTTACCTGTTGCTTCGTTTGAAGCGTAGTGCCAGTTGACGGAGCAGGCGGGTTAGCCAGATTGTTCAACTCATTCGTAATAACTACCATCGCCTGAGGCGCTGGAAGCCAGTTCTGTTGAGCTGACAGACTAACGGTGCCCATGAATGCGAACACTGCGAGCAGTGCGGCGCGAATGAGATTCATTCTTTTCATGTCGTTTAAATTTGTGATGAAAAAATTATGAGTAAAAACGTATTAAATCCGAAATCAGCGATGTGCAACTACTTTGCAAATGACAAAGTGTTCAGCGCCAAAACAAGAATCGCAAAAATCTTGCCACACTTAGGTGTGTGTCAAAAACATAAATTATCAGAGACTAACTCTGAAATTGCCAGAGAATACTGAATGGAAAGTCGCTGGCGCAGAATGCGCCAGAATGCCGATAAAATAGGGAAAGCCAAAGGGTGCCGAAGGGTTTAAGATTAATCTCATTTACTAATTAGCGTAGTAAATATTCACGGTTACACAATACCATTCCATTTGAAGATACTCCAAATGTACATACAGGTCTACTAGTGTGTTACCACTTACAATTGCGCATTTGACATAAATGCCAACTCGCTAAAAACTTTGAAAAAGTGTTGGGAAAAGAGAAAAACCGAAGGATACGGCTTTCTAAATATTGAAGCACTTTTTCATGAGCGTACGGATCGGATTAAACACAATGTGAAGTCGCTACCTTTAAGTTTGCGATTTCGCGGCTCAAAGATAGCGACTTTTTATAAAGATGTTATTTGATATGGAACATTTTTCTAGCTTTAACAAAGTTCAGGGTTTCTAACCGGTAGTAGTAGCTTCCACCAGCCCCTAAAACATCACGATCAAGCATGATTTCATTCAAGCCCGCAGCAAATTGTCCTTTTTGCCGGAAAATCAATCTGCCATTTTCATCAAATACCGAAAGGGTGGCTTCCTCAGACTCTGGCATATTAAACCTGACTTTCGTCCTGTTCAAAAAGGGATTTGGTTCATTTTGGTACAATTCAAACGCACATGACACCTCCTTTGAACCATCAAATCTCAATATAATTTGGTTTGGATCAACCTTTGAGGTTGTTTCATCCCAGGTGTAAGCCACCGTTTTGGTAATACTGCTTGACAGGCCAATCATATCGGATAATAGTCCTTCTCGTTTTGCCCGAAAACGAATGGTGAAAGATTCCACCTCGTCTAAGGAGACCGTCAAGGCATTCTGGAAGCCCATGCCAAAGTTTTCCAGTGCAACATTTTCCGATGCTACGATACCAATAGGCTCTAATCCATTCAACTCAAGCGTCATCTGGCAGGCGACCATCGGCTTTTCCGCTTTGAAGGTGAGTTCAAATTCCTCCCATGCCTTAACCGGACGATCTTCCAGATCAAAAATTGCCGGCGTTAATTGTCGCTCGGTTGCCTCCGCTTGTGCGTTTGGCTGGACCGAACCATTTACATCGCCAATTTTCACGCCAACAAAATGCTCTTCCAATTGCGGCAAAGTCAAATCATCATAAGATATGCTTTCCGGGAAGGGTGTCTGAAACGGGTTGGTAGGCGAAGGAAACTGGAAAGACTTTTCTACGAAACGCCAGGAGTCATTTGCTGGCAAGGTGGTGTAAATCCCCAGAATCAACTTCCTCAGTTCCACAATATCAAAGGTTGTAATAGAACCTGATTGATTGGCGTCAGCCGCAATCATGCTATAGGGAGAGTTTAGGGGTTCCAACCCGAGAATATGCTTGGAGATTTGAACAAGATCGTAGGTGGTTACACCATTGAGGGGATTGTCATTTTTTACAGGCGTCAAACTTACATTAGTAGCCAAAGGTAAGTTTTGTGCAAAAGCACCCTCCTCATCCGTCCACCCACTCTGTTGTATTATGGTTGGCGCTATACCCTGGAACTGCATTTGTACTTCTTCGACTCCCTGAAGATCCGCCGTTTTGACAAACCCTGCTACGGCTACGGTATTTCCAGGCGTGCAAAAAGCATTTACATCCTGTACGATGGCAGTAGTATTGCAATGATCAGCATTGCCGGCAGCATCAATGGCCCAAATCTCCACACAATTAAGACCTTGCTCGGTACAATCAAAGGTCACAGAGGTTACCGGATTTCCATTGGCATCCCAGGGAAACCCAGTACCCTGACCACACTTCCGGATACCGATGGTTAGCTGATCCGCCGGGGTGCAGTTGTCTGCAGTATGTTGCACAAAATCCGCTGCATACAGTTGGATCATTCCCGTAGGCATGATATTCACCGAAAGGGCATTGCGGCAAACGACTGTAGGCGCTTTGCAATCTTTTACGGTAAATACGTATTCGTATTCCTTGTTGTTGCCACATCCATCTGTGATAAACCATTTAATCTTGTGGGTACCATGTGGCAACTCCGGCATTATATAGTTGTTCTGTTGTTGTTGTGTATTCCAACGAACACAAGCTGTTTTAATCGCGCCATTGACGGTCTCTTCTATGGCAAATCCATATTGCTGATTGGATGCAACCTGCCGCTGATCAAAACTGCGGGCTACACCTCCACTGAAATTCGGGGTTGAAAGGTTATTGTACATAACCCGATTCCAACCAAGTCCTGCCAGACCGGTATTAACAGAGTTAACCACCGTTTCCATCGTACCATCCTGATCAAGATCCAGGAACAAAAGGTACTCAATATTAACATTCGAACCAGAGCAGGCATCCGTGGCAGATATGCAGAGGTTGGTAGGCTCTTCACACAAATCATGCGACTGCACGCCCGGATCCCACCAGTAATTTTCATTCCACAGTGCTTGATTGTTGTCGGTTAGCCAATTTTGATTGATACAATCTGGAACCTCAAATTCGGCTGTTGGAGCTTGCTGATCTATGACTTTGATAATTTGTTTGTACCGGTAACAATTGGCATTTGCCTGATAGTATTGGCAAAAGTTGGTTGTTGTAGGGTCTGAGGGCAATATTTTGCTCACCGTTGGCGCCCAGGGCGCCAGCGTTCCACAAGCAGATACAACAGGGCCAGGTAAATTCGATGCATGACTACTAATGGTATGCGGATTGGGGTTAGGGACCTCAATACACGGCAGGTTGGGATTGTAGGTACACCA
>JAEUUS010000267.1 GCA_016787545.1 Saprospiraceae bacterium
GCAAACTGTGTGGTAATCAGCGATTTACGCAGCCATTGTCCGGCCCCGCCAATGGTAGCCGTACTGTTGCGCTGAAATGCTTCCACCGTTTTGAAGCGACTGGCAAACAAGGCCGGATAAATACCCGCCACCAATCCGGTAAGCAGGAAAATGCCGGTAAACATCAGGGTCAGGGGCCAGTCGCGTATCAAATCATAGGCAATATACTTGGCATTCTGGGCATTGAACATCGGAATAAGCGCATACAACAGCAGCATGGCCATGAGAAAAGCCATACCGCTCACCAGCATGGTTTCGGTAAGGAATTGGCTTACCAGCGAGGCTCTGCTGGCGCCCAATGATTTGCGCACAGCCACCTCCTTGCTCCGATCCAGGTAAACTGCGGTAGACAGGTTCACGAAATTGATGCCGGCAATCAGCAAAATGAGAAAACCTACTATGCCAAATACGCGCAGGAAAGTGGGGTTGGCTGTTGTTACTACCTCATCAGTGGCCGGGCTGTGCTGGTGTATGCGTGTTACAGGAAACAGGCTGAAAAACTGCTTGTCGCGGAATTGCGCGTGGCCATGTTTCTGGATAAAAGCCGGGAACAAGGCATTGGCAGCCTCTGCTGTAGTGTTGGGTTTCAGCAACACGTACGTATGGGTGTAGGACGCCAGCCAGTTGTTGACCAGTACATTTTGCACCACGGGCCTGGCCGAAACCGGCTCCACATCCGGGATATTGCGAAATGGCAACATCATATCCAGTTGCAGGTGAGACTGGCGGGGCAATCGGCGGATAATGCCGGTAACCGTAAACAAGGCATCTTCACCAGCCTTCAGTTGCCGTCCCATGGCGTTTTCTGTGCCAAAAATGCGCCGCGCTGTTTCATCCGTCAAAACCGCCGAAAACGGGTCGCGCAGCGCGGTATTCGGATCTCCGTACATAAAATCGAATCCCATGACCTCCTGCACCGTGCTGTCGGCAAACAGGGTGGACTCTATTTCAAACTGCTGGTCGCGCTGCGGCTCGCGCACGCTCAGGCTGCGCGGGAACATGCGCGCAACCTTTTCCACCTGCGGGAAAAACTCGTACATAGCCGGCCCGATGGGCGCCGGACAACGGTTCAGGTCCAGCGGCTCGCCGGTAAATTCTGCATGATACCCGATCCTGTACAACCGGTCTTTGTGCGGGAAAAAGGTATCAAAGTTTTGTTCGTAGTTCAGGTAGCTGATAATCAAGAAGCAGCAGGCCATGCCAATGCTCATACCCACCAGGTTGATGCTGGTGTATTTGGCATTTTTACGAAGATTGCGGAGGGCTAGACGAAGACTCATGTTGAGGAGAGGTCTGGTTTGAGGGGTTTGAGGGGTTTGAAGGGGTTTGAAGGGGTTGAGGGGTTTGAGGGGTTTGAGGAGTTTGATGGGTTTGAAGGGGTTGAGGGGTTTGAGGGGTTTGAGGGGTTTGAGGGGTTTGAAGGGGTTGAGGGGTTTGAGGGGTTTGAGGGGTTTGAAGGGAGGGTCGCTGAGTTTGGCTTTTGGTTGGCAATCTTGTTGAAAAGAGCATCAATTCTTTGTTATTTCAACTGCACCTAGTGAGGATTTAGTTTCATCCAAACGGTTTCCATGACATTATGCTCTTTATTTTTTGAAAGGCAAATACTTAAGTAAATAAGCAGAATCATTTTTCTCATGAGAAAATGACCAAACCAACGTCAGCCCCTCAACCCCATCAAACTCTTCAACCCCATCAAACTCTTCAAACCCTTCAAACTCTTCAAACCCTTCAAACCCTTCAAACTCTTCAACCCCATCAAACTCTTCAAACTCTTCAAACCCTTCAAACCCTTCAAACCCCTCACCCCCCTTATTTCACCAGCCTCATCGCCCGGGTGCCTGTTCCATCCAGCTGCAGGCTGAGGAAATAAACACCTGAAGGCCATGTAGTGCCGGCAGGAATGGTAAGGGTTTGATCGCCTGAACCCAGGCTGCCGAGCTGACCATTGCTGAGGGTTTTACCCAAGGCATCCGTTATTTGGTAGCGGGCATCCTGTACGTCGGTTGGTAAATATAAGGAAACAGATACTTCATTTGTGAACGGATTTGGATAAACCTGCGGGTTTAGTTCGCTAAACGCCCATGGAGAAACCGTAGACACCGATGCTTCGTAATCCAGGTAGTTTTTCAGCAATGCCTGAATTACAGGCGCCAGCGCCCAGGAATTCTTTTTGGCATCGTTATTCAGCACGGTAATACTGATGTCTTTGGCCGGGAAATAATAGGTAATGCCACTATACCCGATATCCCCACCATGTCCGTACCCGGTGAGTCCCCAGAATTTGCGCTCCATAATACCCAATCCGTACCGACCACTATTGGGCATGGTAGTTGCCACGGTGGTTTTGGCTTCGTTCAGGATATTGGCGCTGTGCAGGTCGCCGCGCAGGAAAGCCCTGTTCCAAACAGCAATGTCTCTGGCTGTGCCATAATAACCGCCAATGGGTCCGGCCGACGACCGGAAGGAATGCCATTGGGAATAGAATCCATGCGCATCTGCGCTGCTGTTGTTGGCAGGATTATAGACCCACAAATGCGCAATATCTGCAGGATTTGGATCGAAAGGAGGCAATACCAGTGAAGGCAACTGCAGAGGCTCAAAAAAGCGGTTGGTGTATTCTGCGCGATAGTTGTTGCCGGTGGCGGCTTCCACAATCAAACCCAAAAGAGCATAATTGGTATTGCTGTAAGACCAGCTGGTTCCAGGTGCAAACAAGGGCGGGTTGATGTAATCCTGCACCAGGTTACTGAGCGACCAGATAGAATCCATATCTGTCTTGGTAGCTGCATCATAGGCTGGGTTGGTAATCACATCATACAATCCACTTTGGTGGCGCAGCAGCTGGCGAATGGTAATATTGGGATTCACGTATGGAAACGGCGGCAGCCATTTCGACACACTGTCGTCCAGATGCAGCACGCCTTCATCTGCCAGTTGGAGGATGCAGGCTGCAGTAATGGTTTTGGTAATACTGCCAATGGCATAAGCATAATCCGGGGTTACACTATCCAAAGGGAATGTGGAAGAAATGCCGTAAGCACCGTTCCAGATAGAATCGTTGTTGAACTGAACGGCAGCACTCAGGGATTTGACACCCAATGAATTGCGCTGGTTTTGCAGGGTTTGTTGAAAAGCTGCAGCCAGTTCAGGAGGCACACCCTGGCCATGAACCGGGATATGCCAAATGGAAATCAGCAGCATGCAAATGGCTAGTGGTAATTTGTACATGTGTTTTTTGTTTGAGTAGATTTTTTGTGTCAGTGACGGGGTGACTGGCAGTCACCCCGTCACTGACACAAAAAATCCACGGAGTTAACAGATCAAATACAGCACAAAATTCATCTGCCACACACCGCACTTCTGGTAAAAATGCGAACCCTGATTTGTCTTCTATGGGCAAACCTCGTAGGTCTTAAACCTCGTAGGTCTCAAACCTCGTAGGTTTTTAAAACCTACGAGGTTTGAGACCTACGAATAATCCCACTGATCCAGATACCTCAAAACCGATGTCTCCGACAAATTCAATTGTTCCTGTAAAAACGCGCTGGGCGACTGCCGCACTACTGCCTTGAAATCTTTCAAAAAATGACTTTGATCAAAGTAGTCTAACTGACCAGCCACCTCCCTGATCTGCCCTTTAAAGCGCGGATCCAGCAGACACATTGAAGCTTTTTTAACCCGAATAATCCGGGCATATTGTTTGGGAGAGAACCCGATATGCTGACGGAAAAGGAGTTCTATATACCTCCTGCTGGTTCGGAAACTTCCACTTAACTGATCCATGCTCACTACCCCGTTTTGCCGGAAAATTTGTTGTACAACATGCATTACAAAAGGGTTTTCTCCACTTAAGTCTTTAAACTGTTCCAGGAAAAAATCGTTGAGCAAAGTAACCGCCTGAGGTATTTCTCTACATCCGGCCACGCGCTCGCGCAATTCTCTGAAGGATGGCCGAGCACTCACGCTTCCCATATCCAATGCTGCATCGTTCAGTTGCCAGGCGGGCAGTTTAAACAATAAATGAGGCGTCCAGGGGTAAAACTTAACACAGAACAGCATTGATCCTGCTTCCATCTCAAAGGTAAACCGACCAGAGACTTGTCCAATAACTCCTGTATCCGATGCGGCGTTCCAACGACTACTCCCATTGAACTGTGGCATGTGTACGGCATTGGCCAATACAAAAAACATCTCCGGGTAGCCATCAGGCACCAATTCCAACGATTCCTTTGCATTACTGCCACTTATCAGCCAATAACTCCTGATATATTGCCTCAGCGCCGGATGCGGCATGTATGGTTCGAATTGCAGCATTTTTGGGATATAAAGAGTTGTTTTTTTACCGCAGAGACGCAGAGTTTTTTACCGCAGAGGCACAGAGGTTTTTTACGCTGAGGAGAAAAGGCCCAAAAACCCTTGGAATCCCAAACCCTGGCCACTTCAAACCCTTCAAACTCCTCAAACCCTTCAAACTCCTCAAACCCTTCAAACTCTTCAAACCCTTCAAACCCTTCTAAGCGCTTCCACCGGATTATCCAGTGCTGCCTTTATGCTTTGCGCCCCTACCGTGAGCAAAGCCAGGCACAGGGTAATACCCAGCGAGAACAGGAAAATGCCTGCGCCCATATGGAACCGATAGGCATAATCATCCAACCAGTTGTTCATGGCCCACCAGGCTACCGGCGCTGCCAATACAAAGGCAATCAGAATCAAGCGAATATACTCCTTTCCAAACAGCCAAAGTATACCCGGAACATTGGCGCCCAACGTTTTTCGGATGCCTACCTCCTTGCGTTTGCGGGTAACCATAAAGGTTGAAAGCCCATATAGGCCCAGACACCCCACAAAAACGGCAATGCCCGCGAAAGTGCGTACCAGGCGCATAATCATGGTTTCTGTGGCCATGAAGTCGCCCAACCGCTCATCCATGAATGTTTGTTCATAAAAATGTTCCGGAAATTGCGCTTCCCAAACTTCCCTGATTTGAGCCAATGCGGGCGCCGGATTACCCGAAACCAATTGAACCGCACAGGTTGCATATCCTTCAGAGCGCGTACTCATGGATATAGCTGCAATGGGTTCAGCCAGCGACCAATTGTGGTAATCCTTGATAACTCCCACTATTGCAGCTTTTTCTGTACCAATCACCACCTGTTTGTTTAAAACATCTTCAGGGGATGCCAGATTGAGTTTTTTCACAAAGGTTTCATTCACCAAAAACTCCCGTGTAGTATCGCAGGGTTGCAGGTTGCGACCAGCTACCAGCGTTAACCCAAAGGTTTCCAGATATTTTTCATCAACAGGTTTATCATTGGCCAGCCAGGGCTCAACATCCGACCTGTTTTCCCATTGCACCCCTTGAAAATTATTGGAACTTGAGGCCGGAGGCTGATAACAGAGGGATACAGAAGATACCCCTGAAATTTTAGACAATTGCTGTTGGAGGGATTTCATTTTGGCCTTATCCGGCAATTCCAGCGTAACCACGGTACCCGGACGAAACCCCCAGTCGGCATCCTGCGTAAACTGCATTTGAGCGGTTACCACCAGCGCCCCGATGATGAGTACCTGTGAGATGGAGAACTGGGTGGTTACCAATATTTTACGCAAAGAAATGCCGCCACCTGACGCATTTTCCAGACTGCCTTTGATAGCAGTAACCGGATTAAATCTGGCTTGCATAAAAGCGGGATAAGCGCCTGCCAAAAAGGTTAACAGCAGCCCCATCGCTCCGGCGAAAACCAACAGGTTGGCCAATAACGCTCCCTCCATTTTAAGGTCTTCCTCCAGCCAGGTATTGAGCTGCGGAAGCGCCATCCAGGCCATACCAAATCCAAGAATCAAGGCAGCGCTAACTACCAGGCCGGTTTCTGCCATAAATTGCCAGAACAACTGGCGTTGTGTACTTCCCAGCGATTTCCGAACGCCTACTTCTCTGCCCCGATGAAGGGCCTGAGCAGTGGCCATATTTACAAAGTTGACGCAGGCCGTTACCAGCAGAAAAATGCCAATGAGCCCCAGAGCCCACAGGAATTTTTTATCCATGCCAAAACCATATTCCATGTCGGAATGCATCTCCAGCATGGGCATTACCTTGTATTGAAACAGGTCTTTGGATTCCGGGTGGGGGTGACTTTGCCTGAATTGCAACATTACCTGATCCAGCTCCCGGATGTTATGTCCGGCCTTTACCACGCCCAAACAATAATTCTCACCCCTTGCGCCCGACCAGGACGTAAGGCTTCCGGCCACATCCGGATGACTTTTCAAGGTAGCCCATGAAGCCAGAATATTGTGATGGTAATCTGTGTTGGCGGGCAAATCGCGCACAATACCTATTACCTTCAGGTTGTCTTCATTATTAACCCGGATCACTTTCCCCAGCGGATCGGCGGAGCCGAAATATTTACGGGCCATGGATGCGGAGAGTACCACTGTATTGGGTTCGTTCAGTCCGGTGTAATGGCCCTGAACCAGTGGCAAATCCAGGATTTCGAAGTAATCCGGTTCAACCCAGGCGAAGTGCGACTTTTCCTTGTATTTATCCATACCGCCCTGGGCATTGATTACACTAACCAACACTTCATCCTGAGCGGAACGCATGGCTACTTTTTCCAGCAAAGCACATTCCAACCGAAGGGCATCTGCCATCGGACTGGGTGCGCCGGAAAAAGGAAAAGTACTTTCTGTTTTGATGTCCATAACCACCTGGAAAATTCGATCCGCCTTACTGTGGTAGGTATCAAAACTGGTGTGGTGACGCAGGAAAATGAAAATCAGCAAACAACAGGCAATACTCAGCCCCAAGCCCAATATATTGAGCAGGGTATATTCGCGTTGTTTCGACAACTTACGCAGGGCCAGACGCAGGTAATTGACAATCATTTTGGTAGGGATAGCTTAATTCTTTAGTTGTTTGAATACTGCATCAGTAATTGTGCCCGAATGATAAGTAGCTGTTTGTCAGTTAATTAAAATAAAGTGTATTATTCAAAAGTGTTCATTATCGGACACGTATGTGCGGGCACGGACAAGTAAATTGGAAGGCGCGAAAGAAAGGGACACAAAGCCGTGAAGGCACGAAGAGGTGAAGGTTTATTTAACAATTTAGTGTTTTTGTGTATTAGTAATTTAATCCTTAATACCTCACTTTGTGCCATCTTTTACAAGTCTTTTACAAGCTTTTACGGCCAAAATCTGGCGCCGGAAGCGGGGGCTAATACTTTTGTCCCACTTTTTACACCACAAACAATTCAGCTATGATGTTCCGTTTTAAATCTCTGTTTTTCGTTTTAAGCATGGTTTTCCTGGCAGATGCTGCCCAGGCTCAGGAGCCTTTTACGCAATGCACAGCGGCATTTTTGAACAAAAAAATGGTGGTTGATGAATACTCCCCCACCGGAAAATGCAGCCTTCCGCAAAACGCAATGGGCACACTCACCGTTTGCACCGCCGATTTATCGCCCGAGCGCAGTATTCCGCTGGAAAAAATCAGGTTCAAAATTGCCCTGAGAAAAAAGCAGGCTAATACCCTGATCATGTTTTCAGATGTGACCTACAAAGAAGTGAACATCGAAAAGGTACTCGCTCAATGCCAGCCAGGCGATAACATTGTGCTCATGACCCTGGATAATCGTTATGCCCTGCCTCACCACGAGATTTTGGTGCTGGAAAACGGTCAATGAATGAGTGCGTTGGGAGGCCCGGATTGGTTTCAGACCTATACGGTTTTCGAAAACCTTATAGGTCTGAAACCAAAATGTACGGCAAGTCACTCACTCCTCAAGCTCTCTACCGGGTTTTCCATAGCCGCACGGATACTTTGATACAATACCGTGCCTAAGGCTACCAGCAACACCACCAAGGCCGATACCAAAAACATCCAGACTTCCAGGTCGATCCGGTAGGCATAAGCCTCCAGCCATTGCCGCATCAACCAGGCCGAGATCGGGGAGGCCACCAAAACTGCCAGCAAAACCAACTGCAAAAAATCGCGTGTGAGCAGGGTGGTAACATTGAGTATGCCTGCGCCCAGGACCTTGCGGATGCCAATTTCTTTTTTGCGCCGCTGCATCTGAAACGCCGTAAGGCCCAACAATCCCAGACAGGAAATAGCAATGGCCAGACCGGCAAAAACACCAAATAAAGCGCCGAATCTGGACTCCTGCCGGTATTGACGGGCAAAGTGCTCGTCCAAAAACCAATACCTGAACGGCTGATCCGGGTACAACGCTAACCAGATATTTTGCACTGCCGCCAAGGCAGACTGCATTTGTTCCGGGTGTATTTTTAAGGTGGTATACGGGAGCTCTTCCGGCGAAAAGCAGTAGTACAAGGTAGGTTTTGGGGTGTTTTTCAAGCTTTCGATGTGAAAATCTTCCACAACAGCGCCAACTACCATGGTTGCCCCGCCTTCGCTGTTTTCGTAGGCAATTTCCTGTCCAATAGCAGCTTCTGGCGTGGGAAATCCCAAGGCTTTGCGCATGGTTTCATTCAGGGTAACATGTCGGTATCGGGCGCTGCGGTCTGTATAATACTTATGGGTTCCGGCCAGCACTTTTACCCCAAACAAGGAGAAAAATTGTTCATCTGTTTCTACAAAATAGGAGGTAATGCGCGCATAATCGGGTTGTTGCGTCCAATGCAACGGCCGGTTACTGCCGCTGATACTGTTGACCCCCAAACCGGGCACTATGCTGGAAAAGGCCATACCGCTGACGCCCGGGATCTGCAGGCATTTTTGCTGAAGCACTTCCAGTTTGCGCATGCTCAATGAATCCCTCTGTCCTGAAAAGCGCACAGAAACCAGCTGATCCAGCGAAACACCCAGTTCGTGTTGCTGTAAAAACTGCAATTGCCGTCCAACTACCAAAACGCCGAAAATGAGTCCGGCAGAACAGATAAACTGCGTGGTAACCAGGCTTTTGCGTAAAAAACTGCCTTTCATAGGTCCAAACCGACCCCGAAGTGCTTCTGAAGGGCGGAATCCAGATAGCACCAGGGCCGGGTATAAACCGGCCAGGATGGCCATGCCGGTTACCACGCCCACACTGGTGGCCCAAAAACCGGGATCAAAGGTATTGTCGGGGGAAATACCGGCCAGTTGGGCAAAAGCGGGTTGAAGCTGCATATACAATACCGTAGCCAGGCAGAGTGCTGCAAGACAAAGCACCAGATGCTCTGCAAGGAATTGTGCCACCAGATTGCTCCGATTGGCGCCTATGGCTTTTCGCACGCCTACTTCCTTCGCGCGCTCCTGCGCAAAAGCGCCTGCCAGGTTGATGTAATTGATCAGGGCAATGCCCAGGATCAACAAGCCGATCAAACCAAGGAACTGCACTGTTCGGGCCTGACTGTTAGGTTCCAGTTCGTAGGTGAGGTCGGAATGCAGGTGTATATCGGTGAAACGCTGAATGTCCAGGGCGATACCGGCGTCTTTGAGCTGGTTTTGGTTGATTTTAGCCAGTTCCTGCTGCAGCTTTTCCGGGTTGGCGCCGGGCACGAGTTGTACATAATTGTAATCCCAATAGGATTCAAAATTATCCTGATGGCCGGCGCTATAACGGGTGGCATAGGAAAGCAGGAGGTCAAATTTCAGGTGGGTGTTTGACGGCGGATCAGCTACCACCGCTGCTACAGTGTATTGGCCGGCCATCATGCCATTGCTGATGCGGAGAATTTTCCCCAGTGCAGGAGCTTCCCCGAAAATTCTCCGGGCCTGACTCTTGGTCATTACCGCTTGGTTTGGTTGGTTTAAACAGGTGTTTAGATCACCTTCCAGCAGATTTTGCGGAAACATTCGCAGAAAACCGGGGTCGGTCATGTAACAGCGTTCCAACTCGAAAGGCTGTTGTTCCACCAGCGCCACTACTTCCGGACTACTGCCGCAATACAAGCGGGCGTATTCCGTCACTTCCGGCAATACCTGCTGAAGCGTTGGACCTACGGCACTGTGGGTGTTGGCATCTTTGGTAATGACCGTACTGCCATCGGCGGTATAATTGTACACGCGCCAGATGTTGGCAGCATGCGGACTTTGCCGGTCGTAGGCGTATTCATGCCGCACATACCTGAACAACAACAACGCTGCTGTGATGCCGATGGTCAAACCGGCAAAATTGATGGCCGTGAATGCTTTGTGCCGGCGAAGGCTGCGCAGAAAGTGTAGGATCGTGTAGGACATGATATTGGACTATGGATTGCTGGATATTAGACTGCTGGACATTAGACTACTGGACATTGGACTGCTGAACGTTGGACTGCTCTGAGTACATGATTTTTTCTATCTTAACCGAGCGCAAGTCCAACGTCCAGCAATCTAACGTCCAATGTCACTCACTCCTCAGCGACTTAATCGGATTGGCCAAAGCTGCCTTGACACTCTGGAAGCCTACTGTAAAAAGCGCCACCGTTATGGCAACAGTTCCTGTAAGGGCAAATTCCAACCACCGAATTTGGATACGGTATGCAAAATCACCAAGCCACTCTTGCATAAAATAATAAGCCAATGGAAAAGCTATGAAAAACGCCCCAATAACCAGTTTTAGAAAATCTTTCGTCAACAGGCCGGCAATTCCGGTCACACTTGCACCCAAAACCTTTCGGATGCCTACTTCTTTAGTACGCTGTTCTATTGTAAACATAGACAATCCAAAAAGTCCAAGACAAGATATCAGAATAGCTAAACCTGCGAAATAGCGCGACAATTGGGAGATTCGCCCTTCGGAAACATACTGGGCTTGATAAGTTTCATCGAGAAAGTTAAAATGGAATTCAAATCCTGGATTGAACCTTTTATAAAGGTCCTCCAGTCTTTCTAACGTTGCTTTTTCTTCTCCGGCTTTGATTTTAACCATTATAGTAGAGGTTTCTGCCGGTGAGAACCGGAATACCATAGGTGCAATAGGTTCGTGCAGCGAAGTGAGGTGAAAATCCTTGACTATCCCGGCAATGATCTTAGGTTCCTGCCACATCATGACCGATTTACCGACCGGATCTTTCAGGCCCATTTGGCGGATGGCTGTTTCATTGAACAGTAGGTGACTGCTTTCATTGGAAAATTCTTTTGAAAAACTACGACCTTCCACTACCGGTAGTTCCAATAATTCAACCAAATCAAAATCCACGGACCGAACATTAAAGTCAATCAGATCCTTTTCTGTTTTTCCCGGCCAGTCAATACCATAGGTACTTGAGCCTCCTATTCCTGTTTTTTGAACCATAGTTTCCTGCATGGAAGAAGCCTTTTCAACACCTTGAATTTGCCGGATTTCGCTCAAAAAAGCTTCGCTATTTTGCGAAACGGCGCCTACTTTGTTGAAATACAAGACATTTGAGCGGTTGTAACCCAGGTTGCTGCTTTGTAAAAACTCAATCTGGCGGTAAATAACCTCAACTGCAAAAATTAAAACGATGGAGACAACAAACTGAAAGATTACCAAACCACGACGAGCCAGATATTCGCCGGAAGACCTCAATACCTGTCCTTTTAATACGGAAACGGGTTGAAATTTTGACAGGTAAAAGGCCGGATAGCTGCCTGCGATTAAACCAGTCACTATGACTACTACGAAGGCTGAGGCAGCCATTGCCGGTGTATAGGGAAACTCGATTTCTTTTCCTGTAATAATATTGAATATAGGCAACAAAAGGATGGAAAGTCCGATAGCCAACAGTGTAGCTAGCACAGACATGACCATTGCCTCTCCCAAAAACTGCAAGGCCAAATTTCCCCTGGTGGAACCAATGGCTTTTTTGATCCCGATCTCTTTAACCCGGACAGACGATTTGGCCGTAGAAAGGTTAATAAAATTGATACAAGCTATGAGCAGAATAAACAGGGCAACCACCGAAAATAATCGCACATAACTGATGCGACCGCCAGATTGAATACCGTCTTCATATTTACCATATAGGTATGCGCTTGAATAGGGGCGGACAAAGCAGGTAAACATCGTCTCCGGACGGTATTTTTTAACAAATCCGGCTATTTTTTCATTGAACTTTGGCACATTGGTATCCGGCTTAAGCACCAGATAGGTTTGAGCCCCTTCATTGTTCCATTTTTGACCGTGGGGCCATATTTCCTGCAGTAACATCTCATATGATCCAACGAAATCGAAAACCAGGCTGTTGTTGGACGGGAGTTTAGCAAATACCCCGGAAACCTGTGACTGCCTTTTTTTGCCAAACACTTCCCAGCCAATTGGTTTCCCTATAGCTGATTCAGCGGAGCCGAACAAACTTTTGGCCATATCCTCTGAAATCACCATCGCATTTTGGTCCTTAAAGATTGAACTGGCATCACCTGTTAATAGAGGAAAACTAAATATTTCGAAGAAGTTATTTGTGGCAAAAATGCCCGATTGTTCTATAGACTTACCGTCAACGGAGAAGGGTAACTTGTGGCCGTGTTTAGCCAGATTCAACATAGAAACGGCCGCTTCAATCTCAGGCAAATCTTTAACCATGCTTGCCCCAAGCAATCCTTGCGTACCGTCGTGTACTACCTTTTTTCCGCCCTCGTCACTCCACTCCATGACCTGGTAAAGTTGGGCATTTCGTGCATGAAAAGCATCGAATCCGAGTTCATCACTTACCCAAAGCCAGATCAAAAGGGTACATGTCAATCCTGTGGACAAACCAATCAGGTTGATTAGAAAGGTGCTTTTGTACCTTTTAAAACTCCTAAAAATGACAAGTAGATTATGTTGTAACATGATGA
>JAEUUS010000269.1 GCA_016787545.1 Saprospiraceae bacterium
TCTTGATGATGTGCCTGATGCTGGGAAGCCTGAAATGTCAAACTGGACCATTTCTTTGGAAGAAGAAGGAGAAATCAAAATGAACGGGAATTCATTCCTGCACGACAACGTGGATTAATCAAGCAGGCAGTTTAACCTCCCAGAGGGGCATGTTGGGAATGGAGTGGGACCGGCACCGGCCTGTTTCCTGCGGGGGAGCCTGCCAAAGAGTATATTTCTGCTAAGTTCAGCGGCCTCGGTGTGTGGGACACCGGGCCGCTTTTTTATTCCGGTAGCACCGCGGTATATTTGCTTCAGCAATAGTCAGCACTTTCCAATGAATATTTTCATAGCATTTGCAGAACAGGACCGAGAAGTGAGGGATAAATTATTACGCCAGATGAATCTGGTAGCTCCGAAACTTGGCTGGAGCATTTGGTCTTCCAAAGAAATTAAAGCGGGGGAAATATGGGATGATGAAATCAAGCAACGATTGCTGGATTCGGAATTGGTCATTTTGTTGTTGAGTACCGATTTCTTTAATTCAGCCTACATCATGGGAAAGGAATTGCCGGTAGTGATGGAGAAACACAAGAAAGGGAAGTGCAAGGTGATTCCGGTGCTGGCCAGAATTTGTCATTGGAAGGAAACAGAATTTGGTGAATACGCACAACTTGGGGATATCCAGGCGCTACCTCCCGGTGAACGTCCCGTTTTATCAAAAACAATATGGGACAACGAAGATCAACCCTACTTTGAAATTGTAAAGGGGATCAAGGAAGCGCTTCAGCCAAGCATTTCAACCAAAGCGAAACCGCAAAAACAAAGCGTCACTTCTGGCCCCCGGGTTCCGAAAAAAATAACCGAACCATCAGACAAAGCTGTCAGTTCAGCGCCGGAGGTTACAACTAAAACGACATCTGCAGGTTTCAATCGTTCCTATCCGATGCCATTATTCCCGCTATACAGGGTTAATTTGGGTAAAACTACATTGACTGAATTAATGCGTTTGGGCAAGATCAATACAGAAGCAGTCAATTCCAGAACTGGGAAGCCCTTTGAATATGTGGTGATCAATGGTATGAACTTCTGGTATTCGAATGACAAGGCACGTGGCATCTATATTACCTATTCCAACGCAATGCCTATGGAATGGCAGGAATTGGGGTTTAGCTGGAAATTATCCTATTCCGGATGGAAGCAATTGTTTGAATCTTTAGGTTATAAAGTTATTGAGGTAAAACCGCCCAAAGTAGTTGACTATAATGGCGCTCCCTCCTTTAGTGCAAACCTGCATGCAAGCTATCGTATGGATGATGTGCTGATTATCATTGAGGCTAATTTTAATTACAGAAGAGGAACCACGATCCAGGATTCCGGAACGCTATATGCTTTGACCATCAATGGTACGGTGTAGACAACCCAGACTACATGCCAAGTCGTTGCTGCAATTCCCTCACTTTGTTTTGATCCCCCATGGAGGTGTACACCTGAATCAAATCCTGAATGGTATTCCTGTCCTGTGCATAATTGGCCAATGCCAGATTCAGAAACTCAATGGCGCCATCCGGATCCTGCATTTTAACGAAGTAGAAATTGTACCCCACACGGTGACAGAAGAAGTTGTAAATATTCGGATCGGCGCCTTTTAGTGATTTCAACACATCCAATACCATCACCAGCATATCGCCGTTGGCGGGCTGATTCAGGATCAGTTTTTCCAGATCAAGCAACAGTTTTTCCAGGTTTTTATCCTGATTATACCGAATAACAGCCAGTTGCACCTTCATGGGCGCCGCCAAACGGTAACCCGGATTGATCTGAAGGGATTTGTTCAAATAAGGCTCAATTTCATTCAGAATGGCCGTTCGTTG
>JAEUUS010000275.1 GCA_016787545.1 Saprospiraceae bacterium
AGCAGGAGCGCTACCCGTATCATCTTAAAATCCAAAAACATAGCAGTAACTGTTTTGATTAAGGGCGTATTTCATTCCTGTATACCCGAAACGAACATCTGTTCTCCCTTTTCCGGATATTGCGTTAAAATACGCTGAAATTAGAAGTCAATTGGCGGCAAAGCGTGTGCCATTTGGCTTCCGGCCGACAAATTTGCCGGCATTTTTATGTGAAACGATGTATAAACGTAACAGTAACTGCTTTTAATATCTATTTTCGATGAATTTAGTGTTTGAGATGGTGAGTGTCTGAGTACCTGAGTGTTTGAGTGCCTGAGTTTTCAAGTGGGGAATACCACTAAGCCACTTAGAACACTAAGGGAGATCGCTCTTAGTGTTCTAAGTGGCTTAGTGGTAATCCCCACTCGAAAACTCAGACACTCACCATCTGATCAGTGCACTACCCCAGGTGAACCCGCTGCCGAAGGCGGCGAGGCAAACGAGGTCGCCTTTGTTGATTTTACCCGCCTCCCAAGCTTCACAAAGGGCGATAGGTACTGAGGCTGCGGTGGTGTTGCCGTAACGCTGGATATTGTTCCACACCTGATCGTCACGCAGACCCATGAGGCGTTGCACCATCTGACTGATGCGCAAATTGGCCTGGTGCGGGATGAACATATTGATGTCTGACGACTGCAATCCCACTTCTTTGAGCGCTTCATGGATCACTTCCGGAAACTTCTGGATGGCGAGTTTGAACACAAATTGCCCTTCCATATTGGGGTAAAGCAGGCCCTCATCCAGCATTTTTTGGGTAACAAATATTTCTCCATAAGTATCTGCCGGAGGATAGCCCAGATCAGTGGTGTCGCCAATACGCAGCTGGTGGTAGCCCCCGTGTGCCCCCGGGTTTACAAAAGCCAGTTTTTCGGCATAAGTTCCGTCGGAATGGAGTTTGGTGGTGAGGATACCCTGGTTGGTATCTTCGGTGGGCTGCACCACCACGGCGCCGGCGCCATCGCCAAAAATAACCGTAACGTTGCGGCCCCGTGTGCTGAAATCCAGTCCCATGGAGTGCATTTCAGATCCTACCACGAGCACATTTTTATACATGCCGGTTTTCACAAACTGGTCGGCGATGCTCAATCCATACACAAAACCGCTGCATTGGTTGCGGATGTCGAGCGCGGCGGCTTCTTTTTGGGTAATGCCCAGTTCGCGTTGCATCAGTACGCCACAACCCGGGAAGTAATAATCCGGACTCAGGGTAGCAAAAATGATGAAATCTACTTCCTCCGGCGTAATACCGGCGCGTTCGCAAGCCACCCGGGCGGCTTTGGCGCCCATGCTTGAAGTGGTTTCCTGGTGTTTTACGCCATACCGGCGTGTTTGGATGCCGGTGCGTTCCTGGATCCATTCATCAGTGGTATCCATTACTTTGGTAAGTTCTTCGTTGGTAACGACCCTTTCAGGGAGATAAGAGCCCATTCCGGCAATTTTGCTGCGCTTCATATGTGGCAAAAATTTAGGCACCATCCGGCGTATGTGCTGGATGGTGGTTCTACGGCTCGACAAATAACGGAGAAAATTCGTTAATCAGGCAGGCTAATTTTCGCAAATATTAGTCAAGCTGAAACTCTGCGGGAATTCACAATCCATACCCCCAGAATCGTGATGCCCATGCCAACTACCTCCCAGGCGGTAAGCGCCTCGCCCAACAACAACCAGCCCAACAGAATAGCTACTACCGGATTAATATAGGTATACAAAGAGGAAATGGTGGCGCTCAGGTGTTTGAGCACAAACATATATAAGGTAAAGGCCAGGGCTGAGCCTATAACGCCCAGGTATGCCACTGAGATCCAGCCGGACGCTGAGTGATGGATGGTATGGGTGGTATCAAATAAAGCGCTTAACACAAATCCGCCCAAGCCCCCGGCGGTAATTTGCAGCCCGGCATTCAACAAGGGGGAAACGCTTGGAGAATTCCACTGCTTGGCCATTACGGTGCCCAACGACCATGTCAGGCAGGAAGCAAAACACCCTGCTATGCCCCAACGGTACTCCGGACGCACAAAATCTGCCCAGCCTTCGCGAAAAATCAGGGCTAATCCGACAAAACCTACGGCAACACCCAGGATCATCCGGGTGTGAATGCGCTCTTTGCCGTGCCAGATCAAAGAAATAATCACCACCAAAATAGGTGTAAGCGAACCGATAATGGCAGCCAGTCCCGAAGAAACATATTGCATGCCCCAGGTAATAAATCCGTTACCTCCGGTAATAGTAGCCAGTCCGGTGAGCATTTGCAATCGGACGTAGCGACCCTCCGGCACTGCAATTTTTCCGCTACTCCAGGCAAGGGCCAACAACAATAACCCGGCTGCCGTTTGGCGAATGCCAACCAGCATAAAAGGCGGAAAATCTACCACTGCATACTTGATGGCAGTATAGGTGGTGCCCCAAATAATACAAATGAGGGCCAGAGCCAGATAAGCGCGGCGTGTGACAGACATGCCTCAAAGGTAGCGGTATACAGGGAACTTTAAGCGGGTGATATTTGTTAAAGCTATTTTTATTTGGTTTCGTGGAGTTGGAGAGCAGCTATTTGGAATTTAATTTGACGTTCGTCGAAAAACAGATGGAAACGCAGGAAACGATTTGCGCATAAAATGTTTCCAGTGTTACCTTTGCGCCATGTTTACAGAACAACAGGAAAAATGGTTAAAACGGGTTGAAGAGTTGTTTTTTAAACTCGGCATCAAGAGCCTCACGATGGACGATGTGGCCAGAGAATTGGGCATTTCCAAAAAAACGCTCTACTCCTTTGTCGAGAACAAAGACGATCTCGTAGCCAAAGTGATGGAACGTCACATGGCAGAACAATGCAAGGTGGATGAAGTGATGCATGCTGAAGCATCAGATGCGGTGGATGAAATGGTGCGTATTATTCAGCAAATTGTTTCCGAATTGGGTAAAATGAAGCCCAATGTGGTGCATGAAATGCAAAAATACCACCGTGAAGTCTGGAACCGTATAAACGACTTCCAGCATAGCTATATCCTCAACCTGGCCCGGCAAAACCTGGAATGGGGTCGCCGCGATGGATTGTACCGCACAGATTTTGACCTCGAAACAGCCGCCAGATTTTATATCGCCGGCGCCATGATCATTTTCGACGAACAATATTTCCCCAAACCGCCATATACCTACGATTTTCTTTTTAAAGAGTTCATTACTAACTACTTGCACAGCATCGTTTCAGAAAAAGGATTAAAAATGCTTAAAGCTAAACTCGGTCCTGCTGAAAACTTGCCTCCCATCATTTGATCATTTCGAACCACAACGATTCCCATAGTCATGCTCCATCAATATGCTCAAAAACTAACCCTGGTAGCGCTGCTATTTGCCTTCAGTACGGGGGCCAGGGCTCAAAACACGCAGGCCCTGAGCCTGAACGACTGCATTCAGTATGCGTTGGACAACCATCCGGATATTAAAGCTGCTCAACTTCAGTTGAAAGATGCAGACTGGCGTATCAAGGAGAATCTGGCTACCGGTTTGCCACAACTTTCCGCAGGCGCTACGTACACCGGATTTTTGCAACGCGGAGGCTTGCCCAGTAGTGCACTTGGTTTCGGATCCAGCGGCCCGATCGACCTCAGCCCTGTCCTTACCAGCTTTAATGCAAGTCAGGTAAGTGAACTGAACGAAGTGTTTGGCAGTATTTTCGCTTCTGATCCGGACTCCAAAATCTTCTTCAACTCGGTACACAGCGTTTCCGGGAACGTATCGTACAATCAGTTGATTTTCAACAACTCTTACCTGGTCGGTTTGCGCGCAGCCAAGTACTATCGCCAGTATGTGGATTTTCAGCTGGCCGTAGCACGCCAAAACGTGCGCAACAAAGTAACCGACGCCTACCTGCCGGCCCTGCTGCTTTCCGACAACCTCGGCATCCTGGATAAAAACATCAGCAACCTGGAAAAACTGCTGACCGATACCAAGGCCATCAACCAGGCTGGTTTTGCCGAACAACTGGATGTTGACAGACTTGAGCTCTCCATTGCCACCCTGCGCAGCGAACGCGGCAACCTGGCCCGTCAGCAGGAAATCATCGTCAATGCCCTCAAATTTAATATGGGTATGCCGATCGGTGAAGCCATCTCACTCAC
>JAEUUS010000335.1 GCA_016787545.1 Saprospiraceae bacterium
CTTCGATATTTAAGGCTCAAAGCGGCGGGCACAAAGGCGCGAAGGCACAAAGGCGCCAAGTTTAGTGTCGGGGTGACTGCAGTCACCCCGACACTAAAAAGACACGAAAAAATGCCCAACCGCACGCCAACTCAAACACTCCCACACTCCCACACTCCCACACTCAAATACTCCCACACTTAAACACTCCCACACTCCCACACCATGATCAGAATTGACCACATCGGTATAGCTGTTAAAAATATGGAAGAGAGCAACGAGCTCTTCCGAAAGCTTCTGGGCGAACAGCACTATAAGGTAGAAACCGTTGAAAGTGAGCATGTTGCCACTTCATTTTTCCGGATTGGCGAAAGCAAAATTGAATTGCTGGAAGCCAATCACCCGGAAAGTGCCATTGCCAAATTCATTGAAAAACGCGGCGAAGGCATTCATCATATTGCTTTTGAAGTAGACGATATTCATGCGGAAATCCAGCGCCTCGAATCCGAAGGCTTCATTCCGCTCAACCGCGAACCCAAGCGCGGCGCCGACAATAAACTCGTGGCATTCCTACATCCCAAATCATCCAACGGGGTATTGGTGGAACTTTGTCAGAGTGTTTGAGTGTGGGAGTATGGGAGTGTTTGAGTTGGCGTGCGGCTGGGGCTTACCACTAAGCCACTAAGGGCACTAAGGCAAAACTCCTCACACTTAGTGTCCTTAGTGGCTTAGTGGTAAAAACTTATAAGTAATCCCCGGCCGCACGCCAACTCAAACACTCCCACACTCAAACACTCCCACACTCAAACACTCCCACACTCAAACACTCCCACACTCAAACACTCACAAACTTTTGGTCCGCCCTCCATCTACCGGCAAATTAATGCCATTGATGTATCCGGCTGCTGGGCTGGCCAGAAAAGCTACTGCGGCAGCAACCTCTGATGGCTCGGCAAAGCGGCGCATAGGAACCTGGTTTTTGAATTGTTGCTCCACAGCTTCGGTACTGCTGTTGTTGGCTGCAGCCCGCTTGGTTACTATTTCTTCCAAACGACCTGTGCTGGTGAAACCGGGAAGCACGTTGTTTACCGTTATTTGATATTGCCCAACTTCGTTGGCCCAGGTTTTGGCCCAGGAAGCCACTGCCCAACGAGTGGTATTGGATACGCCCAAGCCGTCTAATGGCTCTTTCACTGAAGTACTAATGATGTTGATGATGCGACCATAGCCGGCCGCTTTCATGCCGGGGAGCACCGCTTGCGCCAGAATCTGGTTGCAGAGCAGGTGGTTGTGATATGCTTCCACGAAATTTTTAGTGGGCGCCTCAGTGATAGGTCCTCCCGGAGGTCCGCCGGTGTTGTTTACCAGGATATGAATGGTTTTTTCTTGCAGCAGCGCGTTGACCCGGTCTTGCAGCGTCAGACTGTCGCCATAATCGGCCACCAGATAATCATGCTGCTGCCCCTGGCTGGTATCCAGCGTTTGCATGGCGGCAATAAGTTTGGCATCGTTTCGGGCCAACAGTACCACATTGGCACCCAACAGGGCCAGTTCCTGTGCAGTTGCCAGTCCGATACCTGCGCTTGCGCCGCCTACGAGGGCGTTATGGTGGAGAAGAGAGAGATTCATGGTGCAAAACTAAGGCAACGATTGAGGATTGTGGGTGGATTTTATAAATTCAGCCAGAAGCATGGGTTGGGCAGGTTATCCATCAAACGGCCCAACGGTATGATAGCGCTGCCTACAAAACAGCGTTAGCCGTGACATTTATCGCCGGGATAAAGGTTGGCATCATAACCAATCATAAAATCGGGCATTTTCATAATGTCACGGCTACGCCGTTCTGATATTGATTAATTCCCCATTTCCCTGCGGGCTACAGGAATGTCACGGCTAAAGCCGTTTTTGGGCGGCTGCGCCGCTGGGGGTTATTGCATTACCAACACGCGTCCGCTCCAGAACCGACCTTCCTGCGCTACCTGCACCCAATACACGCCTTGAGTCAATCGCCCTAAAGGCAATTTAGAGCGCTGCTGGATGCCGTTTTGCTGTTGTACCAGTCGGCCCGTGGCATCCCAAATGCTCAGATCAAAAGGCTGGGCATCATTGAGTCCTTCGGCTTGCAGGGTGAATTCCCCCCGGTTAGGATTGGGGAAAATGCCCAGGGCGCCGGGCACATACGGCTGGGAGGCAGCGCTGGTTTGACAAGGAACAAAAGGCCCGCCAGGTGATCCCTTCAAACATCCATCCATCCAGGCTTGTGGCAGATTCGGATTGCCCACAGCGTCTATCAACTCCAGGGTGTATCCATTGCCGTTGGCGCCGGTGGGCCAGGGTAACGCTGTGCCATAGTACACAGATTGGTACAAGCGGCCATTGGCGTCGTACAAGCGGATTGCATCTCCGGAGCCGCTCAAACCAAACGCAAAGGGGCCGGCAATATTCGGCACCGTTGGGTAAACCAGGGCAAAAGAGTCCTGATTGCGGTACAAAACCAGGTACTCCCCGGGGGAGAGCACGGTTGGATCAGGCAGGATATAGGTGTTGTCTTCAGCAACATCCTTAAAAATCCAGTTGGAAAGATCCACCGATTGGTTGCCTTTATTGTACAACTCCACCCAATCTTCAGCATTGGCGCCCGGCGCCGAGGCATAGTTGATTTCACTGATCTGAATAAGCTCTGTACAGGGTGTATAAGCCGCTCCCGGTGAGCCGCCAATACAGCCCGGGAACCAGGATTCCGGCAGGTTTGGGTCCAGACTATCGGCTCGCAGCTCCAGACTAGGGCCCCATCCGTCTGCCGCCAATGGCCAGGGTGTATTGTTATCGTAGGTCAGTTGCAACACTAACTCATCAAAGCGATTGAACAGGCTTATGGTTTCTCCGTTGTTGCTCAAACCAAAGCCTATCGGCCCCCAAACGGGTACTTGCGGGTGCTGACTGTGGAAACGGGCGGTATCCTGCGCAAGCACCAGGCGTCCCTGAGGCGCCACCACGGTGCCCAGCGGGAAGCTGAAATTGTTCAATGGATTGCCGTCGGTGAGGCGCCAGCCTGAAATATCCAGCGCTCCATTGCCATAGTTCAACAGCTCTATCCAGTCGGCGGAATTCCGGGTGCTGTCAGGGTGGTAATGCAATTCACTGATGGCCATACGTCCCTGGAAGCCTGTTGGGGCAAATACTGCCCGGAAAAGGGTGCTTTGGTTGGCATTTATTACAATCGTGGCATGGGTATCTACAGCCATCAGAATCTCGTTGGTATCCCAGTACAAAAAGGTGTACCCGGGCTCCGGAATGGCAGTCATGCTGATTTCATTGCCATCGAAATATATGCCGCTCCAGGGCAGAGGACCTGGGGTGATGGTGTTCAGGGTTATCCTGCCAGATTCGGCCGGGAATACATCCAGAGTAACTTCCACTTGTCCATTCAGGCCGAGGTCGTTCTGGATGAAACTGCGCAGTTGTTCGTTTCGTATCGTTAATTCAGACTGGTATGCGAGGTGGTTTCCGGTAAATACATTCATCTGTCCTGGGATGTCGTTCGGATTCCCCCAGCGGGCAAATAGCTTGGGCATTTCAATCACGGTTTGGTCGTACATCCTTTGCTCTACTCTGGTCATAACCTCTGGCAGGTAATCAGTATTCATCAAGTCGGCAAAACGATTGATAAAATAGTTCCTGAAACGCGGGTTCTGCATACCGCGCTGCCAGATTCTGGTATACGGATTATTGGGATCCATGTCCAGTATAAACCGAATGGAATTGTCGTAAGCCGTGGTCCAGCCATTTGGCGCCAACGCCAGTTCAAAATCCTGAATACAAAAACGCCACCTGAAATCGGTTTTATTGGAACGGTAAATTTTGATGTTGTTGCCAGGCCAGTCGCGGTTGCCCACCCACGATTCTGCGATGATGTAATCGTGGTAATATTTCATGTCAAAATATTGGTCGGCCTGTTCCCAAAAATCCGAGTCTGCGGGATTCAGGGCATCAAAATCGCTCATGGCCTGGTAATATCCATCACTGGAGCCCTCAATTGTTCTCAAAACCCCGCTATACCAATAGCTCAGAGAAAGCAGGTCCATGGAGTCTTTATCACAATCGTCCTGTGCTTCAAAAAACTCCGTGTCGAATTTTTCCCTCAGTTCATACAAGCCAAAGTAGTTTCCGTTGATGTATACCGACACCGGACGCCATCCGCTGTAATAATTGTAGGTTTCTTGCCCGGTTGCCTCCACCGCGCAGGCATCTTTGTATGGGTACCATAGAAACTGGTTGCTGCCGTTTCGTAGGTAAATCTTGTCATAATTGAGGTGTTTGGGTTTAGTAGGAATGAAGGCGTGCTCCACAGCCCCTTCTCCCAGAGCTGAATGGGCAAAATTAATTTGAAAGGAGTGTTGGGGTTGTGAGCGACTTCCTCCCGCGCCGCCATCCATTTGCATGGCAGCTAATTGGGAAATGATCAGCCGATGGGTATCCTGCAGGTCAAAATATTCCACATGCGCGGATTTTTCCCAATCGGTCCACCAGTTATCAAAAATGCCGGTCGGACCAAACAGATTCTCCTGCTGGGTAGTGACAGAAAGGATAGGAGTGGTGTGGTTGATGCCTAACAGGTAACTGGAGGCTACGATCTTACTGGGCAAAATACCTGCTTGAAAGGCACGCGCTTTCAGTACTGCAGAGTAAAAAATGGTGATTGGCGTTCCTTCATAGATCGGATCGGTATCATCGGGGTCGCTGCCATCGAGGGAATACCGGATGACTGAATTGGCGCTATTGGGATTGGTAATAGTAGTGGTAATGATGTTGTTGTAAAGCCCGGCAGGTGTTTGAATAACCGGAGGTAACAAATATTCCTGAAAGGTTTCAGACTGGTTGTTGGTTTGTCTGGGAGTCGGAGGAGCGAAAATGACAATATTCTGGGAGGAGTCTGGAAAACTTCCATTGCTGTTATCCAGATTTTTGCAGTTCACCAACAATTTGCTGGCAAGTTGTAAGTCTGGTTTAAACAGATAGACCGTGTCGCCTTCTGCAGAGAGTTTAAAATTGGTGTGGAGATTGATTTCCGGACTAATTTGCTGAAAATCAATTGATAGAGATGTGTCCTGAGTTAGTTTTATGTTGAAATCAACGTAGGTGTACACAATATTTGGATCCGTCCATGCCACATCAAAGGCCAGGCTGGTGATGTAACCCGGCATCAGTCCGGCGGCCAGCAATTCATCAGCCCTGATCAAAAACTGATTTCGTGCAGCCCAGTACCAATTGCCATATGGGGCTGGGTAATCGTAAGGTGAATTTTGGATACCCTCGCTGCCAACTACCACCTGATTGATGCGCATGTTTGGGCGCATTTTTGATCTGGTTCCGTATGGAGCGCCACAGGAAAATTCGCTGCCATCATTAAATGTAAAGGCTGAGGAATAGTAGGAAGTGCTGCTTTGGTTAAACACGGAGTTAACGGTATACCCCTGATTGTTATAGGAGCAGGTATTGATCAGCAGGTTTGAAACCCCATCCCAATAAATAGAATCACTAAAAAGGTGTTCATTCCAGCCAATAACCGGAGTGAAAGTGCCGGTATTGTGCACTTGTTTGAATACCGTGATAGGTGTTCGGTTTTTACCGCTACAAAAAATAACTTTGTATTCATTGGGCGCTAAAACCACATTTGGGAATTGCCATTTGTCAGGATTATTCAGTCTGTCAGAAAGACGGTAATTAAGCAATGAAAGAGTATCCAACCCCGGATTAAACAATTCAATCCAATCGGGGTATTCACCATTTTCATCGGCTACGGTACTGTAATTTCTGTTGGAGCCTTCATTAATAATGATTGTTTGTGCATTGATCTGCATACAGGTAAGCAGCAATGCAGTCATTGCGAGCAGGGTATTTTTCATAGACAAAAAGGGAAAAGCCACCTTCCTGGTCAGTAGCTTGAGCTAAATAATGCGCAATAATACCACAAATAAAAAGATGCCCGCCGGGCAAAATATGCCACCCACAGACACAACCCCACCGCAGCGGCGCAGCCGCCCCAAAACGGCGTAGCCGTGACATTCCAGTAGCCCAGGGGGATGAAAGGCGTTAGCCGTGGCATTTTTGTGCCAGGATATATGTTGGAATTATAACCAATCACAATATGTGGCATTTTATAATGTCACGGCTACGCCGTTCTACATTTTATTTATCCCGTATCCCTTGCGGGCTACTGGAATGTCACGGCTACGCCGTTTGGGGGCGGCTACGCCGCTTCGGGGGGTTAGATGGGGTCGTGGAAGATGTATTTTTCGTCGTGTTCGATTTCGAATTTTTGTAGGAATTCGAGGTATTCGTCGCGGAAGGTCTGTTTTTGGTGGTGGGCTTCCTGGTTTTGGACATACCTGAATACGGTACTGACTTGTGATTTGGCATAGGAAAAAGCGCCGTAGCCTTTTTGCCAGGCAAAGGGCTGGTCCAGAAACTTATGATCGTTAATCCAACCTGAGGCATTGGATTTAACTTTCTGCATCAAATCAGAGAGGGAGTGCTCTGGGCTTAGCCCCAAAAAACAATGAACATGATCTTCAACACCATTTACTAGTAGTGTCTTATGTCCCAGATTATTGATAGTCTGGCCCATATAGCCAAAAAGTTCCTGCCTGAATTCTGGCAAGAGCAGGCCCTGGCGGTATTTGACCGCAAATACTGTTTGAATGAATAGTTGATGATAGGTGTTTGCCATGAAAAGCGTGTTTAAGGATTAATGAATATCTAAAATTAAAGGAAAAATCTGATAAATCAAGCCCAAATCTCAAAGAAGAATAAATTTCTCAAGGCAAGGCGACCTCGGATTATAATGCCCTCACCAGGCACATTGGCGCAGCCATAATGCCCGAAGGGCATCCCCCAAACGGCGTAGCCGTGACATTATAGCAAGACCCCCCGACCACGCAGGTGCATGATCGGGGGGATGTATAGGAGTGTTGGAAGTATGGTCCAACAGCTAAAGTCTAGTCTGGTAGCCGAAATTACTTGCCTGCTTTAGAGGCCTCAATAACTGCTTTTGCTACGCTTTCTGGTGGTGGCGCGTAGTGGCTGAATTCCATGGTGCTTGAAGCACGACCGGAAGTCAGGGTACGCAGCTGGGTAACATAACCGAACATTTCGGACAGAGGCACTTCAGCCTGAATGGCGACTGCGCCGCCCATACGGGTTTCCTGACCTTTCGGCAGACCACGACGACGGTTCAAATCACCAATAACCGGACCAACATATTCTTCCGGAGTGATAACCTCCAGCTTCATGATTGGCTCCATGATTTGTGGCTTGGTAGCCGGAGCAGCTGCGCGGAAACCTTCTTTCGCACACAATTCAAATGCGATAGGCTTGGAGTCCACTGCGTGCATGCTACCGTCGGTAACGCGTACTTTCATGGAATCAATGTTGTAACCGGCCAGAATACCATTGCTCATCATCTGGTTGAAACCATCCATGATTGGCTTTTGGTAGTTCTTATCGATTGCACCACCCACAATAGCCCAGTCGAACTGAAGCTTTTTCTTGCCGCTTTTGAAGTCTTCGCTGTTCAGGAAGTCCTCATCAGCCGGGCCGAGTTCGAATTCCATATCCGCAAAGAGACCGGAACCACCGGTTTGCTTTTTGAGGCGCTCGCGGTGAGACGTAGTTTTGGTCAAAGCCTCTTTGTAGTTTACCTGAGGCGCGCCCTGATTGCATTCCACCTTAAACTCGCGTTTCAGACGGTCAACAATGATTTCCAGGTGCAACTCACCCATACCTGAAATTACGGTCTGGTTGGTGTCTTCGTCGTAACGCACACGGAAAGTTGGATCTTCCTCAGCCAGTTTGTTGAGGGCCATACCCAGCTTATCCAGGTCTTTTTGTGTTTTTGGTTCAACAGCCAAACCGATTACCGGTTCAGGGAACACCATAGATTCGAGTACGATCGGGTGGTTTACGTCGGAAAGGGTATCGCCGGTGCGAATGTCTTTGAAACCAACAGCTGCCGCGATATCGCCTGCTTCAACAGAGTCGATCGGGTTTTGTTTGTTGGCGTGCATTTGGTACAAACGGCTGATACGCTCTTTGTCGTTGGTACGTGTATTCAATACATAGGAACCTGCATCCAGTTTGCCTGAGTAAACACGGATAAAGCACAGGCGACCTACGAATGGGTCGGTAGCAATTTTAAATGCCAGCGCAGTGAACGGCTCGTTTACTGATGGTTTGCGTTCAATTTCCTTTTCTGTTTTTGGATCGGTACCTTTTACTGCAGCGATATCAATTGGAGAAGGAAGGAAATAGGAGGCTGCATCGAGACAAGCTTGTACGCCTTTGTTTTTGAAGGCAGAACCGCACATTACAGGCGTCATCTTCAAATCACAAACGGCAGCACGAACGGCAGCACGCATTTCTTCTACGGTGATGCTGTCCGGATCATCGAAGAATTTTTCCAGCAGGTTGTCATCATAAGAAGCAACTTCTTCAACGAGTTGCTGACGAAGTTCCTGCACGGTTTCTTTCAAATCGTCTGGAATCGGAATTTCCGTGTAGGTCATACCCTGATCGTGCTCGTTCCAAACGATAGCCTTACCAGTCACGAGATCTACTACGCCTTTGAAATTGTGCTCGGAGCCGATAGGAACCTGAAGCGGAATAGCGTTAGCGCCCAGTTTCGCTTTCATATCCTTTACCACCATCATAAAGTCGGAACCGGCACGGTCCATTTTGTTCACGAAGCCGATACGTGGTACACGGTAGTTGTCGGCCAGGCGCCAGTTGGTTTCGGACTGAGGTTCTACGCCGTCTACAGCGGAGAAAAGGAACACCAGACCGTCGAGAACGCGCAGTGAGCGGTTTACCTCTACGGTAAAGTCTACGTGACCTGGGGTGTCAATGATGTTGAAATCGTATTTCTGTCCATCAACCGTCCACTGGCATTTAGTTGCTGCAGAGGTGATGGTGATACCGCGCTCCTGCTCCTGTTCCATCCAGTCCATCGTAGCGGCGCCTTCGTGCACCTCACCGATTTTGTGGTTAACACCTGTATAGAAGAGCGTGCGCTCGGTGAAAGTCGTTTTGCCCGCGTCAATGTGGGCGGCGATACCAATATTCCGGGTAAACCGAAGGTCCGTTGCCATGACTTTTTACTTTATTGAAAGTGTGAAAAAAATGAATGAGAATTTCGGGTTTATACGGCCTTTCAGAATAAAGTATCGTTTATTGGGTAAATAATACTTTTTTTCTACAGGTTAATTTTGTGTAAACCCAATGTGTTTTATGAAAATTTTGAAAACAAGAGAATAATTACTCCGTTCAAAACCTCTAAAAACGCCGATACCGCCGAACAGTGCTTTCCCGGACACAAGGGTAGGGGAGTGCAATGTTCGGCGGTAGAGCGGTACTTCAGCCGTGCTTAACGTCCACGGAAGTGTGCAAAAGCGCGGTTTGCTTCTGCCATTTTGTGTACGTCTTCGCGTTTTTTTACCGCGTTGCCTTCGCCTTTGGCAGCAGCTATTACTTCGGCGGCGAGTTTTTCGGCCATACCTTTGCCGCTGCGGGCGCGGGCGTATTTGATCATCCACTTGATGCCGATAGACACCTTGCGGTTAGCAGGCAGTTCTGTCGGAATCTGGAAAGTAGAACCACCTACACGGCGGCTGCGTACTTCCACTTGTGGCATAACGTTGTTAAGTGCTTTTTTCCACACTTGCAGCTCGTCCTCGTTGGTGCGGTTTTTCACGATGTCTAAGGCATCGTAAAAAATGCTGAACGCAACGCTCTTCTTGCCGTCCCACATCAGGTTATTCACGAAACGTGTTACCATCGTATCGTTGTAACGCGGATCGGCGGCCAATACTCGAGGTTTCGGTTTGTGCTTACGCATTGTATAATAAGGTGAATGTGTTGAATGAATGAATGTGAAGGATTGCGGGAGAACAGTAGCATGTGAGAGACAAACGCTCTTGGATCACATTGCTCATATTAACCACATTACCCACATTAAAAATTATTTCTTTGGACGCTTGGTGCCGTATTTGGAACGGCTCTTGTTGCGTTTTTGCACACCGGCGGTGTCAAGCGCGCCGCGTACAATGGTGTAACGTACACCTGGAAGGTCCTTTACACGACCGCCACGTACGAGTACGATTGAGTGCTCCTGCAGATTGTGGCCTTCGCCAGGAATGTAGCAGATTACCTCGATTCCGTTTACAAGGCGCACTTTGGCTACCTTACGGAGTGCGGAGTTCGGCTTCTTAGGCGTCGTGGTGTACACACGTGTGCATACGCCGCGCTTCTGCGGGCTGGCATTGAGCGCACGGCTCTTGCTCGCATACTCCACCTTTTCGCGGCTGTTCCGCACAAGTTGATTGATGGTTGGCATACCTTAGTTTTAGAAAATTGAATGTAACTCGTTCAAAATCAATGAAAAAGATGACAAAATGCCCCCTTTTTCAAAAGCGGAGGCAAAGGTAGCGCGTTTTTGAGGTAATTTCCAAGCATATTGTAAAGATTTGTTGAGGAAGTGTCCGGTTTTTACCTAAGTACCGTCACGTCTCCTTTGTACTCCAATTCGGCGCCATCTATAAACCTAACCAAGGCATACCAGGCAAATACCCCATCCACTTTTTCGCCTTTGGCGGTGCCATCCCAGCCTAAATTAGGTTCGTTCAGATCAAAATTGGTGTTCTCAAAAACCATACTGCCCCAGCGGTCAAAAATGCGCAACAGGGTGATCTGAGAGGCTGCAGGTCCGCTAAATCCTGTAAAATGATCATTCGGATAAGATTTGTCCGGCGTAAACACATTCGGGAAATACACCGGCCGGTCTTTTTTTACCCGTATATGAACGGTGTCAAAAGCCATACAACCATCCTCATCCGTGATCTTTACAATATAGGTAATATCGTCAACAGCAGTTGCTATTGGATTCGGGGTGTCTGTTTCACTAAGCCCTGTGCCTGGATTCCACTCAAAAACGACAGGCCTACCCATTGGCGCTGTTACAGTAGAAATATCCACAGTGAATCCTAAATCGAGCATGGTATCCTGCGGTACAGCTACTACAATCAAAGCAGGAGGCTGATTGATGCTGGCAAATACAGAGTCCTCACAACCATAGGCATCTTTCACTTTCACCCAATAATCACCAGCTAATAAATTCGAAAGGGTATCGGATGCGAAATAGTGAAAACCATCGGCACTGTAAGTATAGGGTGGTCTGCCGCCAAGTCCTTCCACCCGAATTTCTCCTTCAGGTGCGCCATTGCATATCAGATCCAGTACATCCAACAAATTAATGGCAACATCCGGCGGCTCCGTAATAAACACCCCACTCACAATAACACATTCATTGCGGTCTGAAACAGTAACGTCGTATTGCCCGGGCGCCAGATTACTGATGGTATGCGTAACGGCTCCGTTCGACCACTGGTACTGGTACAACCCAACACCTCCTGATGGAATGGCTTCTGCCAAACCGTCATTTGCGCCAAAACAGGAGATATCTACCGTGTCTACCATTAATGCCAATGGCAGGTTGTCAGTTACTGTTACCGTAAAAGTACCTTCACAGAGTACGGCATCAATGGCCTGAATAGTATAAGTTCCTGCTGGAAATCCACCTTGAATATTATTCGGAACATAACCGCTTCCCCAATTAAATTGTACCGGGTTTTTTCCATTGGTGACATTCAGCGCAATTTCTCCGTTAGCATCTCCAAAACACAAAGGTGGCGCGACCACCGCTTCGGCCGTGAGAATCCGCTCGTCCACTTGAATATCTAATTTGGTTTCACAATTATTGGCATCCCGAATAACCAGGTTTACTAATCCAACCCCCAGGTTGTTCAACGTATTATCCGGGATAAATGGCCCGTTGTTCCAACTAAACAGGTAGGGCGGTGTGCCACTCGTAATATTGTTGATGACAACCTGTCCATTTGCGGTTCCATTGCAATCCGGCGCAGCAATAACGGTGTCTACTTCCACATCCGGGAAAATGGTAACAGACTGTATATCGGTAATCTTGCAGCCAAGATCCGTTTCCAGCGTCAGCACCACCGGATTTACGCCAGGTACATTAAACGCAACGGTATGGGGACCCGGCCCCGTTGCGGTTTGGGGCGAGGCAAATGCTCCGAAGCTCCAGTTCCATCCGGTAATGGCGCCAATAGGAAAGGTTGATGCATCAATGACCTGGATATCTGTG
>JAEUUS010000360.1 GCA_016787545.1 Saprospiraceae bacterium
CTGAACAATATTTCACCGAAGCATCATCCATCATAAAACGCATCCTCCAAAAATCCGCCACCTATCTCCCAAGCCAGGAACTCGAAAAATACATCGCTCTTTACCAAGACGGAAACGACGAATTCATCTCCTACAACCACCGAACAACCTCTGATACTTTCCGCGTAGAATCCTACAACAACGCGCTGTTTTATAAAGGCTTCGCCCTCGAAACTTCCACCCACCTCGAACAGGCAATGCAATCCGCTCCCGACAGTATCCGCGATATCCACTCGCGCTGGAAAGGGTACAATCGTTTACTTGCCGCCGAACTTGCCTTGCCCATAGCAGAACGCATACACTTTGCCTATCTAGACTCCATGTCTAATGTCCTGGAAAAGACGCTACTTCGCGCTTCCTCAGCTTTCGCTGAAGCTCAGCGGCAGATTGAATGGCAGGATGTACAAAAAGCGCTTAAACCCGGCGAAGCAGCCATAGAGTTCATCCATTATCGCTATTCCGACAAGAAGGAAACCGACAGCACCATGTATAGCGCACTGCTTACGCTTCCAAATAGCAAGGCCCCTCTCTTTATCCCTTTATGTGAAGCCAGGCAATTAGATGCATTGATTTATAAAGCCAACGGTACTCGTGCCAATTACCTCCAAAATCTTTATGCTTCCACACAATCCGATGACCTGCTATCCTTGAATCAACTCATCTGGTCGCCAATGGAAAAAGTGCTGGAAGAAAACGGAATCAAAACCGTTTATTTTGCTCCCACCGGCTTGCTGCACCGCTTAAACCTGGGAGCCTTGGCAGAAGGTAAATCCGGCGCACGACTTGCTGATCGTTACAAGCTTGTGCCCATGGGTAGTACGCGACTGCTTGCAGAAGGTCAAACCCAGACTGAAGCAGGGCATATTCCATTGAACAATGCACTCATCTACGGCGGTGTGCGATATGAAATGGATAGTAGCGCTATTACCAAGGCCAATGCTCAATTAAATGCAACCGCGCAGGATACTACTGGCGGACTCTTCGGCTTCTCCAATCAGACTGAAACCCAACGCGGTGAAAACTGGAATTACCTGCCCGGAACAGAAAAAGAAGCCAGATACCTGGATGGCCTGCTGCGGCGTCGGAATATCCAAACTACCCTGCGCTTAGGTTATGAGGCCACTGAGGAATCGTTTAAACAAATTGGCCAAAATGGGCCCTCACCCAGCCTGTTGCACATCGGTACCCATGGCTTCTTTTTCCCTGATCCGCAAGACACCTCCCGCCGCCGGGCA
>JAEUUS010000377.1 GCA_016787545.1 Saprospiraceae bacterium
AAATATCCATACAAATGACTCGACTTTACAATCTACTTGCTTTTCTGGGCTGTATGCTCTTGTCTGCAGCCACTTTTGCGCAGGCCAATGACGAATGTAGCGGCGCCACCGTGATCAGCGATCCCACAGATTTTTGTACAGCCCAACCCGGGGAAGACAATACATTCGCCAGTCAGAGTCCGCAACCTTTCCCAAGTTGCTTCTCCAGTATTAATACAGATGTCTGGTACTCGTTTACAGCTGTAGCACCAGATGTTGCCATTATTGTGCGCGGACAAACACCGTCTAATCCTTTCGGCACCATGTTCGGCCCGCAGATTGCCCTTTATAGCGGCGATTGCAGCAACCTGACCGAGTTGGCTTGCGCATTCGACCAGAACTTTTCCAACAACCTGCCCCTTTTCGCTACAGATCTGGTGGTAGGCCAACAATACTTCATCCGTGTAGATGGCGTTTTGCCAGGTGTTTTCGAACTCTGCGTGGAAAACAAAGAGGTGATCAACGTGGTTTCCGGTGACTGTCCAACGGCAACTTTTGTATGCTCAAAGGACCCTATTGAAGTGGAATCTGTTTTTAACGCCGGATTGGATAATCTGGAAATGGAAGGAGCTCCTTGCCTTACTGGTTTCACCAATATTGAAACCAGGTCTGCCTGGTATGTTTTCACAGCGGCCAACAATGGCAAGCTGGAGTTTACCATTACGCCAAATGAGCCTAACGACGACATCGACTTTATTCTGTACCGACTCCCAAATGGCCCTGGTGATTGCTCAGGCAAGATTTCAGAGCGTTGTATGGCAGCCGGTGATTTCGATGCTACCAGTCCATGTATGGGCCCAACCGGTTTAAATGCTACCGCTACGGATGTAAATCAGCCCGCCGGTTGCGCAGCAGGTCAAGACAACTTTTTACGATTCCTGACCCTGATACCCGGTGCAACGTATGCGCTGGTTATCAACAATTTCACTTCGGTTGGCAATGGATTTACCCTGGAATGGGGCGGCGATGCCTTGTTTAAAGGATCAGCAAATGCGTATTTTACCACCGATGAGCCTGATAAAAAGATATGCCTTGGTGAGGAATTGACTGTAACCGACTCTTCTACAACTACAGAAGGCATTCTCGTGAGTTGGCACTGGGATTTTGGCGATGGCGCACAGCCTGATACCATTAGTGGCGCAGGTCCGCATACAGTCCAATATACCACCACTGGCCCAAAAAGCATTTACCTGAGCGTGATTACGGATGCCGGCTGCGTTGGACTCGATACAGCTTTCATTTTGGTTGAATTTTGCTGTACTATGGAGGCAGATGTAAGCGTGAATCCCGGATGTCCGTATGAAACGCCTACACCAGCAGTGGCCACGGTTAGCACCTCAAATGGACTGGAACCCATTACATACGACTGGAGTAATGGTCTCACTGGGAATCCGGCAAATTTTGACACCTCCGGAACCTATTATGTTTTGGTAGAGGATGCCAATGGTTGCCAGGACAGCGTCGCATTTCTGGTGGATACCCCATGGGATGTGGAAGCAACTTTCCCTAAAGACACCTCCATTTTACAGGGGGAAACGATTACCTTAAATGTAAGCGCCAGTCCAACCGATTCCCTGAGTATTATCTGGGTTGATATGGCGGGCGACACCCTTTTTGGGCCGGTTCAAGCGCTTTCCCCTCAAGAAACGACTACTTATGTCATTTCGGTTGACAACTATGGATGTCTGTTTACAGATAGCCTGACGGTAACGGTAAAAAAACCTCGTTTTGAGCGGCCGAATGCCTTTACTCCAAATGGAGATGGCGCCAATGATACTTTTGGGCCGGTTTTGGTGGGACACTCCCTGGAACAACTGGAAGTATGGTCGCGCTGGGGTGAAAAGATTTTTGACTCTCTGGTAGAAGGTACCAAAACCTGGGACGGAACCATTAATGGCAATCCCGCGCCATCCGATGTATACATATATCGTATGCGGGTGAAACTGGTAGATGGACAGGAAAAAATTGAAAAAGGTGATGTGACTTTGTTGCGGTAAACAGCAGCCAACTACCAACCCACAAAAAAAACATGAGCCATCCCGAATGTAAGAAAGGGATGGCTCATGTTTCGTTTAGGGGTAATTGAAACTGAACTCAAAAGAGGCCCGCATTTTACGATAGGTGCCCCACCTCTTAAACTTGGTAAAACGCCTCCTGACCACTTCGCGCCTTTGTGCCTTCGCGCCTTTGTGTTATTGCGCCTTTCCTCCCTTTTTGTTCCTTTTCTTCCATTTATCTTTCACCAACACTTCCAAACCGTTCAAATCCTCCGAAACCCTGAACCGCAACGCCAACACCCCAAAAATCAGGGCAAAAAAGCCGGATCTCAGTGCCAAATCCACCAGGTCATATCCCGACAAAGGAATCAGGTTCGCCATTACAAATGCACCAAGGGCCAGTCCAATGGTTTTGAAGGTATTGGAGGTAAAGGGCTGCAACCCAAATTTCAACCAAACCAGACCAATGCTAATGGCATTGTAGCCGGTAATACTCAACATGGTAGCAACAGCCGCGCCCATGATACCCATTTTAGGAATCAACCAGATGCTCAACAGAATATTCGTGGCGGCCAGGATTCCCAATGAAAACAGCGAATACCGGTAATACTGGGAGTAATACACCATATAGTTATTCAATCCTGTGCCCATTTCGACCACCCGGGCCAACCCGATAAACAAAAACACCCACTTGCCCTCCGCAAGTTCTTCGCCATTGGGAAGGAGGTTAAACAGGCTGTCAATGGAAATCCATATACTGCCAAACAGCAATAAGCCTGCAACCAAAAGATTAATGGACACACTTTTATATAGCGTTTCCATGGCCGGACGGTTGTTGTTGGCCAGATACTGGGCCACGGAGGATGCACTGGCAGCGTACAGGCTCTTGGTAGGTATTTCAATAACCGTGGCCAGATAAGCGGCAATAGCGTACACACCGGCAGCTTTTACAGCCTGAAGCGAACCCACCATGAACAAGTCCGACTTGGCGGCTACGAGAAGGGCAAAACCGCCAAAAGCGCCAAACCCGATAAACTGCAATAATTCTTTACGCAATGCCGGCTGTATGAAATCCCAATCGGGCATCCAATGCCATTCGCCTATGTGTTTGAGGTAAAAAACCAGTCCTGCTGTAACCAGCGCAGCATGTAGCACCAATCCCCACATAGCCAGATCCAGGTTGATCCAGTTTTGCCAAACGGCAATAAGAACCACAGGGAGCGCAATTTTTTGGGAAAAATCCAGCAGCAGAGAAGGAACTACAATGCGCTTGAAATTGGCTGAATAGCTGGAAAGTACACTGCTGGTGATATAGCAAAAAGCAATAGGAAAACTCATCCAGAGGTAATCCCGCAGCAGGGGCGATTTAGATTCCAGCATGGCCGTGAACGGATCCCAAAAGATCCAGGCCAATACTAACGCCAGGGAACAGCCAATGGCACACATCAGCATCAACAAGGGCAGAAACCCGTGATGCCCGCTGGACTTATCCTGAAATTTGGGAAAAAAGCGAATAACCACCGTATTGGCGCCCAGAGAAAGCACCGGTAATCCGATCATCCCGACCGACAACAAAACCTGCGCAAGCCCATACGCCTCCAAAGCATGCGGATAGATAAAAAATGTACTCAAACCACCCACACCCAATCCAACCAGATTGACTGCACTGTGTTTCAGACTTTGCCTCCGGATAACTCCCATATGCCATGAACGATGAACGATGGACGATGAACGATGTCGTTCCATCGTTCATCGTCCATCGTTTTTTACCCGTTTTTCTCCCGTACGTAGATCTCCTGATCTTTGTATTTGGATGGACATTTGAGCAACATATCAGATGCCGCAAAAGTTTCGCCACTCATCTGGCCGGTGAGCACAATAGATTCAGAGCGTTCAAAATCCTGTGGCTTGGCAGCTTTGAGTTCTACCCTGCGAACTTCTCCGGCCTCGTCTTTGAGGTAAAAAGCAAGGAAGTTTGGGTCTTTTTCCGGATCGTATTCCACCGGACGTTCTTTAACCAACTGACCAATAAGTTTTACCTTATCGTCGGTTTTGGCCGCCTGGGCAAAGTTGGCGTAGGTGGTTACGTCTTTACTGGCACTAATCAATATTCCAATGGCAACTGCCACAACGATGATGGCAAGTAGGTGCGACTTTTTCATAACAATCTTGATTTTCTATTCATTAAACGTTGTGAAGCAACGAATGTTGGTCAGGAGCAGGTTTTTAAAGTGGTTATCGCTTGTGAAAGTTGACAGTCACTCCGGTAAACTGTTGGGTGCGAACATCTTTTATGGTTGCAGAAAATGATCTGTCATCAATCCATTGCATCAGGTACGAATAAGTCTCTCCATTGACTGACGTCACCAGCAGTTCGCCGTTTTCTGTTATAGACCAAGTGCCTGAATCTGGTTCATCAACAGCGCCTGCTGATTGTAAATAAGCCTGGGAAACATATTGATTATCTGCCATGAATTGGGTTTGAACACCTCCCATTTCAGTTGCGCCAAAAAACACAGTGCCTCCCCAGTAACCAATGAGTTTGGTCCGCAGACTGTTGGTAGTTGGTTGGCTTGGCTGATTGTTTTCCGGCACTAACTGTTTTTCACTTTTTAATAGTGCATCAGCAGGTTCGGAGGATTTAAGTTCTTGTTTATCAGAAACTTGCCCCAGACTGGTCTGTTTGCTATTTTCCATCATCAGCCCTGCTACCATCAAAATGACCAATACGCCAACGCCTCCGGTCAGCAATATCCCCCATGTTTTCCAGCCAGAGCCCGAGGAGGGCTGTGACTGATATGCCGTTCCCTGAGCCCGGTATTGCGGAGGCGCCTCTACCACTGCCGGCAACATATACACCAAATCCAGTGCAGCCTGGGTAATTCGGTTGTACTCCATCTGATAGGTCTTTTGATCAAAAGTACCCATACCAAAGTTAGAATCTAATTGAGACAACTGACTTTGCAGAATCACGCATCGCTGTTGCACCTCCTTGTCACGCGCCAAACCGGAAAGTTGCACAATGCCTTCGAGCGCTGTTTTTACCTTGCCTTGCTGGATCTGACGAATGATCTCTTGTTTGGTTGGAGCCATAAAAGGTTGATTTGTTTGCAAATATAGGTTTTCAGGGTATAACGTCAAAATGCGCTTATTTCATCTGCCCCATAGCCGCCCGGAAACGCTGTGCGTTGGCGCCATCGCCTTGCGCTTCATAGATCTGTGCAGACAACTCGTAAGCTGGCTTGAAACTTGGAGAAATCTGAATGGCTTTCATCAAATTGGTTAATGCCGTCTGGTTGTCGCCCTGTGAACGGGCAATCAGGGCTAAGTAATACCAGGCGCCAGGGTTGGAGGATTCTTTTTTGAGAGAAAGTTCAAATTGTGCTTTAGCCTTTCCTGCGTCATTTTTATTCAACCAATACAACCCGATCAAGTTGTTGGATTGGGCGTCATCAGGCATAATTTCCAGTGCCTTTTCGGCTGCCTGTTTGGATACTTCCAGCTGACTGGTGTTGAGGTAGGCCTGAGCCAAATTCACCCAGGCTATTTCATTGTCCGGCACCTTGGCTACCTCGGCCTTAAAGCGATCGATGGCGGTGGGCCAGTCGCCTAATTTGCTGGCTGCAATACCCAGAGCACAGTTCCGGTCCGTATCCTTTAAAACAGCCAGAATTGGCGCGCCACCTGCTTTAATGATGTGTACGGCATTGTCTGGCGGCCACTTGCCTTTTTGCAGGGTGCTGCCATCCAGGAAACGTGTTGGATACAGGCCGTAATCCCAGGCGTCGTCATACCGGCGCTCCCACTTCAGGTATTTCACCTTCACTTTATCGCCGTATTTGGCGCAGAGTTGCTTGGTGGAATAGTACATATTGGTTGAAATAACCACCACCTCGGGCATGTCCGGACGCAGGATACCCTGCTGTTCCAACCATTCAATGCCCTGACGTGTACTGATTCCCCAATAATCCGTTTCAAACTTGCCGTAAGCACCTGAAGTGCCGCCTGCCACCGGATTGAAATACACATAAGGCATGGCAGGATTGGCCGCGATAAAAATGCCTGCATCTGCCAGCAAGAGTCCCATTACGCCATAAACAGCCCATTGTACCGGCTTTTTAGTGGCAAAAAACGCTGCCAGTTCGTTCCAGAACAACCCGGCGCAAATAGCTATGGGTGGATAAGCAAAAGTCAGGTGACGCCAGCCATCGTGAATCACGGAATTTTTATATATTACATAAAAAACCGGGAAAACGGCCGCAAACAACACCAACCCAACCCAAAGCGGGTTGTAACGCTTGAAGAGTCGCGGGGTAAAGGCCAGAAAACCGGCAAAACCCAGCAAGCAGGCCAGCGGAATGGTATTGATAATCCAGGTGAGCGGATAATTCCAGGGTGTTTTGTCCGACATCATATTTTGTCCTTCAAACAGAACACGGATTTTTACCTCCAGATCTGCGAATTTGGACAAGGCAATGAACGGATTTTTGAGCGGAGCATGTAAGCCGTAAGGCCAGAACAACAGGGCAAAAACATATCCTGCAATAGCGGTTCCCAGCACCACAAACAAGTATTTTTTAAGCGTCTGACTTTGTGCAAAAGCCTTAAAGCCACCGTTTTGAGCTAAAAAGTGAAGTCCGGCAAATAAGCCCAATATACCGAATGACAACAAACCACCAGCCCTGGTTCCAAGCGCTATACCCAAACCAACTGCCAGACCCGCCAGATTCCACCTGCCAGGCTGTGGCATACGGTTAAGCACGGCTACCATGTTGTACAAAGCCATCACGTATCCCGCAGCAAATGGGATATCCTTAGGATTCATCAGCGAATCGCCCACAAAACGGGGCGAGAGTAGCAAAATAACAAAGGTGACAATTCCGGCCCTGCGTCCGGCCATCAGGCTGGCCAGTAAGGCCGAACACAACATAGCAACCCAGCCCAATATGGCACTGGAAACGTGCCGTACATGGTGGTATCCAATCGTGGTAGGCTGATACCCCAGGGCTTTGTTGGCAAATCCGGTTACGGTTTCAAAAAAACCGCCATACAGGTGCATATTGCCGTCGGGAATGTTCAGCGCTGTGGTATCCTTTCCGAAAGTTCCGTAATAATTGACTAATTTTTGAGAGTAATCTACCTGGAATTTATCGTCGGCATTGATGCCTGAACCAAGGGATAAAACGATGAGTAACAAGAGTCCAAGTCCTGCAATACCCCAGAAAATTTTATTCAGGAGCGGATCAGTTTCAGGGAGGGATGGACGTTCGAGCCAGTTTTTAGCAGGTTCAACGTATTTGTTACTGGTAGTACTTGCTACTGTGGATTTGGACTTGCCTGATTTTGCCATGATGTTATTGTTCAAAAAAGCGGCACAAGGTAGGGATTTCGTTTGCTACATTTGTGCTGGAAAATCATTTGTAACCATTTAGACTCAACTAATCATGAAGCAATTTACCCAACCGATCCTCTTTCTTGCCCTTTTCTTG
>JAEUUS010000393.1 GCA_016787545.1 Saprospiraceae bacterium
TTGCATTGTCACCGTGCTGCCTATCTTTTTTTTCCATTTTAATGTCGTTTGAGGTTGTTAAACATATAAAAGTTGATCCATCATCATTTGATCGTGGTACATCTTTAAGCGTTCGCCTATAAAATCAAGTTTTACACCTGGCTTACCGCTTTTCTTTGCCTCCCATACTTCAAATGACTTTCGAGCTGTTAGGCTGTCATTCCATCCGGCGGTCGCGGCCGGATTAGCTGGAAAAGTCACGGGGGATACATCAAAAACAATATCTACCCCCGTTATTATCCGCAAAGGTTTTTTACCAGGCTTTTTCTCCCAATCATCCGCTCCCGATTCTTTCAAAAAAAAAGACCATGAGGATTGATCTACATCTTTTCGGCGAACCGCTTCCCGGATGTTTATACCGTTGGGGCTGTCAGGAAGTTCACACCGATAGAACAAGCCTACTCCATCCAGGGTCAACTTCAAAGTACCTGCCTTATTCCTTCCCAGTATTAAAGAAGGATCGTGATTAAAAAGGCATCGCACATCATTTAGGTTGGCCCCGAAAAAAGCATTTGGGGAAATTGTTTCGTCGCAAAAGCCTAAATTGTACACCGTGTTAAATTTCAGGGCATAGCCTGAAATAATACCGGGTGACTTTGGCCCGGCCTCCGTTAGTTTTGGCAGCTCCATTGGTGCCAGCCTCTTTTCTAAATTCATACCATGTCGTTTTTTGAGGTTAGGAAAGATTCTCATATCCAGCAAAGTAAGAGAACGCCATGTCAGGAAAATTGATAACTGCGGCCTGATCCAATGCCCCGGTTTCAGAATACCAGGTTAAAGAAATCCATTTGCCGTCTGCCTGTTCAACTATGGCATAAGTGAACGCTTGCCCTGGTGCCGGGTGTGAACTGAAATAGCGGCCACTTCGAAAGTGGTTATACTTCAGCGGATCAATGCCAGCCCTACGAAGGTCTTTAGCGTCGCCGCCTACCCTGTGGCTCTGCAAGCCGGATGGCGGGTTTATGACTGCGCTCCAGCTTTGTGTCAACTCCACCGGATCCAACCCGCTGCAAGTGGTCTTGAAGGTGCCAGCACCCAAGTTTTCACCCGCCCGCTCCATTGCAATTTTCAAACGTATTGCCGAAAAATAAAATTGGCTGTCGTTCTGCGCTGTTTCCAGGCGGGCAACCTCTTTGCCTGAACCATCAAACGCGACCACAATGGCCGGGGTTTCGTAGCCTTCGTAAAATTCCCATGAATGGAGATGTAAGGCCACTACTGCGAATGTTTGCCCCTGGTATTCAATATAACCCCGCCAGCCTTCTGTTACCGGGTTTGAGATGGGCGAGGACGGCCCTTTTTTCCTCATTTGAATACTGAAGGACACTTCCGGAAAATTTGAACCGAGCGCAGGAAGTACACTCAGGTTTGCACCATCATTTGTCAAGGAATAAGATACTTGCTCTTTCTTTCCTGCCAAGTCCATGCGCGTAATAGATGCGCGGCGGTCATAACGATTTTTTGCGTTTGCCATGTGTTTTGTGTTTGTTTGTTTGTTATTCAAAAATACGGGTTTTTTCCCGGTTAATTGCTTTTAAAAACCCATTCTAAAGGGTCTACTTCCTTAGAAACAGGATCGGCTTTTATTGACATTCGAGCTTTCGGGGAAAAGCCTAAACGGTCAGATAATTGAGTTAAAATCCTTTGGCTATCGGTGTAGATTCTCCATGCCGGGTTTGCCCTGGGAATAACCATACCGGCAGCCGTTTCTGTCTGAATGATGTGGCCATGCTCAGTTAGGTTTTTCAATGCGTCGGCGGCTGTGTAGAACGTTTCTACATAAGTGCAAACGGTGTCCAGGTCGGCAGTCGTGAGCGTCCCGAGCTGGAGACATTCTTCACAGACTGCGATCCATTTGGCCCGGTGGCGTTCGTCGAAGTGGGAGGGCGGTTTGGGTATGGTATCCAGGGTTTGCACCTTATTTTCCAAACGCTTCTCATGCCTATCCTTTCGGTATGTCCCTTCCTTTTTGAGGTCTTTTGTGCTTTTCATAACCAAATTCGATTCTTTTAGAAAATGACATTATGTGTGTGATGGGGGGCGAGGCATGTTGAGCGGTAATCGTTTAGAGATTAACCTACCCCCCCTACGGGGGTACCCCTTATGCCCCGGCCTACACACTGCCAGTCACGATGTTAACAGATACCAGGACAACAAAAGCAGGACGTACCATGTAAGCCGCTGCCATTGGGTCAGGTGTGTGTGTGCTTGCTCTCTTATTGCCATGATTGTTCGTTAGTTATCCCAGGGGGCGGGGGTTGTTGGATGTGGTACCGGATCACTGCCAGGATCGCCAGTGGTGAACCTTGCAAGTAATGCAGTAACAACAAAGAGGTGAACACCCAGCGCATCCTGGTGGGCTTGTAATGCCCTATATAGCGCCCTTTGTGTCGTTGCCTGTGCTACGTCCGTCCATGTGGCTTGTACGGTGTCTGCCGTGCTGCTGCTCGCTATGATGGGTGGTTGTTGTTCGTTGTTGTAGGTCTTATTCATAACATTGTGGGTGTGGTGGTGGTAGTGGTGGAAGCCTGTGTAATTGTGGGCAGTGTGGATATGGGTAGGCTGTCAGGTACTATCCGGTCTACTGCATCAATGTACTGCAATAGCGCTGCCGTGTGATCCCTTAACGCCTGGGACTTTTCGCCCTCTGTCTGAGCTGCATATACTTCCAGGTAGGTGTGTGTTACGGCCTTAAAGTAGTTTTCCAGACTGGCAGTATCCAGGGTGTAGGTAGTGTTTGTTGTGTCTTGCATCGTGTTTGTTTTTGTGTTTTTATCTCGCAGTAACACGGATTGTTACCAGCGGCCCGGTATTGATCCAGGGTTTAAGATTGTCGTACCAATCGGCCAACTCTTTTGCCCGCTGCTTTGTTTTCGCCCGCTGTTGATCTTCATCCGGCGCGAATGGTATAGGGTAACCAGAAACAAAATCCGCCGCACACATTAAGTCTATTTTAGCCTGTCTATCTGTTTTTACTGTGGGTAGTGGCGTGTGATACCACCAGTTTGCCGGGAAATCTGGATCTTCAATTTCCAGACTAAATGTTTCACCAGTTAAACGGCTTGTAAATTGCTCTATCCGGTTGCCTGTGTGGATGGGCGCGGGGGCATCCTGAATAGTTGGCGGGGGTGGTGGTGCCTGAAATTCTGCAAGGTCGAAGCGTAGTAAATAGTCTGCTAAATCTTCCGTATTTTCTCTTTGCTCCTCTGTGGCACCTCTCTCTATTAAGTCAGATACACCTACCGTCAGGCCGCTATTATTTGCCTCCTGTGCGATTTTCTGCCAGCGTTCAAACCATGTTAGCCCTGTATTCTTGTCGGTGCCTAAATCCGGAAATAATAGAACGTCACGTCCTTTAAGGACTTGCAACTTCTTTGCTGTCAACGCACCACTTCCACCACTTGCAAGCCATAAGCGGCCAGGCAGATAAAGCGAAGCAATGACCGCCGTCTTTTCAGACTCCACAACTCCGACGGCTTTTCCCGGGTGAAGGTTAAGCAGGTGTTCACCGAAAAGACACTGATTCAATCGGTACTCCTCTTTTGACTTAACAAGCGTATGCGCCCAGGTAGGATCTATGTCTTTGCTACGGCGACACGTTGCCGGATCGTAGAGCATTATTTTGCCGCCTCTGATATTTCCGGCCTGGTCAATCTGCCAGAACAGAACGCACCCGGGTTTATATTTAGATGTTCCAATGAAATAGGATGCAACCAGCTTTTGCGCCGCTTCATTGCCGAACCTATTTCGCAGGAACTTGACAAAGTAATTTTGATTGTATTCCTGCAATGTCTTTTGAAACACCTCCTTTGCCGTGTAGCTTGGTGGTGGTGGTGGTGCCAATGGCGCGGGGGTGAATGATGGGCGCGGGGGTGTGTAACTGCTGTCTGATATGTTCGCCGCCTCCATTGCCAAACGCATTGAACCGGCGAAGTCAACCCCGTGTATCTTCTGCAAAAAACTAAATATGTCACCATGCTCGCCACACCCATAACAATGGAAATTTTGGTCAATAGGATAGACTGTGAACGACGGTGTTTTCTCTGTATGGAATGGACAAAGACCGACATACGTTGAGCCTCTTTTTTTGAGGTCAACACATTGTCCAATAATGGAAACAATGTCGGTTTGTGCTTTTATATCTGCTGATTGAATAGCCATTTTGAAAAGAGGTTTTTTGTTCACGGTGTTCACGGTGTTCAACTATGAACGGCGTGAACATGAACAGCGTGAACAGGATTAAAAAACATAAAACGTTGATTTTCAGTTGTTTAATTTTGTTCATGTTCACGGTGTTCACGATGTTCACGATGTTCATACCGTGAACATCGTGAACACCGTGAACATCATTTGTTTTGCTCCTCCTTTTTTAGATACTTGTTTACGGCTCCAACTGAGATGTTTAACTCTGCTGCAATTTCGCGTTGTGTCCTACCTTGTCCGCTCAATTCTTTAACCTTAGAAATCAACTCTGAGCGGTCGCCAGGTGTATGACTTTTTAGGTGTTCAGACTCCGAACCGAACCCGACTAAATCAAATTGCAGGAAGTTTGAAGGCTTTGAAATTTCGCAGTGAATGACATTTTCACTGTCGTAGACAATCTCCGTGTTTCGGGCTTTGATTTGCTTAATATACCGGACGCTTTTATCCTTGTGGCTCTCCCCAATGGCAAAGGCTGAATCACAAAAATTTATCAGCATCTTAGAACCTTGCAAGTCGTTCCGGGTGATGGGTTTTGATAAATCCCTTTTAGGTGTATGTGCCAGGCAAAGGATAGAGATTTTGTACTTTGATTTTAACTCCTTTAATTCCTTCATTAATGGTAGCGCGTCTTGCGCTTTCTCTGTGGCACTCCGCAGGTATGTGATATTGTCCACGATTAAAACCTCTGCTTTCGTTCGCTCAAGTGCCTGTTTAATAGAGTCAACAAGGAAGCGTTCAAAGTCACCTTTGTAACTTTCTGGGATACTTGCATCCGGGTCTATTTCGGCCCTGTGGAATGAATCCGAAAAATTGTAATGGTTCTTAAACTCTTGAGAATAGCGGGTTTCAAACTGTTTATCATTCAACTCGCAGTCAAGGTAAAGGACTGTTTGTTTGCTCCCTATTTCCAGGCCTAATGTCTTGCGGCCCCGGCTTATGCCGTCCCCGATTTGAACGGCGCAAATTGACTTACCTAAATTCGTGTCAGCGTAAAGGATGCACAGTTCACCCTCAAACCATAACTCCCCGAATAATTTTTTAGGTATTGGCCGCTTGTTCGCTTCGCTTAAACACTGGTTTGCAGTCCGAACCAAAAACAACCCTGTGTTACTATCTGCCGCCTGTGGTTTTTCAGACTGCGAAGTCTTGTTAACCTCTTCCTGCAATGTTGCCGGGTTGACCTCGGGTTTGTCATCAGCAGAACTGCCGCCGATCGTTGACATATTAAATTGCGGGTCAAATCCGTCCGGAGTGTTGCCGATTGCTGAATTATTCGTATTTTTGTCCATCGTTTGTTTCTTTTTAAAACCCGTTCGCTACTGTCCACCAGTGAACGGGTTTTTTGTTTTTAGAAAATTACTTTCGCCGTCCCTTCAACCCTACGAGCTGCATTAACTCGCTGCGATCATAACGAACGGCCCGACCGCCGCCAACCTTATGCCTGGTTAACAACCCTTGCCTTGCCCATCCATCCAAACTACCTTGAGAACACCCCAACAATTTTGCCGCCTGTGGCTTTGTCAAATACTTGAGCGGCTCCGATTCGCCCGGTGGTACATCCGGCTCTCTTTGCAGTCGCTCTACCATTTCCTCCGCAGTCCGGCGGGCTGTCGCTTCGATCAGCTTTTGAATCTCCTCTTTGCTAAAAATTTGCAGCTCCATATTTCACCGTTTTTGAATTTGTTTCCACAAAAGTATAGGGCCTTATTTAGACTTATTCAACCTTTAATTACTAAAAATTAAAAAAGTTTTAAAGCCTAAAAACCTTTGTAACTTATTGATAATAAACATTGTAAGGGAATAACAATGCCATGTGTAAGGTGTTACCCCTACCCTTTTGCAAAAAAAAATGATGTGAGAATGAAAAAAAGAGTAAGGGTCAACCACTACGGCCAACCCTTACCCCGGGTTAATATCAGGATGCAGCCTTTTGCTTTTTCAGTACACGGCCCGTCCTACCTTCCCATGCTGCAACCCTGCAAGACTCTGAGCAATAACGCTGCCTTGCATGACCGTACACATAAGCAGTGCCGCAATGGTCACAAAGACGCTGATTGGTAGGCGCTACGTTTTCCGTATATACGTTTTCCGTATGCGCGCGCGCGTTACGGTTTGCGTAGTCAAACCCGATTGGCCTACGTTCGTTTGTTGGCGTAATGGATGCACCGTTGTATGTAGGTGGGGGAAATACATTTGCCGTCTTTTGTGTAATCGTTGCGCCTGGCACAACCTGTGGAGCTGTGGCCGTGTCTGGCTTGGTATCCTTTGTTGCTGATTCGCTTTCGCTCTCTGATTCAGCAAACGCACGCCATAGATAATACATACTAAATCCAGCACATAAGAGAAACACTACTTCGGCAATGATGGCCGCCGCCACTGAATAGGTTTGCATCCTGTCAACCTTTGCGGCTCTATCCGCAATGGCTTCCGCGTGGGCGGCATCGGCCCGGCCTTCGGCATCCTTTGTGGCCTGATCCCGGCGGGCAACCAGGGCGGCCCGTTCTTTCTGGAGCTTTGGCAGTGTCTTTGTCTCTGAGATCCAATTCGGGTTAACACTGATCGTTGCCTGTACTCTTTGGATGTCACGTTGCACCGCTTCAATGTCAGCCGTCAACGTGGCCACTGTTGCGCCGTCAGTAGTACGGGCGGGCTTTGGGTAGAATACTCCCGGCAATTCCTTAGCGCCGTAAAGAGCCGCCGCAATGGATACGCACATAACCAGCCCGGCCGCAATGCCAGCGAAGCCAAACGACTTGTATTTGAGCAAATGTTTTGCCGCAATGGCCAGGGTAGAACGTTTAACAGCTTCAACCCCGGCGGCAAAGAGAATGGCAATAGGTAGAGCCACATACAACCCCCACGCTGCCGGAATAATGTGCTGCAAGGCGAAGACACCCAACCCGGCCGTTGTGGCGAAGGTTACAACCTGGGCAATGGTTTGCCCCCAACCAGCAATACCATAAACCGTTTTATACTCATCGGTGAACGGCTTATCCTTAAAGACGGCCCCGGACTTACTTTGGATGTGGTCAGCATGGTTGCCAGAATAATTTTTTTGCAGTGATTCAGTAAATTTCCTGAATTTTGCCTCGAATGGATTCATTTTTTAAGCAATTTAGAAAGTGATCGTTTCGGCCCGCGTTTTCCCTCCAAGGTGGCGCGGGCTTTTCTTTTCTGTGATGGTTCAAACGGTTGCGGCCTGTTCTGCGCGTTCCTCCAGAGCCGACAAACGATCATTTACAGCATCTATGTAAGCCTCCAGGGCAGCGAGCCGCCGGTTAATGGCCTGCTGTTCACTTGTGGCAATGTTGCTCAGATTGTTAACGGACTCTTTCATTGAATCCAGGCTTTTTAATGCTTTTTCAAAACCTGGGTCTTGATTTATGGGTGTTTGTACGTCTGACATGGTGTAAAAAATTTATGGGTGAAAAAATTGGTTACTCTGATACAGCCCTACCAAATTTAACGGCGCTGTCCTTTGCATCGATGACAATGTACTTCCGGAACATTGCCTCTGTGGTGTGGCCTGTTACCTTCATAATGCTGTCAATAAGGTGGGGGAATTTTTGGTAAAAGTTTGTGGCAAAACTTCGCCTCCCTACGTGGGTAGTTAATAGCTCCCAGGTAAAGACGGTTTTTTCAACACGAACACCACCGGGATACCTTACATCTAAAATTTGTTGTGTCAATCCTGCCAGTTTACCAACCTCTTTTAAACTCTTATTCAATTTTTGGTTACTGATTTTTGGAGCGGTGTAATTATACTTTGATAACACACGATCCAGAACAGGAAGCAGAGGGATAAAAACCAGTTGATTAGTTTTTTGCGCTACCATTTCCAGGATTGTTTCTCCTTGGTGACTTTTAATCATTTCCGGCTTAAACTTCATATAATCAGAAAAACGCGCACCGGAATAAGCACTAATAAGAAATAGGTCACGGGCACGGTCAAGGTGTGGAGCATCGGTAAAATTTAGCGCCGCAAGGTGTTCGAGTTGTTCAAACGATAGAACGATTTTTGTCGTGGGTGTAGATTTTATTTGAAACTCCCTGTATGAACGATCGTTATGAAAGTGCCTGTTCTCTGCTTTCCTGATAAAGTATTTTAGGTTTGCCCATGTCTTTTTTACATAGTTGGTGGAATGATTGCGAGGAGCTTTGTGTAACCAGGCTTTAAAGTCAGAATAAAAGCGTTCGTTCAATTCTGAGAACTCCAACTTACGCCGCTTTTCACTTGAATAGTTTTTGAGGTGTACCAATAGTTTGTGTACTACCTGCAAGCTGCCCGGCTTCATTGCTGGATCATTTGCACGCTCTTGGTAAGCCTCCTCCACAAATTGGAGGAAGGTAAGCGGCTTAGATTCCTGCTCCTCCTCAAAATCATCATCTTCATTAATCAAAGGGAAAAGCCGCTGTTTAAACTCCTCTACGGATATGCGGCCCCGGTTTGTGTCGTGGTAAACATTCAGACATTCGCGCTCAATCAATTCAAGACGGGAATTTATGTAAGAGCTTTCCGGGAATGTCCGGGAATGTACCGCACGCATTTTTACACGATCCCAGTTATTAGGGGATATTTTGCGGCCTGTGGAAAACTTCAGCATCCTTTTTGGCCTAAAAACAAAGTAGACCATGATGTACGTTTCCTCCTCATTCCAATTAAACAGATTGAATCTAACTTTTGGTGTTCCGATAATTCGCGGCATATTGTTGGCGATTTGTTCGGAACAAATTTAACATAACTTGTATCGTATTTTGGAAATTTAATTGTAATTGGTAATTTAAAATAATACAAATTTTAACACTTATTAGGCTGTTTCCTCTGTTTTAGTAATAGTTTTTGCAACTAAATGTTTAAATGTTAGTCCCTGTCTCTCCGCTTCACCCGCCGAGCTTTGGCTCAGGCGGGTTTTTTATTTCTATCCATTAGGTACGATGTCCTAATCCAATATCCGGGAGTAGAGCATATTGGAAAATTTTCCCTTTCAGGCAACCCTCAGATTTCACAACCCGTTTAGGTTATTAACTGTGTGCAGCAGCACAGTGTTGAACCCTGCCTTGGGAATGCGGACTTTAAAATTTATATTCATCTCGCTTGTTTTTGTTTCCAGCGCCTGTTATTCCATTCAGGTGGATCCAGACAATCCGGTGCCAACGGTTGGCTATGAAAAAGATATTGCGCCAATTATTGCCGCCAATTGTGGGCAGTCTGGCTGCCATGGCACTGAA
>JAEUUS010000406.1 GCA_016787545.1 Saprospiraceae bacterium
CCACATTCCCCACATTAATCATATTTTTAATCTCGCTTGTAATTTCCAGATTCTTTCTCTTCCTGTTGTGCCGGAATCTGTTACGGCTTGAAGGGTATTCGTTTCTTCAAATCTGGCATCAAGTTTCAGCCATTTATTGACTCTGTAGTGTAAATTCAGGTACCAACGGGTGCCTCGGCCGGCAAAAGCAGGAATGGATACTGCTGCAAAAAGGTCGCTTTCAAAGGCATACACACGTGAATCGTAGTCTTCCGTATCAAATACGGCATACCTGAAGGCGGCTGAGATTGGGCTGCTCAGGGGTTTAATTACAGCTTCCTGATAGGCTACAAAACCAACCGAGCCTGCTTGTTGTCCGATGGTATAGGTAGTCCATTCAATGCGACTTCTGAACTCTAAAGGTTTAACTACTTTGTAGATGGCATGAAGTCGTAAACGGTTCCGTTGTGCATTCACCAAACCAAATGGTTTTTCCAGGTCATCATTTCTCTGCTTGGTTTCTGATTGCCAAAGGGCATACACGGAAAAATTTCGGCTTTTAGTCCAGAGAATTCGAGCCAGAAATTCTTTTCCATTGGATGGGGCATCTACCCCGAACCGGAGCCAGGGATGTCGCCAAACATCTGCATAAAGATTGATTTGAACCCTTCTGACCCAACGAATATCCGCACCGAGGTAGAGTCCCTGTTCATTGGCTGCGCCGGAGACTTCGGCAAAGGGGTTACCATAAATGGATTGATACTCTTTGCCCAATGAACGATGTACGGCCGTAAGGGTAACATGCCGGTCGGCGGAGAATAATAAGCCATTAACTGCAGCTATTCCACCATTGTTGCTTCGTGCTGTCTCTCCAAAAAAGAAAAGATTTCGCCAGCGATATTGGTAGTCAAGGCTCATTCCGGTCAGGCTTTTTCCACTAAATGCATATAATCTATAAGGGGCAAAGGTTGGCTCCCAGGGTTTATCGTACCGGATATGGAGAGCATTGGCAGTAATGAGACCACGTTTACCAATCCAGGAAGCCGATAATCCGCCAACCTGTTCGTGCAGTTGTTTTTCATCGGCTATTTCTGACTGCGTGCGGTGAAGGCCGGAAGTTTGAAGCGATGAAAAAATCTGATCCGGGAATTCCACATCCATAGAATCCTGCAGCAAGACATTGGCATCTCTGCGACGGTTAGAATACAAGGCTGTACATTCTATGTGTTTATTAACGGAAATAGTGGTTGCCACCCCTCGGAAAAAGAAGGCCTCTCCAAAAGCACCGTAAGCATTTAGTTTACGTCCACCACGTGCTACCGAAACCGTTTCGGCGGATTTTCCCGGTGCAAAACCGGTTTGCAACAGCAGACCTTGTCCTAATCTGGCAGAAAAGTCGCCCAGGGCCAGGGCTTTAATGTGGCGATTCCAGTTTTGAATGAATAGGTGGGCGCTGTAAAAATCAAAGCCGTGTTTGTTGCTGCCGTTAAAAAGTGCTTCACCGGCATCACTTTCGGCCGTAAAACCAAATCTAAGCCGGTTATCGTAATTATGGCGGTACCTAAGTGCCCAGGCATTTGGCTTGCCTTCAGCATCGGAAGGGTCGTAATTTGGTGGACTTGGGTGTGCCCAGCGCAAAAAAAGTTCGTTATCTCCTTTTCTAAAACCTCTTAACAAGGAAGTATTTCGGTTATCCAATCCGGTTTTGACTTTGGCAAAAGGCAGAATTCGTCGAATATCTGATAATTCCCAGCCAGGTATAGCTTGCAATTCGTGTTCGCTTAGAAAAGGCCCAAATCGTTCCCGATAAGCCATGAAGTTTTCTACCTGAATGTCGTTCAACAGGTAAGTGGCCAACAGCTCTTCCTTGTTTATCTTATTGAGGTTCAGTGGTTTATCTCGCCATTGTTCCAAATTTTCCAGGAACAGTTGTGCATCCGACTCGGAAGCGCTTTCATTATCGCGAAAGAAATTTTCCAGGAGTTCGTCGTCGTTTTGGGCAAGGGCAAGTCCAGGCGAAACGAGCGCCAGAAGCAGTATTAAAAACTTTAAGAAAATTTTTTGTCTCCAAAAGTGTGTACAAATGCTGTACTCGTGCGTCATAAGCGGGAATTTTCGGAAACAATGTTAGGGCGAAAGTTTCGTTTATAAGACAATTTTTCTTGAACGGAATTTATATCTCTTTCAAAGTCAGGAAACGTTCACAAGCACTACCTTTGCACATCATTATTTAACCACTCAAATCAGTTTTCTCAAACATGAAAAAATCTGTTTTAGGAATCCTCGCAGGCGCAGCCCTGATGATCTCCATGGCCTCTTGCGGCGAAAAATTGCTCACAGAAGAGCAGGTACAGGCAGAAATCACAAAAGGTTTCGACGCCGGTAAAGCTGCTGTAGAGCAAGAAATGTCTGCCAAGTGCGATGCCGAGTTCGAAGGCCGCGTTACTGCTGAGGTTGACCGTCTCAAAGCTGAATTCCAGGCTGCCGCTCCGGCTCAGTAATTAAATGCCCGGAAAACCGACTCATTCATTTCAAACCACTCACCGAAAATTATTCCACAAAATGAATAAAAAAATGCTCTTCGCCGGCGCCCTTGCTGTTGCCGGTTTCATTGGCCTGACGGCATTCGACGGCAAAACCCTTGCTCAGCAAAAAGAAGAAATTGCAGCTGCAGTAACGGCTAAGCTGGAAACACTTCGTTCTGAAAAAGCTGCTGAGTGCGATGCACGCGTTCAGACTGAAGCTACCACCCGTTTTGAAACCTGGAAAGCAGAGGAAGCCGCTGCAGCCCCTGCTCCTGCCAAAGGTGGCGCTAAAAAAAGCACGCCTAAAGGTCCTAAAGTAGATCCGCTTCCAAGCAAACCAGCCCCAACCGATCCACAAAAATCTCGTGGCGGCGCGGTTCAGCAAGGAAATCCTGAACAGCAAAAAGAGCGCAGCGGTTCTGCAGCTCCAACCCAGACACCGGAGCAACAGAAAAAGCGCGGCGGTGCGGTAAAACAAGGTGGCGGCAAATAATTGTCATTTCTTGTTACAGCATAAAAAAAGTGCCTGCGGAATTTCCGCAGGCACTTTTTTTATGCTGTAAACGCAACAACGATTTATTTCGTGTAGCTGAAAGTTGCCGTATCTGTGGTGTTGTCAGAATACGTTACAACGTAGCTGCCGCTGAAAACATTGCCGCTGATGTGGCCTTCACCTACGAACTTACGACCAGCTGGATCTGTGTAGTTGATGTTAACGTGATCAGATTCAGACAAGGTTGCATCGATGAAAGAATCAAAACCTCCAAAGTTGGAGATAGAGATAGATACTTCGCTTTTGCGGGTAATAACTGCTGGTTTGGTCAGGTTGTAAGTTCCCAGTGGTGTACCTGCAGTAGAAGCGGTTACAACATCAGCGCCAAGGAAAGAACCAACGAATTTTGCAGACCATTCGGTTTCGCAGTTAGTGCCTTCGTAGCCGTCGCCACATTCGCAGGTACCGTCAACGCATACGCCGGTGTTACATTCAACGTCTTTGCAGTTATCCGCGCAAGAAGGCGTAAACATCAGGAATGCACCCAAAATCAAGGTTTGGAAAATAAAGAGTTTTTTGCTCATGTTTTAAATGTTTGTGAAAGGTAATGGAATGGTTGAAATTGTTCGCCGCAAAGGTAAACAATACCCTTCGTCTTAGAAAACTAACGAAACGTTATTCCTTTGCAGACTTACTAAACGACGTAAAAGCGGCTTAATTGTCACTTAAAACGGCAATTTTTTTACGCACAACTGTCTTTTTTAACATAAGTTCAAGCGTGTACAATCCGGAAGCGCCGTTTAACAACAACTCCATTTTACCATTCTTTATCCATTCGTCGGGGGCTATTTCCTGAATCAACCGGCCATCGGGAGACCAGATGCGCACCTGACGGAGCTCTGAAGCGAGTCTGTCCATCAAGGTTATCTGCACCGTTTCTCCACTGGCAACCGGGTTTGGATATACGCTGATAGCGGATGCGTAGGGTTCTTCAGCTGCAGAGGTTGCCACTAGTACATAACATTGTGAATCGGTGCAGCCCAGTTCGTCTGTAACGGTTACACAATATTCGCCGGCCGGCAGGTTGGTGAGGGATAAGGTGGTGGCGCCGTTGCTCCAAATGACTGTTACCGGGAAAGTCCCGCCAATTATTTGCACCTGAATAGCGCCGTTGGATGCTCCCTGACTGCTTGGATTGGTTACAGTTCCCATCAGGATAGGCGGAGCAGGTTCCGAAATGGTTATTGCTTTGGTTGCCAAACCTGTACAACCAGGTACGTCAGTAATGAAAAGCTCCGGCAAAACAGGTGTGAGCATTCCGTTTGGTCCAGTTTCAAATTCGGTGATCACGAACAGACAAGTGTTGGTATTCGACAGCTCTTGTCCCTGGTAAACCCAGGAGAAAGAGGGGTTAAACACATTGGTTTGAGCAGTGAGCAGTATTTCAATGGAATCATATTGACAAGGCATGGTTACGGCGCCCAGGATTTTGCCGGTTGGATAGGTTTTTTGATCGATAAAGCTCATATTGCGTGAAGCCACACATCCTTGCCAATTGATGGTCAGTTTGTGTGACCCGCCGGTACTAATGGTATCACAATGGGTGGTTGAGGTTGGAACATTATTATGAAACCACTTATAGCTGGCGCCTGGCACTTCTGCAACGCATTGGATTGAAATTGGATACTGGCAGGTCAGATAGGCGCCATCCGGCAAGAAAACCAACAAAAATCCGGGATCGGCTTTTTCTATTGGTATTGTTTTTTGGGCCGTACAGCCATTGGCATCCTGAACGGTGACTGAAAAAGTGCCTGAAACAGCAAAAAATGCCTGTTGGGTGGTTTGGCCATGAGACCAATTGTAGGTGTAATTGCCTACCCCGCCGGTTACCTCCAGCGTAGCTTCGCCCAAGACATTATTGCAGCCAACGGCCAGTACATTTTGTGGCGTGATGGTGATGGCTTCCGGATCGGGTAGATCCAGCGTGAGTACTTCCTGGTGATTGGCTCCGGTAACTGTAACGGTATAGGTACCGCCAGGCAGGTTGAGCTGTTCGTAAAAATTAGCCGGGGAGTTGGACCATTGGTAACTCAAATTGGTTTGATCGCCCCATACGCTGATATGAATGGCTCCGTTGGTGTTTCCGTGGCATTTTGGCGCCTGGGCAATGGTAGGTATAGCCACAAACGGTGGCGCGTCCTGACCACCAAACGTAAAAGTTAGGCGGTAAAACTGCCCATTATTGTCCTTCAAAAGTTGTGTTTCCGGCACAAAATCATCTCCGATGGTGTCTACCAGTGCCACCATGTACACTTCGAGCACATAAGTTTTGCCAATATCCAGCCCTGTGGTGAGGTCAAGATTGCCAGGCTTACTTCGATATCTGGTGGTGTATGGACCTTCAATTTTGTTGAAGTCCTCTACCAGCAGGTAATCCAGAAAACTGCCCGCTACCCCACCCTCTTCATAAAGGCGGTATTTCAGACTGACATCTGTGACATTGTTCTGGCAACTCTCCCAGGTCACGGCCTTAGCATTGGCTAATGACAGAGATTGCAGATGGCCAAGATACAAGCCGTGATAGTTGAGCCCACTGGGGCATGCTGATATGTTAAAGCTATCAAGCGTACCATTGATGCGCAGGTGAACGCTTGAAGAGCAATCCCCTACCCAATCGTAGCCGCAGGCGTGGGAGGGTAAACAATGTAGTATTACCAGTAGGTATGGTATTAAGGAGAAGCAACGCATTAATCGGTATGGGTGTTATTAGTTAGGTGTTTAGGAGTGTAATTCAGTCAAAGATAATCGAAAACAGCATAATCATGTGTATCACTTTGTTTTTCTGTTTTAGAAAGGGTACACATTTTTAATTCCTGTTGACATAATCGCAACTACATGGATTCTACATAACTGAAATTGGGTTGTACCAGATCAACTAAAAATTTGCAGCAAAAGCAAGTGCAATCATCTGGTTCTGCTTGCCTGGTTTTCCATTCGAAATATAAAGAGCTTCCTTACTTGACAGTAAGCGGTATTCCAGGCGACAAAGCAGGTGCTTCGTTAAAGCCACATCCAGATTGCCGGAAGCACCCCAGGTTTGAAAACCGCCGGGGAAGTCTGTGGTGATGATCACCCCGGATTTGTCCTGATAATACTCGGCCCTTAAACCCAGCGCCACGGACGAATTGATTTGATATTTTGCTATGGCAATGGGGGCAATCCAGGTATGGTAATCCCGACTGCCTTTGGCTGCCTGTTCTGCTCCAAAATCAAATCCCAGAGTTAGGCCCAGGTGGCTATTGCACTGAACAATTGCATAAAAATTGTGAAAATATCGCATTTTACGCAAAGAA
>JAEUUS010000445.1 GCA_016787545.1 Saprospiraceae bacterium
TTTTGTACCGTAAAGTTCCTCAGTTCAGAACATGGTTTTGCCCGCGTCGATCATGCTTACCTATACTTTGCTTGTGGTTCAGTCGAAATACCCGGCAGGCAAATCTCTTTCCCAGACGCGGGCTTTTTGCAAACAACATTGATTTATATACAGGCCCTCATCTTCGGTAACGCTCTAACATGAAAAGAGAACTCGACATAGTAGTCATTTCAGATGTGCACCTGGGCACCTATGGCTGTCATGCGCAGGAGTTGCTGAATTACCTGAAAAGCATCGAGCCGCGTACGCTGGTGCTGAACGGTGATATATTCGACATGTGGTACTTCAAAAAAAGTTATTTCCCGAAGGAACACATGGAGGTGGTGCGCAGATTACTCAAAATGGCGGTCAACGGCACCAAAGTGTATTACCTGACGGGTAACCACGACGATGTGCTGCGCAAATTCGGGGAAATTTCTCTTGGGCTGATTCACCTGCGCAATAAGCTGGTGTTTCAGGTTGATGGCAAAACACACTGGGTCTTCCACGGCGATGTGTTCGATCCATCTGTGCAACGCGCACGCTGGTTGGCAAAACTGGGCGGACAAGGTTATGATCTGCTCATTCGGATCAACAGGATGATTAACCGGTTTCGCGGGCTGTTTGGTTTAAAACCGGCATCTTTTTCCACAAGGGTAAAAAAAGGAGTGAAAGGCGCCGTGCGTTTCATCGGCGATTTTGAAGACATTGCCATTCAGATGGCGACTGAAAACGGATACGATAATGTGATCTGCGGCCATATCCACCAACCTCAAATCCGGGAAGTGGAAGGCAAAAACGGTCAGAAGGTTTGCTACATGAATAGCGGCGACTGGGTAGAGCACCTCACAGCGCTGGAATGTAAGGCCGGCAAATGGGAATTATATCATTACCATGCAGCTGATTATGCCGCCATTAATCCAAGACTTCAGGTACCGGAAAAAGAAAATAGTCTGCAGGTGCTCCGGGAAGAATTTGACATGCCAGGTTTGGCCGCATTTGAATGGGTGTAGACGGTAAACGGCTTACGGCTGACGGCCTACGGTGGACGGCTTACAGTAGATGGCCTACGGTAGACGGCTTAGGGTGGACGAGATGGATATTGGACGTTGGACTGGTTTTGGAAAGGATGGGCTTAAGGCCCTTTGGGAATCAGGTCTAACGTCCCGTGTCCATACGCCCAAAGTGTTATCATACGAACAGTTTAGCAGGTTAGTGGGGCCGGGTGAATCAATTTCACCCGGCTTTTTTTATACCTAACTTAACATTGGCTTCATCTAAACTTGACGAACGCTTAACCCCTCGTTTTCGGGTTCCAGGGGGCATCTGCCCGACCTTTGCAGTGCAAAAAATCAACAAATTTTGCCTGCTCTATGAAAAAAGCACTTTTACTGGTTGCATTCATGATCTGCGCATTTTTTAGCGCAAATGCTCAGGTTGTCGTATCCGGCAACATCACTTCGAACACTACCTGGACGAAAAACAACGTATACCTTCTCCAAGGTTTCATTTATGTAAAAAATGGCGCTACGCTCACCATCGAGCCTGGTACCGTGATTAAAGGAGACAAAAATAGCAAAGGCTCACTCATCGTTACCCGTGGCGCCAAACTGGTTGCCGACGGTACTCCTTCTGAACCAATTGTATTCACCAGCAACGAAGCCAGCCCAACCTATGGTGACTGGGGTGGCATCATCTTGTTGGGTAAAGCTGCTGTAAATACACCAACAGGTGTGCTTGAAATTGAAGGCGGTGTAAACAACGCTGAAGGCGATGGCCTTTGCGGCGGTGGTACAACCCCGGATAATGCCGACAATTCCGGCGTACTGCGTTATGTGCGTATCGAATACCCGGGCATCGCTTTCCAGCCAAACAGCGAAATCAATGGCCTGACCATGGGGGCTGTAGGTACCGGCACTACCATCGAATATGTACAGGTTTCTTACAGCGGCGACGATTCCTTTGAGTGGTTCGGTGGAACTGTAAACTGCAAATACCTGATTGCTTACCGCGGTCTGGATGATGATTTTGACACAGATTTCGGATACAACGGTAAAGTTCAGTTTGCATATGCCGTGCGCGATCCACAAATTGCCGACCAAAGTAACTCCAATGGCTTTGAGATAGACAACGATGCTCAGGGCTCTGGCAATACCCCAAAAACCCGCCCTACGTTCTCCAACGTAACCATTGCCGGCCCAACCGGCACGGTAAACAGCCTGTATCGTCGCGCCAGCCACCTGCGCCGCAACTCCGAGCCAGGTATTTTCAACTCCGTATTTGTGGGCAACTACCCGGTTGGTCTGTTCATCGACGGCGACTCTTGCGCGGTAAATGCTCAAACCGGCAAACTCGTGGTGAAAAACTCTTTCTACCACGGTATGACCACACCACTGAGCTCCAATGTGGCTACTTTTGACATCGCTGCATGGGCTGCTGCCAACAGCATTTCTGTAGGCACCAACAGTGCTGATGCACAACTGGAAGACCCGTTCAACATCAGCCTGCCAAACCCTCGCCCAAAAGCTACCTCTCCGGTACTGGGTGCAGCTAAATTCGACGATACCCGCCTGGCAGACTTCTTCTTCTCCCGCGTATCATACGCCGGTGCATTTGGACCTTCCGGCGACTGGACCTGCCCATGGGCAAAATGGGGCCAGACCGGTTGCCTTCCTTCCAACCAGGAAGTAGTGGTAAGCGGCAACATCACCAGCAATACCACCTGGACCGCAGATAAAACCTACGTACTGCAAGGTTTTGTGTACGTAAAAAACTGCGCAACCCTGACCATCGAGCCAGGCACAGTGATCAAAGGCGACAAAGGTTCTAAAGGTGCGCTTATCGTTACCCGCTGTGCTAAAATCATTGCCGATGGTACGGAAGGCGAACCAATCCTCTTTACCACCAACGATCCTAACCCAACCTACGGCAGCTGGGGCGGTTTGATCGTACTGGGTAATGCACCAACCAATGCTGCCTTTAATGGTCAGGCTGGTGTAGGTCAAATCGAAGGCGGTGTAGACAATGCTGCCGGCGACGGCCTGTACGGTGGTGGCGCCAACGCCAATCCTGCCGACAACTCTGGTATTCTTCGCTACATCCGTATTGAATTCCCGGGCATCGCTTTCCAGCCAAACAGCGAAATCAACGGCCTGACCCTGGGCGGTGTAGGCTCTGGTACTACTGTTGACCACATCCAGGTTTCTTACTCTGGCGACGACTCATACGAGTGGTTTGGCGGCACAGTGAACTGCAAATATTTGATTGCTTACCGCGGTTTGGACGACGATTTTGATGCAGATTTCGGTTACAGCGGTAATGTACAATATGCCCTGGCTGTGCGCGATCCACAAATTGCCGACCAGAGCAACTCCAATGGTTTTGAGATTGACAACGACGCACAGGGTTCTCCTGCAACACCTAAAACCAAGCCTACATTCTCCAACGTAACCATTGTAGGCCCAGCCGCACCAGTGAATTCCTCGTATCGTCGCGGAGCGCACCTGCGCCGCAATTCCGAGCCAGGTATCTTCAATACCTTGATCATTGGTAATTATCCTGTTGGTCTCTTCATTGATGGCAACTCCTGCGCATCTAATGCCATGAATGGCTTGTTGGAAGTGAAAAACACCATCGTTGCCGGCCAGGCAGACCTGCTTTTGACCAACGCAACTAACGGTTTCAATATTAACACCTGGTTCAAAACAGCTGGCTTTAACAATGATAGCCTGATCACCAACGCTGAAGCTAAACTAACAGATCCTTTCAATCTCGACTTCCCGAATGCTCAACCCGCTTCAGGTTCTCCGGTGGCTGGAAACGGCGCCTTCACATCTGCCCGTGTGAATATTCCGTTCTTCGATAAAGTAAATTACATCGGTGCCTTCAGCGGTGTAGGTGGCGGTTCATCCGACTGGACCTGCGGCTGGGCCAAATTCCTGGACCTGAACACAAGCTGCTTCGCAGGCAGCGTAGGCACCAAAGACATTGCTGCCCTTGCTACCGATATCAAAGTTTACCCAACCCTTGCCAACGACCGTGCCACCCTGGAAATCAACCTCCTGGAATCTGCTGATCTTCAGGTAGATATCTTTGGTTTGGATGGTCAATACTACGGCCAACAGGTGAATGAAAACAGTGCTGCAGGCGCACAAACCTACTCACTCAGCACCAGCCAACTTCCCAACGGATTCTACTTTGTACGCATTCAGGTGGGCGAAGCGGTTACCGCAGAAAAGCTGATCGTAGTACACTAATATTCAGCCTTTCCAACTAAAATCAACGGCGTGATGCAGCACTTGCATCACGCCGTTTTTGTTGTATGTCAAAAAAAAACAATGGGTTGGACGATAAAAAGCAACAACACATGTTCACAACCCTTACCTTTGAATCATTGATTCCAAAAAGCAAGCACATCTGAACAGGTTGAAATGCGTTTTAGTAACGCCAACAACCACTTTTAATCCAGAAGCAGTACACCCGCCGCTTCGAAAGATACTTCTCGCTTGGGCTCCGTAATGGCAGCAATTTCTTCCGGCGATTTTTTAGCATCTTCCGCATAGTGGCGAAGGACTTCCACGGAAGTGGTTTCCACGCGCGCAAAACCATCGATCACTACACGCTTGCCAGACAAGTCTTTGGGCATGAAAAACGCATAATCCTTGAAGGTTACGCGCATTTCAGGGTATCCCGGTTGGTCGGAAACAAGCGTCATCCAGCAGCCTTTTTTCTGACAAACCTCTTTCACCTTGCCCGTGACTTTCAGGTTGAGAGAGTCGATACCTGCCATTTTAGGCATCACTTCGTCGTACGAAATAGCGCCGTCGGCGGTGATGGTGTTGCCAAAATGTTTTCCGTCTCCTTTTGGCGTTTGCGCGCAGGCACTGAGGCAGAGGAGCGCGCCAAGACTAAAAAAAATACTTTTTAACATCGTTTTAAAAATTTTTCAAGTGATTGAAAATCAAAATATTATCAACCCTGGAGGGTGCGCAAATGTACAAATTTGAATTGATGGTAATACGAATGGCACAATATTAGGTCATCTAAGTTGTTCTTTCGTCGTAATTCTAATCCGCCTTGGTCATTTTGACATTAACAATTTTCATTAACCGACGTTTGAACCCGTTCTTCGGAACGAGTTTAATCAATTCTGATCTACACTTTGCTTGCACCCTTCGTTTACTCGCACTTTTGCACAAATTCAAAATTCCGTTAAACATGAAGGGGCTTAATCTCTTTATCCGCCTGGTTGTGCCGATCTTTATCCTTGGCGCAACATCCATTCAAGCTACTGCTCAATGTATCAGTGGCAATTGCCAGAACGGTATCGGTACCTACCGCTACTCCGCTACTTCCAAGTACACGGGTCAATTCCAAAACGGCCTTCGCCACGGCAAAGGCAAAATGACCTATGGTGATGGAAGTGTGTATGAGGGGCCATTTAACTATGGTAAAAAACATGGGGAAGATGGCACCATTACCTACATCAATGGCGATAAGTACATTGGTCGCTGGACCAGTGATTATCCCAACGGCAA
>JAEUUS010000523.1 GCA_016787545.1 Saprospiraceae bacterium
CTTCTCCGAATTCTTGAATGAATAACCCGTAGACGGCTTTACCCATCCACCTCCGGTACCAATACGAAGGTGTCGCTCAACGGAATACTGCTCAAACGGAAAATCAGTCATGGGTATTATGCCCTGCTCCGTTTCTGTTACCTCAAAATCTGTTATTTTCAACACCTCTGCCATATACCGTTCCAGCATGTGGTCGTAATCAGCCTCTGCCAGCAGGGTAGGGGAGAACAGGGTGAATTCCACCAGCGCCTCTCTGGCATTGAGTGGTAATACATAGGTGAAACTGGTGGCGCCTTCCCATAATAACCGGTAATCCATCATCACAAAACGCTCCGGATCAAAACGATCCTCCGGCGTGCGCACCAGCCATCCCTTAAAATGCTGCAACAAGCGGGTGTACTTGTCTTCTTGCTGCCCAAATGCTTCGGGAATCCGACTGTCAAAAACCTGCCTGGCCAGATATTGCCCCTGATGCCCCTGTATTTGCACTTCCGGGCCGTAGGTCAGACTCACCACCTCGTCTTGAATCCATGTCAGGCCAGGGCGCCCGGACAGTACCTGCCTTCCATGCCGGTAAAAGTCTATGCCACGCAGCATCTTGTATCGGTAGGGCGCCAAATCCAGGGCAATATGTGCGTCGCTGTGGTAAAAATCGCCCATATCCCATTGCTTCCGGATCAGGTTGTCCCACAAGCCAGCTCCCTTTTCCCAGTAGCACCAGGTTCGGTCGTTCTGATCCTTGGCATCTTTGTCGAGAATCAGGATTTTCTTTTGCGCAAAAAACGGGTCGTCCTGCATGGCAAGTGCCAAATGCAAGCCTGCCGCTCCGGCGCCGATAATGGCATAATCAAAGGTATCCATGTTGTACGCACCATGAAACCACGATCGCCCCAAAAAGTTGGATCAGAGCTTTGAAAATGGCCGGCTGTACAAGCCATGGTTTCGTTGAACGCCCAGAAAATAAGCGCCAGGTTTCAGTGCGGAACAGTCTGCTTTGAAACGGTAGCTGCCCGGCGCAAGTTGCCATTCGTGGTACACTTCCTGCACAAAGGCGCCATCTGCACTGTAAATACCCATACGAAGATTGTCGCGCACAGGTAGTTCAAATTGCACCTCCACAAAATGCCGGGCCGGGTTGGGTGAAAGTTTCAAGGTGAAACCGTCGTCATAGGGCTTCGCTGCACCAGGTTGCACAGTCCCGGAAGCAGATCCGGAATATTTGTACACTGATGCCCCCGAGGCATAAGCCAGATCGGGGTTTAGGAAATAAAAGCGGTTGTAATTCCCACCAATATCCTTGTAATCCCAGGTGTTTCCGCCATCCATTGTTTCATAAAAACCGGAAATATAACCACCTACCCAGCCATGTTCAGGTGTGGAAAAACCAATGCCCTGCATATCCGGAATCGGGGCCGAATATTCCGTCCAGGTCTGTCCTCCGTCAAAGGATTTGACGAATTTTCCGCCATTAAAGGTTTGAATGGAACCCACCCAAAACTCCGGCGTTACCCGCTGGATTTTCCAAACATACTGACCATTAGAATCTGATTGGAATTTCTTAGTCCAGTTTTGGCCGCCATCTGTGGTATACAAAATGATCGCCTTGCCGCTTGGTCCCTGCCCTGTGACAAATCCCGTGTCCGGATGAGTGAAAAATACATCCACCAACGCCAAGGCCTGATTTCCCATGTTTTGCCTGGACCAGGTGAGTCCGCCATCGGTGGTTTTCAACACAAAGGCCGGACTGTCCCACTGCCCCACCGCATAGGCAACTTCAGCGCTGGGAATGGAAATGCCGCAAACGGCTTTGGGAATCGGGGTGATACTCGTCGCCAGATTTGTCCAGGTCTCACCCCCATCTGTGGTGCGCAAGAATTTACTGTCAAGTGAACCGGCATATCCGATGTTCTCATCCAGAAATTCTATGGAACGGAAATAGCTGTTTGAGTTATGCTTAATTTCCCAGGTGGTTCCACCATCAGAAGTTTTCCAGATTTCTCCTCCTGAGGTAGCGCACCAGCCCAATTGTTCGTTCAGAAAAAAAACATCGTCAATTCTTCCGCTTTGAGGAGAATTGGGTAGATGTTGCCATTCACTTTGGGCCTGGAGCATTAAGGCATTTAAGCAAAAAAGGATAGAAAGTATGTGTTTCATGTTCATTTGCGTTGTGTATTCGACGCAAAATAAACATATTTACCCATCAGCTACTCCTCAGTGTCGGCTATTAGCCAAATAATTAGACGCTCGCAGGAGGCCTATTTATGGCCTACACAAACCCACCAGGCAGAAGCAGTCCATTGGGCAGCATGCACCTGAATCAGGTACAAACCATCGGAAAAATCCTGGTCTGGCTGCCATTGGTTTTTGCCCGCTTGTGCCCACCAGGTTTCCTTCAGCACTGCCTTACCGCTTTCATCCAATACACTCAAGGTTACCTGCCCGGATATGGGTTGTTCCCAGGATACCACCACAGTGTCGGCCGATGGATTTGGCTGAAGTTGCAAAAGCGGACTCTCAGGTTTTCCGGGTATTTGCCCGGTGCCGGAATTGCCGCTTTCGGTTATGGTCAACCATTGGTTTACTGCAACATTTCCCAGGAGAGTCTCCAGCCCGGATGGCCATAGAATGGATAGCTGAACCGTATCGGCATCGGCCAGACCAAAATGGGCTTCCAATTGGTTTTGGCCGCAATACCCGGATTGGGCGCTTATTTCGCGGGTTTGGGTTACTGTCTGACCATTGATCACCGCCGTTGCCATCACCTTTGCGCCTATGGCAGAATGGTTACTCTGAACACCAATGAGCTTCACTACCAACCAGTTGTTGCCGGTTTCGGCGCTGTGGTTTTCATACAAATAATCGGTTTGGTTGGCATTGTAGCAGGTGGCCACCCCCAAATCCAGATCGCCATCCTGATCCCAATCTCCAAATGCGCAACCATACGACCAGCCCTGGTCGGTTGCAGGAATTTCTGTGATGTTTTGGGTAAATGTGCCGTTGCCATTGTTCAGGAACAGGAAGTTTTTCCATTGGCCGCCCCAGAAGGCGTTGGTCACAAAAAGATCCAGGTCTGCATCGTTGTCAACATCCGCCCACTGACTGCCAAAGGAGTTTCCACCCGATGTTACAACCGGACCATTCAGAATCTTCTCAAAACTGCCATTCCCGCTGTTTCGGAAAAGGCCGTCGTTGCCCTGGTCGTTTGCCAGGAACACATCCTGATGCCCGTCGTTATCTATGTCTCCCCAGCTGCTGCTCATGGTTTTGCCTGCCGCAGTTACCAACGGATCGCCGGTTATTTTGGTAAAACTTCCGTTGCCGTTGTTGCGGTACAGGTTTTCGTTCTGGTTGTTTTCATTGCTGACAAACAGGTCCGGTTTGCCGTCGTTGTTGTAATCTGTCCAGTTTACACTTCTGGATACCAATGCATCTGTTACAGGCGTGCCGATACTGATTCTTTCAAAACTGCCATTCTGCAAATTCCGGTACAGGAAATTCCTGAAGTTGCCGCCACTATTGGTAACATAGAGATCCAGCCAGCCATCCTGATCATAATCGCCCCAGGAGGCCGTTTCAGAGTGACCGCCGTCGGTTACCAGATTGCCGCTGAGTATGGGTTCAAAATGCCCTGCGCCATCGTTGCGGTACAGCAGGTTGTTTACGCCGTACCAATTGGCCACAAAACAATCGTTGTCGCCGTCGTTGTCGTAATCTGCCCAGGTGGCGCCATCAGAAGGGGTGTTGTTTTGTACTATTGGGACTCCTGTTTCGGGGGTGAACCCTCCTGTTCCATTGTTGCGGTACAGGAAATTGCTGGATCCAACCTGACTGCCATTGCTGATGAACAAGTCCAGATCCTGGTCGTTGTCGATGTCAATCCAGTTCACCGATCTGGAATCGCCAGCAGTGGTTACTACCGGCGAGTTCAGCACTTTGCTAAAGATAGCGCCCCCGGAAAAAGAGGCCGGACAAGCCGGATTTTTAGCGTTTGGGCCGCCATATGCGCCCAGGTCGTTGCGCAGTTTGCCTCTGCCCGGAAAGGCAGCATTACGTTGGTTGTAAGAAAAGTCTTGATGTGCCGTATCCGGATTGCCTGCATCAATAACCGGCGAACCAGCCTCTGGAACAAACGCCAGGGTGTCGCGAAAAACCGGATCCGCCTGTATGGTGGCCAGCCCGGAAAATCCGCCCTGCACACAATTGTATTGCATTTGCAGTATCCCGCCTGAGTTGGCAATGGGCTTGCCGGCAGCCTGAATATTGCCCCATACAATGTTGTTGTGCACTTTCAGGGTAATATCAAAAAACCAGATTCCGCCTGCTTTCCCGCCAAACTGGGCCGAAGATGCAGGCGATGTATTGTATGCAATGGTGTTGTTGCGCAGTGTGACCACCGTTCCTGGTGTACCGGTTGCCCAAAAACCTCCGCCGGAAAAGTCCTTACCACCCTCATTGAAGGCAATGATGTTGTTGACTACCAGGGCATTTGGGCAATAATTCAGCACAATGCCGCCGCCATAACCATCAGCCCGGTTGTGTATAATCTGGTTGCCCTCTAGTATAGGTGAGCCATCGCCGCAACGGATACCTCCACCGCCGTGACTGATCAAACTGGCGCCTTCCTTGGGCACGGTGTTATCGCGGATAATGTTATGGCGGATGGTTGGGGAGGAAAATTCTGTCAAAATGCCACCTCCTTCCCGAAAATATCCGGGCACGTAATGATCAAACCAGCGTGTGCCTCTACCACCGCGCAAGGTAAATCCTTGAATCACAGTGGCTTGTGTTTCGCCTTTCCAGATCAGGATGCAACTGGCAGTGTCGGGATGTGCAGGGTTACTGCCGTCAATAATGGTTTCCCGTATGGTTTTGGCGGGGTCTGCCGACAGGAAATAGGTGCTGCTCAGGACGATGTCTCGTCCGCGCAATTGCAGGTTTTCCAGGTAAATGCCGGGCGATACCAGAACCGTATC
>JAEUUS010000539.1 GCA_016787545.1 Saprospiraceae bacterium
CCTACCACCTGGTCGGGTTGTACGTTGAGGTTAATGCTGACGAAGCCAAGTTGTTCGTTGAAGGTGTATTCCTGCGGAGAGAGCAGGCGGGCATTCATTTTTTCAAAATCCCTGATTTGTTTCAGACCGAAATCGAGGCCGTTGAGTCGGCTGACCACACGGTCGCTGAAACGAAGGGTAGAGTCTTGCGCCAGCTCGTCCAGGATCTTCCCGTACAAGCCATTACTTTGGTTGGCAGGCAGGCCTTTTCCTTTGATATCTTTGGGCGGGGCCACGGTTTTCCAAACGGGGTTGCAGGAGTCTGGTTCGGCCAGATCTGCCAAGGGCAGTACGTCGCGGGTATTCTGGAACTCCTGTTTATCGTTGGTAATCCATACTTCCAGACGGGTAACGCTGAAAAGAGACTGAGGTACCGGCAGGCATTTCATGGCCGGTTCAAATTCGTTGCGATTCCAGTGGCTGAAGAAGAAGTGTCGGTTTTCGTCGTATTCGTCGATGGGTTTTTCAAAGGTTTGCACCTGAGAACCGCCCTGAACTTTGAGGCTTTGCTGGCGGCTGCGTTGCTGAGAGGCTACGAGGGTGGTGCGCAGGTGACCGAATTTCATTTCGGTTTTTACACCAAAAAGATTGGTGGCGCCTTTGATCAGGTTGGAGCGCAGCGGCATGGATACGTTACCAGCCTCTACGTTTTGAATGATTTCGTCTTCAGAGAATCCCTTCGTATCGTAGTTGATCTTCATCTGATTGTCGAAATCGAAGGTCGCCTGGGTGTTGTAGTTGAAATTGAGGTTCAACTTTTCCCCGATTTTGCCCTGGGCGCTCATGTTGATGTCCATGTCAAAATCGAAGTTCCCGTTGGTTTGCTGGCGGAGGGTCAGGATGGGGTTCTGAATTTTCTGCCAGTCGTACCCGAAAGTCAGGTTGATATTACCCTGTGGCTTGATATCCACGTTGGTGCCGCCAAACAGGCGGTCGATCAGCGAATTTTTAAAATTAAACTTCGAAACCGGGTCGGTGGTGCCATCGGCGCTGCGGCCATCGGCAGAGACTACGCCCTGAAGCCGGTCGAAATAATCCCGTTGTTGTTGTTGATCGCGGTAGCGCACATACTCCTCGAAGGTCATGTAGGTAGGAGAGCGGTAGAAGTCTTCCCCGATTTTTTCGGTTACGATGTACATATTGGTTTCTGCATCGTATTCCACCTGCCGGTCAATTGCCCGCGGGTCGCGCAGGTCGATAGGATTACCAGAACCGGAGTTGATGAAGTCTCCGTAACGTTCGTTGAGCGGAGGAAAAGTATCCACTTCCACGGCATCAGGCGTCAGGGGATGTTCCACCGCAATGGGCCGCTTGCCTTCCGGGAAGAGCAAGGTCAGAACGTTGTCGCGTACGGCTTCGGGGTAAGCGAAAGCGTACAGTACGCAAACAGAGCAAAGGGCGATAGCCGCGAGAAGGCTGTTCTTCTTCGTCATTTTGAAAAAGCAGGATGGTTTGTTTGGGCGGTACCGTGAAAAGGGTTAGTTCTTATTCGCAGGTAACGTCCAGTATATTTTTTGCCGGTGTTGGCGCCCGGCGCTGGGATTAGTTGCGGAGTAGTGATGCAAAATCGGTTTATCAGGTTGCCCGGAACTATGTTTTTCCTTGAGGTTTTCGGGTGTTTTTTTGCAGCCAACGTGTGGCTTCAGGCAAACACCGGGCCATGTACCTTGTTTGGAACTGAATATTGCTACTTTTGCGCTTCTTTTTTGCGCCGGCGTTGCGCAACGTTTCAGCTGCGCCGGTCGTTCTGCACAATAGCCCCTAGCATTTTTCACAATAAATATGAGCAACCGCGACACACTCCTCGGCGTTTTCGGCACGATTTACCGCTGGAGAAAAGCCTTTCGCAACGTATGTCTGATTGCCTTGATCGGCAGTGTAGTCCTGGCGTTGCGTATGGATAATTATTTCCAGTCAACCACCATTTTTTACCCGGCCAACCAGGACCTTGCCAAACCGGAGTTGATTTTTGGTGGCATGAACAGGGTAACGGAATATTTTGGAACAGATCGTGATGTAGACCGTTTGCTGGAAATTGCCTCAGGAAATGAACTGGTGGATTATATGATTGACCATTTCAAATTATTTGAACATTATGACATTGATACCACCGACCGGGAGGCGCGTCATTGGGCCCGGTTGAAATTCCGGGAATTGTATTCGGTTCAAAAAAACAAAAATGATGCCCTGGAGTTAACGCTGGAAGACACTGATCCGCAGTTGGCATCTGATATGGCCAATGGCGCCAGGGAGAAAATTGATGAGATTGCGCAACGGCTCACCAAAAACAGTCAGGCACAACTGCTGGCCTCCTTTGATGCCAACCTGAAACGTAAAAACTCGGAATTGCTCCGTTTGGGCGACAGTCTCCGAAACATACAATCAGAATTCCATATTTACGCTGGTGGTTATCAAGGCGAACAGCTTTCGGAACAGCTCACCCGCGCGGAGGAAGACATTGCGCGAAACCGTGCGCGGTTAGAGGTGTTAAACGGAAACCCTTTGATTCCGCTGGATACCGTGGAATACATAAAGGCCAATTTGCGCGGCGCTTTGCGGCAGCGCGAAATGTTGTTGTCGAGGCAGCCCAAAGACGGCGTTTTGAGTATTCGGGATTATAATGAGGGCATTGGCAAGGTGTCTATCGCAAATGATTTGCACAACCAGGCGCGCAAGCAGTTCAGTTACGATTTGGAGCGTTATAATCAGATTTTAGCCGCCTACAACACCAATATACCTGCCGTACAAATTGTAGTTCCGGCCGAACCCGCTATGCTTAAAAGTCGCCCCAAACGAAGTATGATAGTAATTGGAGCGGTCATTGCAGCCTTTTTATTCACCCTCCTGGCAGCGCTTTTGGCCGATGCCTACAGAGATGTGAACTGGAAGGAGTTGGAGCATGGGTAGGGGGGATTTGGGGGGCATTTGGGGGTCATTTGGGTCATTTAGGGGTCATTTGGGTCATTTGGGCCATTTGGGCCATTTATGGTCATTTATGGTCATTTGGGCCATTTATGGTCATTTATGGTCATTTGGGCCATTTAGAGGTCATTTGGCTACTTAGCTCAGCGTGGGTTGTCTCCAGAGCGTAGCGAAGGACCTACACAAGCCCGGTTTTCGAAATGCCTTGGCCCAATCAACCCGAATAGCCTGGCTTGTGTAGGTCCTTCGCTGCGCTCTGGATGACAACTCACGTTGATTAAATGACCTCAAAAGTGCCCCCCCCCCCAAAATCACTGCGGGGTCGTAAGACCCTCGCAGGGCGAAAATGACTTAAATGACCCCAAATGACCCAAATACCCCAAAAATCACTGCGGGGTCGTAAGACCCTCGCAGGGCGAAAATGACTTAAATGACCTAAATGACCCCTAAATGACCCCAAATGACTTAAATGACCCAAATGACCCAAATAACCCCCAAATGACCAAAAAATAACACCCATGCTAAAACTCGCCAACCGTCTATTTTCCGTTCCGGAAAGTCATCCGCAAGGAAGACTGGTGGTGGCGTTTATTGCCCTGAGTTTGCTGTGCATGTTGGCCGGATTGGCGCTTGAGATACCTGCTGTTGCCCTGGCGCCATTCGGACTGGGTTTGTTGTGGCTGGCGGTGGTTGATTTCAGGAAGGTTTTTTTCCTGATGCTGGGCTGTATTCCCATTTCCACGGAGGTGTCGTTGCCGGGTGGATTGGCTACCGATTTGCCTTCAGAGCCGCTGATGTGGGTGCTGACGCTGGCGGGACTGATTTGGTTTCCGCAAAACTGGCGGAAGGTAGATGTGCGGTTTTTGCGCCATCCCATTACACTGGCTTTGTTTGCCCATTTGTTTTGGCTGATGCTCACGGTGGCTACTTCCCAGAATTTGCTGATTTCGTTTAAAACTATGTTGGCCAAAAGCTGGTATGTGGTGGTTTTTTATTTCTGGGCCGGACGTTTTCTGAACGATGAACGCGATTTTAAAGCCCTGATGTGGTGGTTTTTTGTACCGCTCTTTTTTGCCACTATTTCCATTGTATATCGCCATGCGGGCTACGATTTTTCCTTTGAATCCATCAACGGTTGTCTGGAACCTTTTTTCCGCAATCACGTGATGTATGCCTGCTTGCTGGCTATTTTCCTGCCCTTTGTGTGGTACGGTACGTATTGGTACCGACGCTTTTCGCCTGCCTGGTGGTGGCTGGTGCTAGGGGTGCTGGTGCTGTTGGTAGGCATAAATTTCGCGTACACCCGGGCGGCATATGGGGCGTTGGTGTTGGCTGTTTGTGTGTATTGGGTGGTGCGGATGCGCTGGATGAAAGCGGCTTTGGTTGCGGCTGGATTGTTTTTTGCCGGGTTCATTGTCTTTTTAAATACCAACAACAACTGGCTGCTGTTTGCCCCGGAATTTGAAAAAACCATCACGCACCAGCGCTTCGACCGACTGCTGGAAGCAACTACCAAGTTGGAGGATATTTCAACCATGGAGCGGGTTTACCGCTGGGTAGCAGCCAGTTATATGATTCAGGAGCGACCCTGGACCGGATTTGGGCCGGCTACCTTTTATACTTATTACAAAAATTATACGGTTACCAGTTTCCGCACGTATGTATCGGATAATCCTGAACAGAGCAGTACACACAATTATTTTTTGATGATGACCGTGGAAGAAGGATTGCCAGGCTTGTTTTTTTTCCTGCTGTTTTGTATCGTCGTGATGCTGAAGGGAGAAAAAATATATCATGAAACAAAAGATATCCGGACACGGGTGGCATTGCTTTCGGCGCTGTTGTGTTTTGTACTCATCAATATCCTCATGCTGATGAATGATTTTATTGAAACGGATAAGATTGGTTCACTATTCTTTCTTTCGGCGGCGATACTGGTGAATGTGGATTTGAGAAATAAGCATGCGGAGCGGCCATAGACCTCGTAGGTTTTAGACCTCGTAGGTTTTTAAAACCTACGAGGTCTAAAACCTACGAGGTCTAAAACAAATTTATTCCCTTGTTTATGAACCAATTCGGACCTTAGCCTATTAATGTTAGCGCCCCGCTGGGGCTACCAATGTTACCGCCCCGCCGGGGCTACTTTTTTGCATTTTATGAGTTTACCTGATTTTTCGCTTCGTCGGCCGGTATTTGCTACTGTAATGAGTATTTTGATCGTGTTTTTTGGCGCGGTTGGGTACACTTTTTTGGGCGTTCGGGAATATCCCGCTATTGACCCGCCCAATATTACGGTGCGTACCAACTATACCGGCGCTAATGCCGAAGTGATTGAAAGTCAGGTGACTGAACCCCTGGAACGTGCTATAAACGGTATTGCCGGTATCCGCACCATTTCCAGCTCTTCCGCCCTGGGCAACAGTAACATTACGGTGGAGTTCGACCTCGGTGTTGACCTCGAACAGGCAGCCAACGACGTGCGTGATAAGGTGAGTCAGGCCCAGCGAAACCTCCCGCAAGACATTGACGCGCCACCCGTGGTAACCAAAGCCGACGCCAGCGGCGACCCTATTCTTTTTGTGCCCATTCAGAGTAGTACGAGAAGCATCATGGAGCTTTCGGACTATGCTGAAAACGTGATTCGGGAAAAAGTACAAACCATCCCGGGGGTGTCTGCCGCGAATGTGTTTGGGTCTAAATTGCCGGCCATGCGCCTTTGGATGGACCCGGCCAGAATGTCGGCTTACGGTCTCACGGCCCAGGATGTACTAACGGCCCTCACGCGCGAAAACGTGGAATTGCCGGGTGGTAAAGTGCGCGGCGATGCCACGGAAATGACCGTAAAAACCTTCGGCAGGCTGCAAACAGAAGACGATTTCAACAACATGATCATTCGCCAAAGCGCCGGAAGCACCATTCGTTTCCGCGACATTGGCGAGGCCATACTCGGACCGGAAAATGAAGAAACCGGCGCCCGACGAAACCTGGTTCAAGGGGTTTCTCTTGCTATCATTCCTCAACCCGGCAGCAACTGGGTAGAAATTACCGACGAATTTTACCGACGCTACGAGCAAATCCAGAAGGAATTGCCCGAAGATATCGTGATGAACGTGGGCATCGACAAAAGCCGCTTCATCCGCCGGGCCATCAGCGAGGTAACCGAAACTTTGTTCATTGCCATCGGACTGGTGGTACTGATCATTTACCTGTTTTTCCGCAACTGGATTATTGCCCTGCGCCCCTTGATCGACATCCCGGTATCGCTGATCGGCGCATTTTTCCTGATGTGGCTTTTTGGGTTCAGTATCAATGTGTTAACCCTGCTGGCTATTGTACTGGCAACCGGTCTGGTGGTAGACGACGGGATTGTGGTAACGGAGAATATTTTTAAAAAACGCGAGGCCGGCATGGACAAATGGACGGCAGCGCGGGAAGGTACCAAGGAAATCTTTTTTGCGGTAATCAGTACTTCCATAACTCTGGCAGTGGTGTTCATTCCGGTGATCTTTTTGCAGGGCTTTACCGGGCGTTTGTTCCGGGAATTCGGCATTGTGGTGGCTGGCGCGGTATTGATTTCAGCCTTTGTATCCCTTACCCTCACGCCGGTACTCAACGTTAAACTGGGTGGCAACGTGAATACCCACGGCTGGTTTTATACCGTAACCGAGCCGTTTTTTGCCGGCATGGAGCGTATTTACGGCAATAGTCTGCGCTCCTTCTTACGCTTCAAGTGGCTGAGTCTGGGCATTTTATTGGCTTGCTTCGGCATGATCTGGTATTTTCAGGGAAAAGTAAAGAGTGAATTAGCGCCATTGGAAGACCGCAATATCATACGGACCAACCTTACGGCACCTGAAGGCACCGATTATGATAAAATGGAGTCCATTGTGTACAATCTTGCACAACGGATCATGGATTCTATTCCGGAAAAAAGCATGGTGTTCGGCATCACGGCTCCGGGTTTTGGCGCTGCCAGCACCAACTCCGGTTTTGTGAGTTTGCTGCTCACCGATCCTCAGGAGCGCGAGCGGAGTCAGATGGAGATTTACAACCAACTGCTGTCTATGACCCGCAAAATGCCGGAAGCG
>JAEUUS010000563.1 GCA_016787545.1 Saprospiraceae bacterium
TTTATGGCATTCATCCACAAAGGTTTTCAGCGCCTCAGGCGTGCCGTAGTATTTGTCCAGCGATTTGTGATAGGCAGGATTGTAGCCCCAGCTGATGTTTCCGTCAAACTCGTTCACGGGCATCAGCTCAATGGCTGTAACACCCAGTTGTTCCAGGTAGTCAAGGGTGTCGAGCAGGGTAGGGTAGTCGTGCAGCGCAATAAAGTCGCGCATCAATAATTCATACACTACCAAATCTGTGTTTTTAGGGCGCTGATATTGATCTGCGGTCCATACAAACGGCGCCTCGTTGGTTTGCAGTACACTCACAATACCGGATGTTTTACCGGTAGGGTAGGAGGGCAGGTTGGGGTAAGTAAATGGCGGGATAAATGGATCGTTCCAGGGATCCAGAACAGTGGTGCTCAGTGGATCTGCTATGCGGAGCACACCATCTACAAGGTATTGAAAACGAACAGGTTGTCCAACCGGAAGCCCGCTCAGCTCTATCCACCATAAGGTTCCATCTGCGCTGCGTTTCATCAGGTGTGAAGACGTTGGCAGCCAGTTGTTGAAATCTCCGATCACGTAAACCGCTTGTTTGTTAGGGGCATACAACGAAAGACGCACTTTATCGGCTGCCAGGTATTGAATACCCCATTCAGTGCCGGCAGGAGGGTTTTCTGTAACCACATTTCCGGGAATGATGTACGTAAAAGAGGCCGTATCGGCAGCATTGGCTGTGGTGGCAATAAAATCGATTTTATGCACACCGGCGCCGGAGGCATTGATGGTATAATCCAGCAATTCGGCATTGTTTGCGGAGGTAAGCTGCACGCCATTATCCAGCAATTTCAGGTTAGCCGGGGCTGAAGAAGCGCCTTTTACCGGAATGTTTTGTCCGGCATTTGCAAGGAACAAAGTGCTGGAAGGCTGTAGTAAAATGGCTTGTAAGGGTGTGTTTTGCGGATAAACCTCGTAAAAAATATCACTTCCGTCTGAAGCGCGTCCAACAACAGAACCGTTGGCGTTGCGGAATACAAACGCCAGTTTGAGCACCGTTTCACTGGCTGGAACATTAAAAAAGGTGCTGATATTGAAGGTTTTACTCCAAAGATTAGGACCCACATTGTTCATTTGTGCGGCAGCATTGTTTACTGCCCAGGTGGTTTGTACGTATTTCCAGTCGGTAGGACTGGTACTCAGGTTGGTAATCACCCCGAAGTGGCCGTACACAGGGCCAATGCCGGAAAGTGCGCCATTGCCCTGGGTGGCATCGAAAGTGATGGTTACCTGATCATCTGCATTGGGAAAAACAGGGATACAGCTCACCTGAGCAGTAGCGCTGGTTAAAACCAGGATACAGAACATCAAACCTGCGGTGAAGCGAAGGAAGAATCGGGATATTTGGAACATAAACAGAGAGAAGTTTTGCTTTCAAAAGAAAAATCCTATTCCGGCCGCATTACGGGCGAAATAGGATAGGGCGTTTCCGGGACAAAAGTACAAGGAAACCCAGGAAGGTCAAAGGTTGTACAGCACTTTGACCAAAATTATCCAAACATACGCTTAACCCCCAACAGGAGCCAGTTGCAGTTTCAGTCCATTCAATTCATCACTCAACTTGATCTGACAACCCAGTCGACTGTTGTTCTGGACAAAAAAAGCGGAATCCAGCATAGCCAGCTCATCATCTGTAGGCTCATGGAGTTCATGCTCGCTCAGTACATACACGTGGCAGCTGGCGCACAATGCCATGCCGCCGCAAGTTCCCTCTACCGGCAATTCGTAGGACTTGCATAACTCCATGATACTCATATTCATATCCGTTGGTGCATCCAATAAATGCTCCCCGCCTTCACGGTCTAATACCGTAACCTGAATCATATTTTCCATGCCGCAAAAGTAGGGAAAAAACGATGAACGATGGGACGATGGAACGATGGACTATGGACGATGGACGATGAACGATGGGATGATGAACGATGGACGATGGATGATGAACGATGAGTTTACGTGGTTATTTATAATAAAGTGGGTTGTCATCCCGGGAACCGGGACCTACACAAGCCTGGTTTCCCGGCAAACCGTTCCCCCAAAAATACCGCATAGCCTGGCTTGTGTAGGTCCCGGTTCCCGGGATGACAACCCACGTTGCTATAAATACCCACGCAATCCCATCGTCCATCGTTCACCGTTCATCGTCCATCGTCCATCGTCCCAC
>JAEUUS010000566.1 GCA_016787545.1 Saprospiraceae bacterium
ACTCGAAAAATAACCACCATCAACATAACAATCTGATCATGATGCAAGTAATCAAACGCGATGGCCGAAAAGAGGAAGTGTCGTTCGACAAGATCACGGCGCGCCTCCGCAAAATGACGTACGGACTGGATACCAACTACGTCAACCTTATCGAAGTATCCAAAAAGGTGATCATGGGCCTGTACGACGGCGTGACCACCGTGGAGCTCGACAACCTGGCGGCTGAAACCGCCGCTACCATGGCTACCATCCACCCGGACTACGCCCTGCTGGCTGCCCGTATCGCCGTGAGCAACCTCCACAAGGAAACAGAAAAATCCTTCTCCAAGGTGGTGGAAGAACTTTTCAACTACGTTGATCCAAAAACAGGCGATCGCGCAGGCCTCATAGGCGAAGAAACCAACCGGATTGTGCAAAAACACAAGTCCAAACTGGATTCCGCCATCATTTTCGACCGCGATTTCGAATTTGATTACTTCGGCTTCAAAACCCTGGAGCGCTCCTACCTCATGCGCATGAACGGCAAAGTGGTGGAACGCCCGCAACACCTCTTCATGCGCGTAGCCGTGGGTATTCACGGTGAAGACATCGAAGCGGCCATCGAAACCTACAACCTCATGAGCGAGCGCTGGTTCATCCACGCCACGCCAACGCTCTTCAACGCCGGCACACCCAAGCCACAGCTTTCCTCCTGCTTCCTGCTCAGCATCACGGAAGACAGCATTGCCGGTATTTTCGAAACCCTGTCGCGCTGCGCACTCATTTCCCAGAGCGCAGGCGGTATCGGCCTAAGCATCCACAACGTACGCGCCACAGGCTCCTACATCAAAGGCACCGGCGGCACCTCCAACGGCATCATCCCGATGCTGCGCGTATTCAACGATGCTGCCCGCTACGTAGACCAGGGCGGCGGCAAACGCAAAGGCGCCTTCGCGGTGTACCTCGAGCCATGGCACGCCGATATTTTTGAGTTCCTGGAACTGAAAAAGAACCACGGTAAAGAAGAAATGCGCGCCCGCGACCTCTTCTACGCCCTCTGGATCTGCGATTTGTTCATGGAGCGCGTGAAAGACGACAAAGACTGGTCGCTCTTCGATCCGAACGAAGCACCGGGTCTGTTTGATGTGTACGGCGCCAAATTCAACGCCCTGTACGAGCAATATGAAAAAGAAGGTCGCGCGCGCAAAACCGTCAAAGCCCGCGATCTGTGGAACGCCGTTTTGGAAAGCCAGGTAGAGTCTGGCACCCCGTACATCCTGTACAAAGACGCCGCCAACATGAAGAGCAACCAGCAAAACCTGGGCACCATCCGCTCTTCCAACCTCTGCACCGAGATCATTGAGTACACCTCCAAAGACGAGGTAGCGGTGTGCAACCTGGCCTCCATTGCCCTGCCGAAATTCATTTCCAACGGCAAATTCGATTTCCAAAAGTTGTACGAAATCACCCAGGTGGCCACGCGCAACCTCAACAAGGTGATCGACATCAACTACTACCCAATCCCTGAGGCGCGCAACTCCAACATGCGTCACCGCCCCATCGGTTTGGGTGTACAGGGCCTGGCCGATGCCTTCATCCTCATGGGTATGGCGTTCGACAGCGATGCGGCCAAGCAACTGAACAAAGACATTTTTGAAACCATCTACTTCGCGGCCGTAACCGAATCTGCCAACCAGGCCGAGAAACACGGTACCTACGAGACCTTCAAAGGCTCGCCCATGAGCAAAGGCATGTTCCAGTTTGATCTCTGGGGCGTAACGCCATCCAATCGCTGGGATTGGGACGGTCTCCGCGAGCGCGTGAAAAAAGTAGGCGTGCGCAACTCACTACTCGTAGCGCCTATGCCAACGGCGTCTACCAGCCAGATCCTGGGCAACAACGAATGTTTCGAGCCATACACCTCCAACCTCTACACGCGCCGCACACTGGCGGGCGAGCACATTGTGGTGAACAAACACCTCATGCGCGACCTGGTACGCCTCGGCATGTGGAACGAAGAAATGCGCGAAGCCATCATGGCCGCCAACGGCTCCATCCAGGGCATTGAAGACATCCCGCAGGAAGTACGCGACGTGTACAAAACCGCCTACGAGATCAGTCAGAAAGTGATCATCGACATGAGTGCCGACCGCGGCGCCTTCATCTGCCAGAGCCAGAGCCTCAACGTATTCATGGAAGCGCCCACGTTCGCCAAGTTGTCTTCCATGCACTTCTACGCCTGGCAAAAAGGTCTCAAAACGGGCATGTACTACCTCCGCTCCAAAGCGGCAGTGGACCCCATTAAGTTCACCCTCAGCCAGAAGCACCAGCAGAAGTTTGTGCAGAATGCCAAAGCCACCGAGCCAATTGCAACGGCTTCGGTATCAGCCCGGGAAGAACAAAAGCCCGTACAGATGTCGGCCCTCGATATCGAACAGGTATCCGGCAAAATTTGCAGCTTAGACAATCCGGACTGCGAAGCATGCTCAGCGTAAGAACGATGAACGATGGACGATGAACGATGAACGATGGGCGTTGCGCCTGGGGTTGGAACGGATACCAGACTTAACGCCCATCGTCCATCGTTCACCGTTCATCGTTCAAAAAACACGGCTGCCGGGAGTAGCAATCAACAGTTGGAATTTCCTTTCCCTCTACTTGAAACGCTTTTCCCACACTAGTTTCTTCCAGCTGGCTTCTGCCTGGTGGCCGTTAGTTTTTGAGAGGGGAGGGTAACTCTTTTTCAAGAGGTTAATATTATTGATTTTTACTTAATACAAAACTATGGTTATGAAACAGATAACTCAAGACGAAATTGAAGTTTATGTAGCTAATGCGGACAAACCCAATGCATTTTCAAATCACTCCTTTCCCTTAAACTCATTAGATGACAGAGTTTACGAAATTTTAACCTACTCTATTTTCAAGCAAAGATTAGCAGCAAAGGATGTTAACCTTATTAATCGCTATGATGATGTAATACTTATGCAAGGAGTAGGAGAGAAGGGCATGGACTGTATTTTAACATCGGGGGGGCACATTTCCGCAGTAATTCAGTGTAAAAGTTATGCCCAGAACTTAACAGACACATTGATTCTTACGGAGTTAATAAAATTTGGAATTCATTTTATCCTTGATAAATTAAAGTTTGTAAACGAAAAAGAATTCAAATATTTTATTGCAACCACAACAGGGTATTCTTCAAAAGCAATTCAACTCATTAATTTACTAAAAAGCAGGTCAATTGAAGAAAATTCCAATTTCAATAAATTAACGTTAAAAGTAATAAAAAAATATAAAGAATTTGAGAAGATTAGGTTTGCTGAAATCAAGAATGAACTTCCCAAAATTCTTTATAGTTTTGAATATGAACTAATAGGTCCAAGTGACTTTGATCTTTGGATTAATAATTATCCTGAAATTATAGATACCTTTTTTGAAATAAAAAAAGTTACAGACAATTCTGTAATAGAAAAAAAAGGCAACGAAATACTGGCAAAAATTGAAGAATCATTTTCAACTAAAGAAAAAGAGAATACAGCCATCTTTATTGAAAATTATAAAAAAATATCGATAGAAAAACTCAATATTGTTAATTTTATTGGCTTTGACCTTCATCGTCATAGGCAAAAACCAACTGATATTACACTTACAGATTTGTATGTCCAACCAATATTTCATCCAAAAATTACTGATGAAAATAAAAAAGCTCAAACAATTTCCAATAGAGATTTAAAAATTTCGAATGTATTTAAACATGAAAGAAACATAATATTACTAGGTGATCCTGGGGCAGGCAAATCACTTCTTGTTAAATATATTATAGTACAAATTCTATCAGGTAACGGAGAAAAAATTGGCTTAAGGCAATATAAAAATTTCATTCCATTCCGAATTGAGCTTAGAAAATACAATGAAGTTCGTGATGAAAGGAGTATTTTAGAATACCTTGCTGACATCTTAGTAAAGGAATATCAAGCTTTAATTAATATTGAATTATTAACTAAGTTAATTCAACAAAATGAATCTATAATATTTTTTGATGGACTCGATGAAATATTCAATGTAGCCCATAAAAATAAAGTTAAGGAAGCTATTGAATCTTTTAGCCTGAATTATCCAAAATCAAAATGTGTCGTTACTTCTCGATTTATTGGGTATCATGATATTAAATTCAATCCCAAAAAATTTGATGAATTTGCAATTCAACGGTTTACTAAAAGGCAAATAGAGGAACTAATTTCAAATTTTTATACAACTCAAATATTAAATATTGAGAAAAGAAGGATAGCAATTTCAAACTGTGTATCTCAAATTGAAAAAGAGGTTGATGAAGAACTAAAAAGCAATCCACTTATTTTGACTTTGATACTTATACTTGCGAGTAATAACATCGTAATACCAGACTCTAAACTTGAAATTTATGAGGCATGTACCAAAACTCTTGTAGATAGTATAGATACAAAAGAAAAGGAATTGACATTTGAGATGCCCGTGAGAAATAAGCGAATAGCTTTTGCCCATTTGGCATATTGGCAATATGAAGCCCAAAGCAAGCGTCAAATTATATCTTATAATAAAGCTGTTAAAGCAATTGCAGATTTATTGATTGACAAAAAAGAAGTTTTTGATTTTGCCGAGGCTGAAGAAAAGGCTAAAAAATTTCTTGAATATGCAGAGAAACGTTCGATATATTTTGAGGATAATTTTACTCATAAAACATTTCTCGAATACTATACTGCAGATTACCTTTACATAAACTATTTTACAAAAGCAAGTGATGCAGCAAAGAAAAAAGTACTTGGTATAATAACTACGTACCTGCCCAAATCATTTTGGTATGTTGTTTTTGAATTATTGTTAACCAGAATTGATAAAGAACAAGCTGACACTGAATTATTAGATGAGATATTTTATAAGCAGATAGAGTCCAATTCTATAAATGTTTTTTATTTTTTGATCAGTAATTTAACCAAATTTACCAATGTTAGTGAAGAGATTAGAAAAAAGATAATAAAAAAAACAATATTCCTTTGTATCAAAGGAGAAAAAGTTACAGGGTTACGGGCTGCTGGATTAAGCTTTGAGGAAAGTAGTCTCCTTGCAAAAATTAGCCTTTTGCAAAATGACGATAACTCATTTATGCTCCTGCAACAGTCTATTTTTGAATTTGAAGAAAATGGATTAACGGAAAAAGAACTAATTGAGCTTTATATTTTTTATTTTGAAGTAATTTCCTTAAACTCTCGGTTGAAAATTTCTAAAAAAATAAAAATAAATAATGACAAACAATTGGAAGAGCTTAGTTATAAAGAATTGCATTTGTTTTGTCAAAATAACGTGCAAAAGAAAAATAAGGAAGAATCATTACCTGTCGATGTACTTTTAGAGCAAATTGAATATTTTGGAACAAAAAGCTTGTTTAATAATCTAAAGTTTAGGCACCGAGAGAATGTTACTAGGGTTTGCACCTTTGATGTATATCTCATTAGTTTAATTGAATCTTTAGACTATTCGTCTTTCCTTTCTGGCTACAATAAGCTTTTGAAACATGGAATTAAGCATGAACAAATATTGAAACATACCGAATCTACAAGACTCTATTACTTTTTTAGAGATGATTCATTTGAAAAAGTCTTAAAATTTTATCTAAAGTCCAAAAATAAAAATATAGATGAAATCATTATTAGCCTTATTAACCCCGATTTTGGCACGAGAAATTTTTATGAAAAATTTAGGTCCACAAATGGTAGTTCAAAGCTAGTAGCAATTGACAAAATTTTTGAAAGGAGCAAGTCCGGCAACCTTTTAGCTGGCCCGCCTCGGCATGTATCCCCTTAAACATCTTAACGGCATCCCCCCGCTAGCGCGAAGCCCCTCAATTCCAATCCCAACGCACGCTGGCGCGAAAGCTTCAGCTTCGTGCCGAATATTTCCGCCGGCTGTGCCGGCAAACCGCGAAACAGATTTTCCGCCCCACTAGGTCTTCCCACCGCCCCAAAACCTCACCCCGGCATCTCCCCGCCGCGCTTGGGTCTTTTTTTGACCCAGCGCCACGTCCGTGAGTGGCTATACTAATGCCTTTGCTAAAAGCAATCAGACATTAAGTGGCACACATTTGGTCATTAGTGCCATAAAATAAAAGTCAGCAAGTAGGCATTCCCACTTGCTGACTTAAAATGACCCATGAATCATAATGCACAAAGCATCCTACTCGATACGTCCGTAACGTTTGGGCAATTCAAAAGTACAGATTTTTAGTAGTATGTCAATAAGATGATGGTGAAAATGTTTCCCTCTTCAGATCTATCGGTGCGCTCAAGATGACACCCCACGTTGTTCCCAGCATACGCCACAAAATCACCGTGAGCCATCAAACCGCACGCCTCTGCGGAAATCTGCGGAAAAATCCGTGAACATCTGCGGGAACCCCCTCGCGAGAGAGGTTTCCCGCAGATTTACGCAGATGCTTCCGCAGATTTTCGCAGAGGCGTTGGGCTGGGCGTTATGTCGTGACCTGGCCAGACCTTTCGCTGCGTTCAAGATTACACCCCGCGTCGTTCCCAGCATACGCCACAAAATCATCGTGAGCCATCAAACCGCACGCTTTCTGCGAAAATCTGCGGAAAAATCCGTGAACATCTGCGGGAAACCCAGAAGGAAAATCACCAGGAAACTTTCCCAACTTTGCGGAAATTACCTGCCATGAAGTGGATCATACCATGCTTATGGGTATTCCTGCCTAATTCGGGCCTTGCTCAATACGATTCTCTGTTGAACCGCAGCTTCAACGAGCGGTTTCCGGTGTTGGTCCGGCATTTTGAAGCCCTGAAAAACAAGGGCGATTCCATTAGCCTGGAAAAAGAATGGCAGGCTATGGCTTCTTTTGCACGTACCCGGGGCAACCAGCACTGGCTTGCTGAGCTGGACGCGCTTCAATTCAGGTTCGCAGGCGCCCGCGCGAAACCAGCCCAGGCATTGGCGGGATTATCCAGGGCCACGCAGTTGCACTATCCGCAAGCCATCACGATCCATGAGCTATACCTGGCGGAATACTACTGGAACCAAAACGATTACCAAAACGCCATCCAACATTACGATAAAGCCTTCAACACGGCCGAACCGCTCAAACCAGCTGATTTTTACCTGAAACAGGAGGTCGCCAACAGAATCGGATCCAGGTATTACGTGCTGGCTGATTATCCTACCGCCATCCATTACCTTCAACAGGCGCTCAGAAGTGAAAATCCGCTGGACAGCATCCACCCTAGGATCGGGATATACAATACCCTGGGTCTGTCCTGTCTGAATCTGGGCCAACTGGAGGCAGCCAAATCGCATTTTTATCAGGCGCTTCATCTGGCAGAAAAAGTGGATAATCCGGTTTGGATCGGGAATATTTCCGGCAACCTCGGACATATTTTCATCCTGCAGGGAGATCTGGAAAAAGGGGAATCGCTGCTGGTCAAGGACAAAATGATTAACCTGAATCGGGGCGCCAAAGGACCCGCCATCGGTGCAATGCTTGAGTTGTCCGGCCTGTATTTCAAGCAGGGGAAAATTCAGGAAGCCATCGCACAAAAGGATTCGGCCTTGTTGCTCATGGGCGGCCAGGCGCCTTTTAACCGGAAAAAGGTTTTGTTCCCTTTGCTGAGCAAGATCAACAGCTATCAGGGCAATTGGGAAATGGCGGCGCTTTACCTGGATTCTACCTTGTTGATACGCGACAGTCTCTCGCGGGTAGACAATGCTGCTCAGGTGTTGCGCCTGAAACAAATGATGGAATTGCACGCTTCCAGGGAGCAAATTGCAGAAAGAGAGGCCAGTATCCGGCGGAAAAACCAGCAGTTGTACCTGGTAGTCACCGGTCTGCTGGCCACTTTGCTGGGTGTTTTTTTGGTGTTCAGGCAAAAGAAACGAGCCGACCGGGAAAAACAACGCTCTGAAGAACTATTACTCAATATTCTTCCCGCCGATGTGGCCGGAGAACTGAAAGCTTCCGGGGTGTCGCGCGCCCGGAAATTCCCGGAAACGAGTGTGTTGTTCTGCGATTTCAAAAACTTCACCACCTATGCCGAGGATCTTGATCCGGAGGAGCTGGTTCGTATCCTGGATCATTATTTCCGGGCTTTTGATCAATTGGTGGGCGCCTATGGGTTGGAAAAAATAAAAACCGTTGGCGATGCCTATATCTGCGCCGCCGGTCTCCCTTCGCCCGACCCCGATCATGCCATAAAACTGGTGAAATGCGCACTGGCTATTCAGGAAATGATGAAAGAAAGTAAGGATGGTTGGCAGCTCCGCATCGGTATCCACAGCGGACCGGTGGTGGCGGGTATCGTGGGCATTAAAAAATTCGCCTACGATATCTGGGGTGATACCGTCAATATTGCAGCCCGAATGGAACAAAACGCCGAAGCCGGGAAAGTGAATGTTTCACAGGCCACGTATCTGTTAGTGAAGGATCATTTCCGGTGCAGTTATCGGGGGAGGCTGGAGGTTAAGAATAAGGGGGAAATGGATATGTATTATGTGGAGGAGGTGAGTTGATTTTTGGGAGAGAGGGGGGCTGAGAGGGGTTTCCCGCAGATTTACGGGGATGAACCGCTGATGTTCGCAGAGGTGTGCGGTTGGGCTTCACTTCGCGGTTTGGGACGAAAGTGAGATCAGTTTGTTTAAAAAAACAAAATGTATTTTTTGTTTTAAATTTTTTGAAAGGGTACACATTTTCAGTTTGCTTAACACCGTTATTTTACACTAAGTGTTAAAATGACCATCGCCCGAGAAAAAGACCTCGTAAGAGGTCTGACCTTTGTAGCAAAATCAAATAAAACGAGCAATCCTGACCTCGCAAGAGGTCCAACACCACGTAATGGGTTCGACCTCTTGCGAGGTCGTAAATTATTGGTATTCATAGACTACAAAGGTTGGACCTCTTACGAGGTCAGGAATATTTTCTGGCCGTTGGAGGGGAACGGAAAAATGTGTACCCTTTGAAATATAAAATAAAAGTCAGCAAGTAGGCTTTCCCACTTGCTGACTTAAAATGACCCATGAATCATAATGCGCAAAGCATCCTATTCGATACGTCCGGAACGTTTGGGCAATGCAAAAGTACGTATTTTTGGTGGAATGCAATAAACTGAAGATCCTCCCCAGACCTTTCGCTACGCTCAAGATAACACCCCACGTTGTTCCCAGCATACGCCACAAAATCACTGTGAGCCATCAAGCCGCACGCTTTCTGCGGAAATCTGCGGAAAAATCCGTGAAAATCTGCGGGAAAACCCTCGCGTTAGAGAGGTTTCCCGCAGATTCACGGGGATGAACCGCTGATTTCCGCAGAGGCGTTCGGCTTGGCGTTATAGCGTGGCCTGGCCAGATCTTTCCCCATCGTTCATCGTCCATCGTTCACCACCAGCACCTTCTGTGTTACACTTGCACCGGAATCCAGATCCGTGATTTCGAGGAGGTAGGCGCCGTTAGACAGTGATTCTGTGGGAATAAGTGCGCTGTTGATGCCCTGGAACCTGCGTTTGCCGGTGAGGTCGTACAACGTAACTTGGCATTTGAGATCGGCGGGCAGGATGAGGGCAATCCGGTCTGTGGCAGGGTTGGGGTAAGTCTGTATCTGGCGACCAGCCAGCACACTGATGCCAGAGGTCTGGTCGGAACCATTGCAGTCTTCGTCTATGCCATTGTTGGCAATTTCTGTGGCGCCAGGGTGAATGTCCGGATTGGTGTCATCGCAGTCGTTGGCCAGCAGGTAGCCATCTTCATCGATATCATCATCGAGGGAAATAGGGTTGCAGTCGTCGTCTACACCATTATACGGCGTTTCGGTCTGTCCCGGATTGATCTGATCATTTGCATCGTTGCAATCCACATTGCTGGTATAGCCGTCGCCATCATTGTCTACAGGCGAGTTGTTGATGAAATACACCAGGCCTTCATCAAAAAAGTCGTTGGCATACAGGTAAACGTCCTTATCGCCGTCGCCATCCAGATCTGCAAAGCCTGCTCCGCCCAGGGAGGCATAGTTGTCGTCTATAGCCTGTTCGGTCAGATCGCTTCCTCCACTCGTGTATAAGGAGATATTGCCATTTACGCTGCTTTGCTGTACGGAATATAAAATATCGGGAATTTGGTCGTTGTTGAAATAGCCAAATGCGGTAAATTCATTGTTCCCGTTGGTTTCAGGCAGGGTAATTTTTTCATAACTACCCCCGGCAGTGCTTTTCAACAATGTACTGAACTGGGAAGATTCAGTAAACAGCATAAAGTCAACCACATTATCTGCATTGAAATCGCCGGCGGCCATGGCTGAAGTGGAAAAAATAACCGGCATAATGGGCACTTGTGTGAAGTTCAGGTTGCCACTTTGCTGGAACACAATCACACCGTCGGCAAAAAATGCGGCAGAAATATCCATGATACCATCGTGGTTGTAATCCACCGGGGCTATGGCGTCAGAAGTGCTCAAAAACGGGTCGTCTACTATCGTTTTAATCAGGGTAATAACACCGCCTGCTATGTCGTAAACATTAAGCTTGTTGTCAATGCCCAGGATCATTTCCAGCGTACTGTCGCCCGTCATATTGGCAAAAGCGATAGAGGCGTAATCCGTAATGGGCAACAATACTTTGGTGAAGGTGCCGGCGCCGTTGTTTTTCCAGCAATAAGCCTGGTTATCAAAAATAGCGGATCCCAGGATATCATCGTCGCCGTCCTGATCGAA
>JAEUUS010000586.1 GCA_016787545.1 Saprospiraceae bacterium
TGTACATGAACTGCGTATAGTGTGCTTCCTGCTGCGCCTGCAGCGATACGGAAACAGAAACCAGCAATGCAATGAGATAAAAAAGTTTTTTCATTGTAAAATTTGTTTGCAAGTGGAGGTTATGGTGGTTGAGCAGCGATGACGGGTTTTGTTTACCCTCCACCGCTGCTCAACCCGTTGATCAACGGAATATTTCTAAGAAACCTTTCATAGGCGCCACATTCGGCCCTGGCTTAAAGATGTAGAAGTACACACCATCAGGCAGATCTTTTCCATCTTGTCCGTTCAGGGTACCACGCCATGCTTCCAATGGATCATTGCTATATGGGGCGGCTTCGTAAACCTGGTCGCCCCATTGGTTGAATACAATCAGCGAGTTCTCGCGGAACAAGCCTGTATCAATACAAGGAATCACAAAGTAATCATTAGCATCGTCGCCATTAGGCGTAATGATATTCGGAATGAACACACACTTGGTATCGTTGATGGTAATGGTAACCGCCGCTTCTTCCGACAAACCGCAAGTTCTGGAACATACCGTGTAGAAGAAAGAAACCATTCCTGGCTCGTCACCTGCGGTATAGGTAAAGGTTCCATCCGCATCATTAAATACCAGCCCCGACAATTCCGGAGAAATATTACAAATGCCAAAATCAAAGGCAGGCGTCAATACATCATTGTCAAAAACCGAAGGGAAAGTAATCGTTTCGCCTGGGTTGATGGAAAAATCAAGATCGTTTTCTGCCATTGGTTGTTGTACCATATAAACCTCTGCGGTATCAGGTGTTGCAGGGCATCCGTTTACCAGCGCCGTCACGATGTATTGACCATCATTTTGAGCACTCAATCCATTGATTGTCAAAACATTTGTGGTTGAGTTGCTCACAGGTCCAGTCCATGTGTATATTGCACCTGGGATATTAGACGCAGTAATGGTGATTGTGTCACCTGCGCATCCGGGAATCGGATTAACTACCGGATCCAGGGCAGCAATTTCCACCACTTGTACAAAAACCACACATTCTACCGAGTTGCCTGATGAATCCTGTGCCGTGAACATCAACTGGTTGAAGCCCATCTGGAATACCGTACCTGAAGCCGGGCCTTGCATGGTAACAATTGGCGTTACGCAGTTGTCGGTGGCATTCGGGTTGTTGTAAAACACCTCCAAACCATTGCAACCTGCCACTGTATCCGTGGAGACAATGAAGTCATCCGGATCGGACACAATACCGCCGCCAATATTCACTACAATCGGGCTTTCCGGACAATCAATCACAGGGTCTACATCTTCTGCAACCACCACAGTAAAGGTTGCTGTTGCAGAGTTACCTAATCCATCTGTTGCAGTGTAGGTAACAACTGTTGTGCCAAACGGGAATATACTTCCGGGTGGCAATGGCGTCACGCTAACTTGTACGGGAGGACAAAAATCTACAGGGGTTGGAGGTGTCCAGTTGGCTGGCGTATTGCAATCTGTGATGGTAATCACCGGCCCCGGAATATTGATAAACCTGGGCAGGATGTTGTTATTGACCGTCAGTTCACATTCGGCAAAATTGCCGCTGGCATCTGTTACACGAACCACAAACATAGTCGTTCCTGCCTTGAAAATAGAATCTGGTGTGTAAGCAGAAGTGATGATTAAATCAGCTTCCGGTGTACAGTTATCCATGGCAGGAGGGAAATCCCAAATTGGCATAACACCACACGGATCAGGCACCGGTACCGGAATCGGTGTCGTAGGACAATCAATTACCGGAGGTACCACATCTTTCACTGAGATAAAGAAAGAGCAGGTAGAGGTATTACCGGAGGCATCTGTTGCGGTATACACCACGATGGTATCACCGGTAGTAAACAATGCCGGAGGTGTAATATTGGATGTCAGTATTACACCAGGTAATCCACAGTTATCATTTACTGTTGGTGGAGTCCAGGTCAATGTAGTATCACACTTGGTCACCGGCAGCACAATGATGATTGGCAGGTTCGGGCAGTTGGTCAGTACTGGTGCGGTGCCATCCACCACTAAAATAGAGAAGGAACAAGTAGCGGTATTCCCCTGATCATCTGTAGCCGTGTAAGTGATGATATGAGGCGCCGGTTGTGCAGCCAGGAATCCACCAGAGTTAGCAGTGGAGGTAATGGTCAGCGTGGCATCACAGTTATCAGTAGCCGTTGGCGCTGTCCATATAGGGTTGGCTCCGCAGTTGCCGGAAGCGGAGTTAATGGTATCGTTTGGCGGACAACCGTTCGGGAAAACAGGCTCAATGGTATCTCTCACCGTAATGGTGAAAGTACATTGCCCGTTGTTGTTCTCGTCGTCTACTGCTGAGCAGGTTACGGTAGTAATTCCGGTAAACAAGGAGCCTGAAGTATTGGGCGTATATACGATATTCAGGGCATTGTCGCAGTTATCCGAAGCAGATGCTGTAAAGAAAACCTGTGCTTCGCAGTTGCCTGTGGTTGGCTCCACAATGGTATCGTTCGGGCAAACAATCACCGGAGGTGTAACATCCAGAACCATTACCTCAAACGAACAGGTAGTTTGGTTTAAGGAAGCGTCCGTTGCGGTGATATTGACCAATGTAGTGCCTGCAGTAAACAGATTTCCTGAGTTATAATCATGCGAAATAGACAAATTGGCATCACATGCATCCTGGAAGCTTGGATCTGTCCAGGTTACTACTGCCTGACAGGCGGTATCCGCATCTGCCATAAGTGGTCCAACCGGACAACCGGTCATCACCGGTGCAGTTGTATCCACTACGGTTACCATAGACATACAAGTACTGGTGTTACCGGCTTCATCCGTCACCGTGTACATCAGAACTGTTGGCGTACCAACATAGAACACGGTAGTATCTGGCGTAACCGTAATATCCGCAATAGCGCCGCAATCGTCGGTAGCTGATGGCGCCAATGGCAGGAAGGTTACATCACAGCCATTTCCTGGCGCCGTGAGTACCGTATCTGCCGGACATTGAACGGTTGGCGGTACATTATCAATGGTAAATACAAAGGCGCCATTGATGGTTAATACCGGCACCGGTTGAAAGTTTTCATCCAATGCATCAAACGGAGCGACAAAAATCAGGTTTGCGTTCGCCAGGTCTGCGCCTGGCACAACCGTAAAGGTTAGCGTTACAATGGCATCATTATCCGGCACGTCCGGCCAGGCCGGGTGACCGCCAAAGAAACTCAGACTACCGGCAGGATTGGTAAATACTGGCGGAGGACCAGCCGTAATGTAATTTACCGTAACCGGGGTTACCAGTTTGATGATGGATGTATCCCACTGCAACCCGAATTGAAGGCCAATGATGTTGACAAAATTTTCAACCGTCAGGTTTACAGTTACCTGCGTTGGCATTCCGGAACAACCCAGATCTACGGTGTCTAATTGCAATACCACCGGATTGTCGGCATTTACCACAACCTGGAAGGAGCAGGTAGCTGTGTTGCCTGCATCATCAGTTGCGGTATAAATAACCGTGGTGGTGCCTGCATTGTACACGCCATCGGCGTTTCCAGTGCCTGAACCAGTTGTTGCACCACTTTGGGTATAGCTAAGGTCCGGATTCTGATCGCAGTTATCTGCAACAGTTGGCTGAAGGCCGGTGACGTTGGCTGTCAACTGACCTTGCGGAGCATCCACAGGAGCCGGTGTTGGGCAGGTAATGGAAGGCGCAACATTATCTGTAACGGTAATATTGGCATTAACCGTTTCCATGTTGATTTGATCAAAAGTGCCACCGTCGAAAGCAAGGCTTTCTGTCGGAACATCCCCGAACGAAATAGTAGAGGAGGTGTTTATGAGCAGATCAAAGTTCAGGCGGAACAGTGTGTCATTATTGTTGGCGCTCAAGCCATTCAGGTCAGAGCTGGTCCAGGCAAAAGTGATAAAGCCCACACCTACACTATCCACCCCAAAATTACTGATATTGATGCCTAAGGGCAGATTGAAATTGGAAACGGAAGTAAACTGGTACAAATTGGCATCCCAGTTTACGGTAAATTGAATGCCGGCAACCGTTTCAAAGTTCAGAGTGGTGAAATCCACCCCGAAACTACCTCCACAAGCTGCATTGGTACTATTGGCAATAATCACCAAATCGGTGGTATTGATGCCAAATTCAACAGTAATATCGAAAGAACAGGTAGCAGAGTTACCAGAAGCATCCGTAGCTGTATAGGTTACATTGGAAGTTCCCAAATTAAACAGGGATCCACTTGCATCTGAATCATTAGGGAAATTAGCAACCGTTGCGCCGGTGCTAACCCAACCTACTACCGGCGCCGCACAATTATCGTCCACCACCGGTGCTATGCCATTTATGGCTGTTGCGCCAGGGGCTGTAACCAGTTGATTGGCCGGACAGGTAATTGTTGGAGCAACCGTATCCATTACAGAAATGGTTGCATCAAAGGTGACAAAGGGCACCTCTTCCGGAGGGAATACTGTTCCTGTAAATGCCAAAGGCGCGGTTGGGAAGCTGGTAAATTGAACATTCCCCGGCCCAAAAACAGTGTAGGTAAGCGTGAACAGCACTTCTCCGGAAGGAATGGAAGATCCGAAAATGCTGGCACTCGTCCAGGCAAAAGTCAGGTTTCCTACCCCAACAGAATCTGTATTGAAATTGCTTTGATCAATATTCAGATCGGTGTTGGTGTTGGTGATGGAGACA
>JAEUUS010000619.1 GCA_016787545.1 Saprospiraceae bacterium
ACCGCAGAGGCACTTAAACTGAGAGTCTCACTCCAAGTGAGACTCTCAGTTTAAGTGCCTCCGCGCCTCTGCGGTAAAAAAAGCCCCCTGCCTCTCCGCCTCTAAAACAACGATAACTGCTCCCCAAGCGGTAACAACTGAAAAGATCGCCTGTGCCAGGGTGAAACGCCGTGTTGCCGGATAGCTTCCCGGTGCGCTTGGGTGGGGTAACCCTTGTTTTGCAGCCATTGATACTGTGGAAAATCCTGATGTAACCGCGACATGGCCTCGTCCCGGTGTGTTTTAGCCAAAATGGAAGCGGCGGCAATAGTCGCATACTTTCCGTCTCCTTTTACCACACACACATGCCGGGTGGAACCGTAGGCATAAAAACGGTTGCCGTCTACCAAAATACATTCCGGGCGCAGGGGCAGGTCATCCAGCGCGCGGTGCATGGCCAGAAAAGACGCTTTCAGAATATTAATCCGGTCAATTTCCTCAGCGCTCACCTCCGCCACCCTCCAGGCCAGACTTTCCTTTTCTACCACCTCGCGCAACACCATACGCTGCGTTTCCGTGAGTTGCTTGGAATCGTTCAGCAGCGGATGATGAAAATCCGCCGGCAAAATGACTGCCGCTGCAAAAACCGGTCCGGCCAAACATCCACGCCCGGCCTCATCGCATCCGGCCTCTAATTGGCCTTCCTGATAAAAAGGTAATAGTGGCATGAGGCAAAGATAGTGTTTCAGTGTTTTGGTGTTTCAGTGTTTTGGTTGGTGTTCGGCTGGGGATTACCACTAAGCCACTTAGGGCACTAAGGGTATCACATCTTGGTGTCCTAAGTGGCTTAGTGGTAAAAAGTCTTAAGTTCCAATCCAACCTCAAACCGAACGCCAACTGAAACACTGAAACACCAAAACACTGAAACACCAAAACACCAACTCCAAAAAAAATCCGCGCCAAATTGACCATTCCATTTTTTTGGCCTGCTTTTTGCCTAAGCTTTTCCGTCTTTTTAATCCGACCGTTGTAAGAACGGATTTCCCGTATAGCAAGCTACTAATCCACGGCTTGATTTTTGACATCAACCAATTGTTATTACCTATGAATGTTTGCATACGCAATACATTTATAAGCCTTTGGCTGCTCTTGGGAGCACTATCATTGTCTGCGCAGGGCGTAAGTTTTTACTTCCCGCATATCAATGACGCATCTCCGGGTTCCAACAAGCTTATGCCGCTCAAGGTTGTCAATTTTGACAGCGTTGTAGCCCTTCAACTCGTGGTTCGCTGGAATCCCGCAGTGCTCAAGTACGTCAATATCGACCAGTTGAATCTTCCTGGTCTGGCTGGTGGCGACTTCAATACCAATAATGCACTTGATAGTGGATATGTCCGCATCCAATGGGAAGGCCCAACCACTCTGCCTCCCGGCATTTCTGTTCCCGACAGCTCCACTATTTTCCGTTTCAGGTTTAATATTCTTGGTCAGGATACGAGCAGCTCTCCTGTTTGGATCACCGAATTGCTTGATTTCCCGATCACCAACCTGGAAGTCGTGAAGGTGCAAGCTGATACCAGCAATGTGGCCTACGAAGTGGATGATTGCACCATCACGCACGGATTTATTGCCGTTGGATACACCGTTTCCGCCACCGAACCACAGGCAAATGAACTGCCTGTGACCCTGGCGCCTAACCCATTTTTGGTATCCAGCCAATTATCTTATTTTTTGGAAGAAACATCTGATGTTCAATTAGTTATATCTGATGTAAATGGAAAAATTGTGCATAAAGAACAATTTTTTCAGCTCCAGCCAGGCCAACATGGCATGGTAATTGAAAAAGACAGGTTAGGTGCGCCGGGCATTTACGCCCTCAGCCTCCGGGCCGGTCGGAAGATCGCAACCAGAACCCTCGTGGTTTTAAAATAGTCAAGACATCTAACATTTTCAAAGAAAGGCTGACGACATACGACCTACGACTTACGACTTACGACTTGCAATTTTGACCGTCCACCGTCCACCGTCTACCGTCCACCGTCTTTCTTTCATCATCCATCTTACACTCACCCACACCGCTGTTAAAGAATATGAAACCGATTCTTACTCGACTTTTTGCAGGATTGTTCCTATTGGTTGCCGCTCAGGCTTATGGCCAGTTCACAACTAATTTCGTGATAACATCTCCCGGCCCTGCGCCCAGCTACCCTATCGGTACGCATCTCGTGGTTGAACTCCGTGTAAACGGATTCACCGACATCATATCCATGCAATTTCCTATTAGCTACAATAAGGATGCATTGCGTTTTGATTCGCTCTCTGATGCGGCTTTCTCCAACTGGAATGCCGGCCATTTTAATGGCAACACCGCTGGTCGCGTAGGCATTGCATGGGATGGCTTTTCTAACGGAGCCAGTATGCCATTTACCTACCCGAACGGCACCGCCCTGTTCAAGTTACACTTCACGGTGATCAATAATGGCACCTCTGTGATCAATATCAACCCTGCATCTGCGCCACCAGCGATTGAAGTAATTGGCGCCAGTGGCCCAATAAACCCGAACTACCAGAGCGGTGGCACCCCAACCATTACCCTGGGCACCGGCGCACCACCACCTCCACCATTAGTGGGTTTCAAAATCGTAGCTAATACCATTTACATTCCGCAGGGCCAGCGCTCCTGTATGCCGATAACGGTAAATGACTTTGATTGCATCCAGTCCATGCAATGGGCCATACACTGGGATAATACCAAGATAACCTATGAGTGTGTACGCGGATTCAACCTT
>JAEUUS010000625.1 GCA_016787545.1 Saprospiraceae bacterium
GGCCCGGATTTCGGATATGGTCTGGATGTGCGAGATGATGTGGTGGCGGTTACCGGAAATACCATGAGTACTACCATGACCATTGGTTCCTTTAGCCTGCCCGGCACCACCAGCTCTGTTTTTGTGGCCAGGAAAGGAGAAATCGTTGTGTCGCCACCGGTTGCCGGTTTCACGGCTGGCAACACCTCCGGCTGTGGCCCATTGGAGGTAACCTTTACCAATACTTCCCTGCAAAGTCCAACCAGTTTTCATTGGGAATTCCCCGGCGGCACACCTGCCAGTTCCACCGATATGAGCCCAACCGTGGTGTACCAAAACTCCGGCCAATACACTGTAACCCTCATTGCAACCAATGCAGGAGGCTCGGATACCCTCACGCAGCAGCAAGTCATTACCATAATGCCTGCACCTGATGCAGCCTTTTCCGCTGCGTTATCCGGCCTGCAACTGACCCTGCAAAACCAATCTACCAATGCAAACACCTGGCTCTGGAATTTTGGCGACGGACAAACCAGCACCCTGCAAAATCCACCGCCACACGTGTATGCAAACTGCGGGAATTACACCGTTTCTTTGATCAGCACCAACCTGTGTGGTTCGGATACCATGGTGCAAATGGTGTCATTAGGTACTCCCCCCAATGCCCTCTTTACACATCAGTTATCCGGCCTGCAACTGACCCTGCAAAACCAATCGACCAATGCAAACACCTGGCTCTGGAATTTTGGCGACGGACAAACCAGCACCCTGCAAAATCCACCGCCACACCTCTATACCAACTGCGGGAATTACACAGTTTCTTTGATCAGCACCAACCTGTGTGGTTCGGATACCATGGTGCAAATGGTGTCATTAGGCACGCCCCCCAACGCCCTCTTTACACATCAGTTATCCGGCCTGCAACTGACCCTGCAAAACCAATCGACCGGCGCCACTGCCTGGCTCTGGAATTTTGGAGACGGGCAAACCAGTACCCAGCAAAATCCACCGCCACACGTGTATGCCAACTGCGGAAATTACACCGTTTCTTTGATCAGCACCAACCTGTGTGGTTCAGATACCATGGTGCAAATGGTGTCATTAGGCACGCCACCCAATGCCCTCTTTACACATCAGTTATCCGGGCTCGAACTGACCCTGCAAAACCAATCTACCGGCGCCACTGCCTGGCTCTGGAATTTCGGCGACGGACAAACCAGTACCCAGCAAAATCCGATTCACATCTATACCAACTGCGGGAATTACACCGTTTCTTTGATCAGCACCAACCAATGTGGTTCGGATACCATGGTGCAAATGGTGTCATTAGGCACACCACCCAATGCCCTCTTTACACATCAGTTATCCGGGCTGGAACTGACCCTGCAAAACCAATCGACTGGAGCCACTGCCTGGCTCTGGAATTTTGGCGACGGACAAACCAGTACCCAGCAAAATCCGATTCACACCTATACCAACTGCGGGAATTATACCGTTTCCTTGATCAGCACCAACCTGTGTGGTTCGGATACCATGGTGCAGGAAATTTCAGTTATTAGTTTTCCAGCAGCCATATTTGATTTTCAGATAGATGGACTGGAGCTTACCTTGCAAAACCAATCCAGTAATGGCGACTCCTGGCTTTGGAATTTCGGCGACGGCCAGACCAGTACCCTGCAAAATCCGCCGCCACACGTGTATGCCGATACCGGCGTGTACATCGTAACCCTCACCGTAACCAACCAGTGCGGGGTAAGCATTTTCCAGGAAGAAATAGTTGTTTCCCAGATGTCGAGCGCGGTGTACAGCCCCGAAGCTGCCCCGCGCTTGCATATCTGGCCCAATCCCAACAACGGGGTTTTCACGCTGGAGTGGCAATCAGAAGCCGGCAAACAAGCGCAGGTGCGATTGTATAGTGCCTCCGGTGTGTTACTCCGGGAATGGAGATTGACGCAACCGCAGGAAACCCTTACCGTTGATCAGCTCCCGGCAGGAATCTACCCATTGCAGCTTAAAACCGGCAAGGGTTCTGTTTGGAAAAAAGTAGTAATCGTAGTGGGGAAATAGGTGGAATAACAAGCAATTATTTCACCACTGTGACATTTCCTTTTAATGTTACTTCTTTCCCTTCCACAGTAAGTAGCACCAGGTAATACACGTATACACCTGGTGCTACGGCTTGTCCACGAAACGTTCCATCCCAACCCAAACTCGGGTCGTTGGGGGGGAATTCGCGT
>JAEUUS010000650.1 GCA_016787545.1 Saprospiraceae bacterium
CGAAGCCTTCTCCTTTGCCGAACGCTCCAAGGCTTTCCTGCTCTACGAAGCACTTCAGGAATCCAAGGCACTGCAATTTGCCGGCATCCCGGACTCCCTCCTGCAACAGGAATACGACCTGCGTATCGACATCGCCTATTACGATAAAAAACGACAGGAGCGTTTCTCTTCCGGTGTGGCGGCTACCGATAGCATACTGCTGGCTTTCAACAACAAAATCTTCGACCTCAACCGACGCTACGAATCCCTCAAACAACTCCTCGAATCCCAATACCCCCAATACTACAAAGCCAAATACGACCTCTCCACCGTTTCCGTGCAGGAGGTACGGCAAAAGCTCCTGCAACCCGGCCAGTCGCTGCTGGAATTTATGGTGGGCGACAGCAATATTTACCTGTTCCTGCTCCGGCCCGATACCTTCCTCATCCACGACATCAAACACGATTTCCCTCTTGATCAATGGGTCAAAGACCTCACCCAAGACGGCATCTACGGTTACTATGCCCTGCCTAAAGACCACCCCGAACGTACCCCCGCACGACAAAAACAGTGCGACGACAACTACACCCGGGCCGCGCGACAACTATACGACAAACTCCTTGCTCCGGTGGAAAAACACCTCACAGAGCAGGTGGTGATCATCCCCGACGGCGTGCTTGGATACGTGCCCTTTGAGGCGCTGCTTCATTCCGATCCGCCCAGACCGGGCGCCTTTGGCTCCTATCCTGCCAGCTATTGGCTCAACAAACACCAGATCAGTTATTGTTACTCCGCCACCCTGCTGCGCGAAATGAAGGAGCGCAGCATCAGCCCGGAAAGCTCCGGACTCCTGGCCATGGCGCCTTTCTTCCTGGGCGACACCTCCAAACTCCTGGAAGCGATCGACACCACCGAACTCCTGGCCGAAAACCTGCGCGACGCCCTGGATCCCCTTGAGTTCAGCGGCAAGGAAGTGGCAGCCCTCGCCAAACCCTGGGGCGCCAAACCGCTCTATGGCAAAAACGCCACCGTGCAACAATTCCAGACCCAGGCGCCCAAACACCGCATCCTGCACCTTTCCACCCACGGCAAGGCCGACGACCGGCAGGGCGATTATGCCTTCCTGGCCTTCAGTTCCGGACAGGACTCCACCTTCGACAAACTATACGCCAGAGATCTGTACAACTACTCCCTGCAAGCCGATATGGTGGTGCTCTCCGCCTGTGAAACCGGCATCGGAAAACTCAAAAAAGGAGAAGGCATCGTGAGCCTCGCGCGCGCTTTTGCGTACGCCGGCGCCAAAAGCATTTTCACCACCCTGTGGAAGGTAAGCGACGATAAAACCGTGGACCTCACCCTGCCTTTCTATCAATATCTGCGCAAAGGATGGTCAAAAGACAAGGCGCTCCGGCAGGCAAAACTTGATTACCTCAAACGATATAAAGTAGCCCCCGCGCACCCCTTCTACTGGGCAGGTATGATCGGCATTGGCGATATGGGGGCGGTGAGGTGAGGAGGTTATTTGAGTTTTTTCTTCAACTCTGCAGCCTGGGTAGCGTAGTCGTGATAAGATGCCGGATTCGTCATTTTATCGAGCAACTGATTAATGGTTTGTTCCTTGCGTCTGTAGTCCGGCAACATACTTAACAACCAGTACCATTCCGCCTGATCCATGGCGCCTGCGCTGAGGTTTTGGCGGGTCATTTGCTCAAAAAGTTCAGCAGCTTGTGCGAAGCGGCCGGTATTGAAATAGGCGTGAGCCAACATTTCCCTGGCGGTTTCATACACCTGAGGTTGGTCTTTTGGGCTGATTTTTTTCAGTGAAAGGATGGCGCCGGCAAAATCGGGGGGATTTTTGCCGAATGCTTTTTCGGCCTCACTTAGTGGAGTGGGCGCCTGAGCATTGCCAGCATCCCGAACCCTGCTTCGGAGATTATCTGGCATGCGATAACTGGATTTTGCCAGCAAACCATAGGAGTCTTTCTGTGGAGCAGGAGCAGGAGCCGGCGGTAATACTTTTTCCGTGTTTGGGCGTGGTGCATTATTGGCAATAGGCTCCTGTTTGGGTGTGGGAGCGGGAACCGGGGCCGGAGCGGGAGCCGGGGCGGGCGTGGGCGTGGGCACGGGAGGAGCCGAAACAGGTGATGCTTCTTTAGCCGACCAGGGTTGCCAAAAGAACAAGCCCGTCAGCAGGAGCAACAACATTAGCCCAAGGTAAGGCCAGCCACGGGATTTGCCTTGAGCAGGGGGGGCGTCTGGCACCGGTGGGTTTGTTTTCCAGGACTCCATCTCGGCTCGGAGTTTCAGCTCCATCATATAGTCCAGCCCTTCGCGTTCGAGCCGGTGCAACTCCACGGTTTCAGCCAGTTCAGGATCTGCCGCTATCTCCTGTTCAAAATCGCGTGCATCCTCCGGGCTTAATTTGCCGGAGAGGTAATCCTCTATTTTGTAGAACGTTTGTTCATCATTTTTCATCGCGCTGATCAATTATTGGATCCTGTTTTTCCACACAGGATTTTGGGTAATAAAATCTCGAAACTTCAGTCGGCATCGGTAGGCTTCTTTTTTGGCCATATCGGCGCTGCTGAACGACATAGCCTGAGCCAGTTCTTCCATAGAATAATCCAGCATAACCAGCTCAAAAATGCGTTTACAGCGTTCACCAATTTGTTCCAGTGCCTCTCTGAAGCCTTTCCGCTTTTCCTCTGAAATATACTGTACTTCCACACTCGGTGCAGTGTCGCTCATCGCATCAGGCAATTCCTCTGCAGGCAAACCTGTGCGGGAGCTACGCTTCCACCATTGGCGTTTTGCGATTTCCAGGAAATAGGTTTTCAATGTGCTGCGTCCTTCAAACCGGTTGTTGCAAATATTCCGGTCAAAGTAAATCAGCGTATCATTGGCTATTTCTTCTGCCTCCGAAGCCGGACAGCCCTGCTGTTTCAGTAGTGCTATGGCTGCTCCCCGCCAGTCGAGGCGATGGAAAACGGTATATAGGGTGACATTACGGGTAGCCTCCTGCCGGATGCCGTTCATAATGTCCTGGTCGGTCCACTGAGGTAATTTCATGGCTTAGTACCCAAGTAAGGGTTTGAGGTACCCAAAGGCGGGAAGTTTTTTAACTATGATTTTTGATTTTGTTGGTTTGCATGACCCTTGAGGTCAAACAAAAAATCCATACTCTTTTACAACCCTTTGTGAAGTGATATCACAAGTGGCCTAAAAGTATGGATTTTTGAAAAACATGAATCCCGGAATTTATCCCTCGTTTGAGGAGGACGCCTCCCTTCAAACCCTTCAAACCCTTCAATCCCCCACAAACCGCGCCCCATTAAAAAACACCTCCGCCACATTCACATTCGGGAAATCCTCCGGGCC
>JAEUUS010000652.1 GCA_016787545.1 Saprospiraceae bacterium
ACGAGCCGGTGGCGTTTGGATATTGGCAGGTGCCAATGATTTCAATGCCCGTTTTGACCGCTGTATTATCCGAAACAACGACAGCCCATGGGGCAGCGCCATGGGCACTTATCAGCTTGAATTGACAGAATATATTCTGCCTGTAGGCGCAACAGTTTCCATCGAAAACAGCCTGATCGAAGGAAACACCAGCAGTGCAGCCATTGTACTGGATTCCTTCCCCGGCTTTCGGCTGATAAACTCCACTATCGCCCATAACCACGGCGGCATTCAAGTCTCCGACTCCAGCGGCGTCCGCCTGCAAAACACGATCCTTTACAACCCGGGCTATGCAGAATATGAGGCGCTCAGCAACAACGTGACCTTCACTTCCAATGGCGGCAACCTCATCGGCGACCTCAGCCTCAACGGGCAACTGCTCCCCAGCGATAAGGAAAACCTCGATCCGGTCTTTATCGGCGCAGGCGATTACCACCTGGGCGCGGGCAGTCCCGGTATCAACCACGGCGTCGACCTGGGCAACCTCTCCGCGCTCGATCTGGGCGGCAATGCCCGGGTAGTGGGCAGCTCCGTGGATATCGGGGCGTATGAAGACCAGACGGTAGCGGTGCAGGAACTGATGGCTGATGCACTGATGGTTTCTCCCAACCCTGCAGATGCGTTTTTGACCATACAGTTGCCGGAGGAAATTACAGGGCCGTTCGTGATAGAAGTGTACAGCCCGGAAGGGAAACAGTTGCGCAGTCAGTCGCTTATTCCGGGACAACAGCTTGATGTTCAGGGGCTTGTGCCGGCGACTTATGCACTGAAAGTCCTTTGGAACGAGCGGGTATATGCAGGGAAATTTGTGAAGCAGTAATTCTTGGTCAGCTGTAGAGCGATAGTCTCACTTAGAGTGAGACTATCGCTATTGCATGATCAGGCAGCGGTTTTCTCTAATTTAACAACTGGCACGTTTTCCCATGCTTCGATGATGAACAGGGTCAATTCGCGCACTAAGCGCGGAGCCATGTTTTCGGGCAACTCAGTTAAGATTGCGGTGACAACTTTGGTAAGCGGCAAATCGGGACGTGCACGGCGTATTTGCTCGATTTTGCCAGAAATATTATCCTGTTGGGCAAGCAGGAAAGATTTATGGTAAGGAATGGTATCCTTGTGTTGAGCGAAGAAGGCATTTGCCAGTTTATCAACCTGTTTATCTTTCATGATTGCATGAATTTGAGTTCAAAAATAGGGAGGTTTCCTGAAAAGTTCAAATGCGTCGAATTCCTGTTTGGGATTGTATGCCTTCCACAAATTTCCTTGTTTTCCAAAAACCTCAAAAAATGCTTGAATTTCCGCCAACCGACGCCGAAATATCAAATTGTAAAGCCACTTACGCTTTTCATCCACCGGGAAAATAACTAAGGAACACTCGGGGTGTTTTTCCGAAAACTGGAGCGCGGCTTGTGCGACCGTCCCGATTACTTTAGCTACATCGTTGTTATTGGTGGTTACGGCGTCATCAATTTCCCCATTAGATTGAACGTCACCGAATGCAAGATTCCAGCGATTTCGATCATAAGGAATGATAAAATTGCCTTCATCACTCTACCCCTATTGCCTTCACTAAAAAAGACAAATTGAGTTGCATCGCCGTTTTGATGGAGTGTGTATGCGTTTTGGATCATTGCTCTTCAGAAATAAAGAGCACAAAAATATATTTTGTTTTAGCTTTAAAACAAATAATTTTAAAATAAACTATCTAAAGTTTTTTTTTACAATACTCTTATACCGTTTTTAAACACCCTCTACCGGTTTCTTCCAAACATACGTCTCATCCTCCATCACCTCCTTGCCCCACACAGGCGCCTCTTTTTTAATGCGCTCCACTATTTCCGTGCAGGCATCAATGGCTTCCTTACGGTGTGCGGCGGAGGTGAATACAAACAAACAAATCCCGCCAGCCGGCACCAGGCCCAGACTGTGGTAAATGTGCATGCAGGTGAGTGGATATTTGGCAAATATGTCTTCGCGGATCTCGTGGAATTTTTCCTCGGCCATTTCCGTGTAGGCCGTGTACTCAATAGCCGCAACGGTTTGATCACCAATCACGTCTTTTCGCACTTGTCCTAGAAAGATACTGTGCCCGCCAATACCGGTTTTGCTGCTGTGTTTGGCAATGGAATCAGCAATAAAGGCGGGGGATATGGCCCCTTCCACAAACACTTTTTTGGGTTTGTGCGCCTTTTCGGTGGCGGTTATTGTTGTGTTTTCCATTTGAGAATACCTCCTTTGAGATGGTAAACAGTCCGAACTGCCAATCGTTCAGTAATAAGGTTCAAAGCGGTAATACTTCTGATGCCAGATTGACAAAAAACCACCAGCGGGCGCTCCGGATCAATGAGGTGCAGGTTTTGCTCCAGTTCCGCCAGCGGAATGTGCAGATGCTCGAATTCCGTCACTTTGGGCCACTCATTCAGATTACGCACATCCAGGATCTGCGGCGCTATTTCTGCCCGGATCTGGTCAAATGTTTGTCCGTCAATATCCTGATATTCACTCATTTGCATGTTGCAAAACC
>JAEUUS010000678.1 GCA_016787545.1 Saprospiraceae bacterium
AGAAATTGCCGCCACGATACTGTCAGCATTAATATTCAGTGTATCTACCACCAAAGATTCCATGGGCACACAGGGATCGCTGCTACATTGCCAGGTACCTTGCCATCCAGCTTGCTGAACACTGGCATCAGATTCGAACACCACAGTTAGACATCCACTGGTGGCCTGAATGGTAAGGCATACACCACCACCACCGGCTATATTTTCAGGCGTAAAATCGCTTCCATCCAGTGCCGCTAATAATGGCGCATTAGGACTGTCGCCGTCAAAAAAAGACAGCTGATCTCCCTCTCCACTGTCAAAAGGATCAAGGGTTGGCTCCAGATCATAATATACCAGATTGAATGCAATACATTCTGCCTGCTGATCTGGGCAAATAACGAAAGTGTAGTCTTCGTTAGGCAAATAATCTCCAAACTCACCACCAGAATCATATAAAGTACCGGCACAAAGCGATGAACTACCTTGTGTAATATTGACAATCGGAGGGATACTGTCGATACAAAGGGTAAATTGTCCGGAATTAGGTGTGGCTGTTGCTGACCAGTCAGAAACCCTGATATAGTAATCGAGTCCGGGAGTTAATCCAAATAAGTCCATTTGCGCACCGGTTTGACCCTGACTGGATGACACACAACTTAATTCAGCCAAGCCGTCAAAAAAACAATCGCCGCGGTAAACAGCAAATTCCGGATTGGTAATTGGCGTGCCTGTTACACCAGCCAATGTAATACGCAAATCCAGCAGAGAAATCGGACATTGAAACCTGAACCACACATCCCGCTGTGCCGATCCGCTTTGAAAGCAGGATACCGTATCCACTGTTGCGATCGTACTTGGGGTGGCGTTCTGGTTGGTATAAACGGTTGGATCGCAGGACGGAACCTCACCCAAATTTATCATGGTATTGCAGTCAAACGCATCATTTACAGGCGCTTGTGCAATCAAAACGTTGGCGGTTGCCAAAAAAAGTAGAACGGAAAGAGCTTTCTTCATGTTGCTATGTGGATTTCCTGCCTTTAATCCATTACGCAATACTCAGGGTAATGGTTTCAGTGCACAAAATAAATTTGGCCAAAAGTAACGCGACATTCGGGAAACCCCAATTGCAATGTGTCAAATATGATAAATTGGTCCTGTAGCGGCAATTTGAGCTATTGAATCTTGCAATTTTTGAGGGTGTTTCCGACTTCTTCAAGGGTAAAAGGTTTACTTTTATTTCCCCAGGTCTGGATTACATAATTGGAAATATTGGTAATTTGTATCTCGCTAAGGCCTTTCACGCCTTGCATTTTTTCAGCATATAATTGTCCATTTACAACAATGGTATCCATTAACCCGTGTTGAATGATGCAAGGCAGCTGATCACGATGTGTTTGAAGATAATCCGAACCTGCAAGCGGAGGAATCAATGCCCCTAACCCAGTACCATTATCCATGTGGCAATTGGCGCAATGAGTCTGATACAATCGCTGTCCAATTTGATAGGTTTGTTGTTGGCAAGCAACCTGTAGCAAAAGAAAAAAGCTGAAGCAGACAAACCGCACTTTCATAGGGTAGGGGGGAGTTTATTTTTCAATTGCAAGGACTCAAACACAGCGTAGGAATCTTTATCGAGGTAATCTGCAAAAACCCTGGCCCTGTTGGTGTAAGCAAAAAACAATAGTATCAAAACAGGTATCAGGCAAAGCCATTCCCAGTACCCACATAAAATCCATTTTATCACACACATGACGATGGCTGCAAGGCAAAATGCCGACATATTTGCTGCAAGCGCCTTTAATGCCTGCCAACGGTCTAAAATGGAAAGGTGTTTGTCGCCGTATTCCCGTATAACGGCCCAATAATTGGATACATTAGTGGTAGCCGTTTCCCTTTTCCGAATCATTTTAGGATGCATCCTGTAAAAAATAAAGGAGCCTGCAAAATGCATGGTAAACCCAACCGTATAGGCCACTACAAAACCTGCCAATATCATGTTGGCTGAAATTTTACCTAAAAATCCGTATAAATCCTGTAGTTTAAGAATACCGGGATCGGCAGTAATCCAAATGGCCATCAGCATGGCTGAACCGGGGATCAGATATCCCATGATATCAAAAAAATCAAGCCTTAATTTGTCCATTTAGGTTGCAATTAATGATTTATCGAGCATACGGCGCCACATCCTGTGTACAAAACTGACCAGCCAAAAATTTGTAATAGGCATTTACACCAATCATCCCTGCATTATCAGTACAATACTGGAAATCAGGAATATACGTACTCCACCCCTCCTTTTGTCCCATTTCTGCCAAGGCCTTTCTCAACCCGCTGTTAGCGCTCACACCTCCAGCTATAGCAATTTGCCTGATACCTGTTTGACGGGCGGCTTTACGTACTTTTTTCATCAGTACAGTAATGATGATCTGTTGGATTGAAGCGCAAATATCAGCAAGATTCTGCTCGATAAACTGCGGGTTGGAGTCTACCTCCCTGCGAAGAAAATACAATATACTGGTTTTCAGGCCACTAAAGCTAAAATCCAGGCCCGGGATAGCGGGTTCCGGAAACACAAACCGCGCCTGGCCAAGTTGAGCATACCGGTCTATCAATGGCCCTGCTGGATACCCAAACCCCAATAGTTTTCCTGATTTGTCAAACGCTTCACCGGCCGCATCATCCAGGGTGCGGCCAATGATTTCCATATCCAGAAAATCGCGCACTAATACGATTTGTGTATGTCCGCCACTGACGGTCAGGCAAAGAAAAGGGAACGTCGGTTTGGGGTCCTCTGCAAAATGCGCCAACACATGCGCTTCCATATGGTTCACCTCAATCAGGGGCAATTGATAACTCAAAGCAAATGCTTTGGCAAAGGAAGTGCCTACCAATAAAGAGCCAAGCAACCCCGGCCCCCGGGTGAACGCAACCGCTGAAATATCCTCCTTTTTTACGCCCGCACGCTTCAATGCCAGATCAACTACCGGAATAATATTAGCCTGATGCGCCCGGGAAGCCACTTCCGGGACAACGCCCCCATAAAGATGATGAATCTCCTGATTAGCCACACAATTAGCCATCACCTTCCCATTGCTGACAATCGCAGCAGATGTGTCATCACAGGAAGATTCAATTGCAAGAATTATATTAGGTTTCATTCAGGGGTAAAATTACTTCCTTACCTTACTTTTAAGCCTTGAATTGGCACGATTATTTATATAATCAAAAACCATTAACACACTACTAACCACAGTCGTACTTTCTTCAACTACAAAAAACTGGCAGCTTATGTTCGGATCATCAACAAAAGATTCAAAATCAGGAAATTCAAGTATTAGCACAACTCAGGAAAAAGATGGCGCAGCGACAACCGTAATTGCAAAAGGCACCACCATTGAGGGTAAATTTGCCTGCGGAGAAAATGTTCGACTGGATGGAGCCATCCATGGTGAAGTAAAAGTGGATAAACGCTTCGTGATGGGCGATGGAAGCTACGTTCAGGGAAATATTATTGCTCGTGATGCTGCTATCAAAGGGAAAATCAAAGGAGATATTCACGTCAAGGAGGCTCTTCACCTGATGGATTCGGCCATTATTGAAGGTAATATAACAGCCAAAACAATGGTAGTAGAAGAAGGCGCCCGGTACAATGGAACTTGTAGAATAGGAGAGGGCAATGCTCCTTCAACTAAATAATAAACTTCGAGGTAATAATTAAGCTTGCTTAGGAAGCCGGAAATTTGATTCTACGCTGCATCTTTGCAGCCGGATTCGATTTCCGGCTTTTGTTTTGACGCCAATTTTTACTTTTCAGTCTGCTGATTTTTCCCTGGACCATGCACACTCTGCCGACCTCAAAATGGTTGTTGGAGATGAAGCTGTTTCCATTTTAGTGCGTTCAGGCGGTAAAATACAGGCGTTAAAATGCTGGCAATTAACCGGCGCCGATCCATCTAACAGTATTTCAGAACATGAACTTAGACGTATTTTAGGGGCGGAAAAAGTTCTTGACATTGCTATAGGCTCTAAGGTTTGCGCTTTGTCTGTACCCACGGTTACACTGGTTCCCAAGCGACTTTTTTCTTCTAATGAGTTAGAAAAGTATTTTAGGTTGCTGGTCAACCCAGGGGTTAAATACACCTATGAATACACACATATTCCAGGTATTGACGCGTATTTAGTTTGGGCTACAGAGCATTACTTACATCAATTGTTAAGTCCTTATTTTAAACCTAATCAATTCACCCACCTTGCGGCGTCTTTGATTCAGAACCTTTCAGATCAATCCCCCACAGACTACTTTGCCGTTTATGGCAATATTCGGAACCAAAGACTGCAATTGCTGGTTTATGACCGTCAACAACTGGTGTTCTACAACTCCTTCGCTTTCGAAAAACCTGCCGATTTGTTGTATTATATCCTATTGATTTACAGGCAGTTCGACTTAAAACCAACCAACTTGCCACTTCAATTGTCGGGCACACTTCTGGAGGATTCGGAGATTTACAAGCTTTTGTTCCGATACTTTAAATCAATCCATTTTTTAAAACCAGCGAAAGGATTCATCCTTTCTGAAAACGCCAAATCGCTACCCGAACACTTCTGGTTTGACATTACAACCATTTGACTATGAGAATCATTGGAGGGAAATTTAAAGGCCGAAGGTTTGATCCGCCTGCGGATAACTGGCCAACCCGCCCCACAACGGATTATGCTAAAGAAGCGTTATTCAATATCCTGAACAATTTGCTTGATTTTGAAAATTCCAGGGTCCTGGATTTATTTGGTGGTACTGGAAGCCATTCCTACGAGTTCGTTTCCAGAGGCTGCCAGGATGTAACCTATGTAGACAAATTCCCGCAGGCGGTGAAATTTGTTCGGCAAACCGTTGGCAAACTTGGCATAGAATCGCAGGTGAAAATTTTTCAAATGGATGTGTTTCGGTTTATCGAAAGCGCTTCCAGCCAATGGGATTACATTTTTGCAGGCCCTCCGTATGCATTGCCTACCATTGATGCTATTCCGGATTTGATTCTCTCCAAAAACCTGCTACTTCCGGATGGTATTTTAGTACTTGAGCACAATCCGCATCACGATTTTCTTCAGCATCCTCATTTAGTGGATGTTCGCAACTACGGAAAAACCATTTTCAGTTTTTTCAAACCGCTTACTGACAACGAAGAAGAATAGTCTCGGTCCTGATCTCATTACTAACATGACCGGCACGATCTCGGATCTTGATAAAATAGAAAAAACTGTCGTATTGAATCGTAACCGGCACATCTTCACAGGCGTATTTAAAACCTTCCGGAGACAGGTAAATACAACATGTGGTTGGCAGTTTCACCGTGATTTCGCCGGAAATTCCATTAGCTGCGCCCTGGGGTTCCACATATGGAAGTTGTAATGACGGCTTTTGAAAAGAATCACGCGAATCCCGGATAAATACACTACCGGTAGTATCAGATTCCGGAAAACCAAGATCACCATCTCCGTCTGTAAACGAAAATGTGACGTATAAAGAGTCTTCATAACCCTCTCCCTGTGCCAGTATTTTCTTTGACAAACCCAGATATTTGATATCCGGAGTTTCAGGATAATCGGGTGGCTGAACACAGTAGGTAATTGTGAAAACCGCAGCCAATACGAATACGTACCATGTTTTTCCCATATCAGTTATTTTTGACTCAAAATTGCGCTTTTTGATCCAATGCAAACGCCAAAAAGGATGGAATTATTGTCTGTTTTGGACGATCTGCCCAATCTGCCATTCGAAACGGCCGAATTGGAAGTATTCAGATACCAGTCGGAAAACAACCAATTATACAAACAGTTTATAGCATTAACTGCCGGCAGTCCCCGATTTCCATTTGCGCCTTGTTTGCCCATCCAATTTTTCAAAACGCATCCCGTACAAACTGGCCATTGGGAGCCAGAAACTATTTTCACCAGCAGTGGCACCACCGGCCAATCCACTTCCAGGCACATGGTTCGAGATAAGTCTGTTTACCTAAACCATGCGATGGCCGGATTTGAACAGTTTTATGGCAAGCCCTCCGAATGGGTTATTCTGGCATTGTTACCATCCTACCTGGAGCGCCAGGGATCTTCGCTCGTTGTGATGGCCGACACTTTGATTCAACAATCAAAATACCGGGAGAGCGGCTTTTTTTTAAACGATTTTTCAAGCTTAAAAAACACATTAATTCGTTGCAAATCAAATAATTACCCTACGATACTCCTTGGCGTAAGCTTTGCCTTGCTCGATTTTGCAGAAAACGAAAAAATGGATTTAAACGGGGTGATTATTATGGAAACAGGCGGCATGAAAGGTCGGAGAAAAGAGTTAACCAAAATAGAATTGCACGAAACGTTGAAGCAGGCATTTAATGTTAGCAGCATTCACTCAGAATATGGCATGACAGAATTATTTTCTCAGGCATACTCAACAGGAGGAGTTATTTATCGACCATCAAAAACCCTCCGCGTTTTTGCTACAGAAATCAATGATCCTTTTTGTCTGGTGGCGCCCGGCAAAACCGGTGTGTTGAATGTAGTCGACCTGGCAAATGTAGATACCTGCAGCTTCATACAAACGGAAGACCTTGCGCGTGTTTATGCTGACGGTAGTTTTGAAATACTTGGACGCCTGGATGCAGCTGAGCTTAGAGGATGCAACCTTATGGTAGAGTAGGGTAGCAGTTAATTGCAATAAAACCATGAAAAAAATAGGCTTACTTTCAGACACCCACTCTTACCTGGACGATCGCATTCTGACTTATTTTCAGGATTGTGATGAAATCTGGCACGCCGGCGATATTGGGAATATAAACATTTTAGACGCACTAAAGGCTTTCAAACCTTTTAGAGGGGTTTACGGGAACATCGATGGCTTCCAAATTCGGGCAGAACTACCGTTGGACCTTGAATTTCAGTGTGAAGGCGTGGCTGTTTTCATGACACATATTGGAGGCTACCCAGGGAAATACAACCCCAGGGTAGGGAAAATTTTACGCGAAAACCCGCCTACCAAAGGATTATTCATCTGTGGCCATTCTCATATTTTAAAAATAATGCCGGATCTTCAACTTGATTTTTTGCATATCAATCCCGGCGCCTGTGGCAATGAAGGATGGCATAAAGTAAAGACGCTGATCAAATTCATTTTGGATCAGGGCCAAATTCGTGATCTGCAAATTATTGAATTAGGCAAGGGCGGGATCATTCTTGGGAATGAAAAAATGGAGTAGCTTTGCACCCGCCAAATCCAGGTCTCATAGTTCAACGGATAGAATAGAAGTTTCCTAAACTTTAGATGTGGGTTCGATTCCCGCTGAGACCACCAGCCTTATTTTTTTTTAACAACGGTCAAAAAAAATTTGAAAAACAAATTTGTTTGTTACTTTTGACCAAGTTTTGAACAAACAGTCAAAAATTTCGGAACTATGCACAATCAATCATACCTTGTCCTCTACCAAAAACCTGGTAATGACAAGATCTTTAGTGAGATTACATCGAACCTTGAAGCAACGATCAAATATCTTGAATCTCAAGGTTACATCATCATAGATATCATTGACATTTAGTGATATGTCCATTTCGGCTATTCAATCAAAAAGCCCAACCGCGGATTTCGCAGTTGGGCTTTTTGATTGAATGATTTTACTTTTGCATACTTTCCTTGTGTCGGACATGGCTCTTTCCAACAAAAAAGCAAATAAGGTTGAATCTCATTCCAATAAGATCTGGCAAACATTAAAATGTTTGAACCATGAACAACATCTTAGATTACTTCGGTTTTTACGATCCCCATACTTTATTTCAAGCAAAAACATGGCGTCGTTGGCGGAATGGCTTATCCGGCAAATTGAAAAAGGAGAGGAGGGATTTGATCGTAAACAAATATGGAATAAGCTTTTCCCAGGCGATCCTTATGATGATGTCAACTTTCGTAAACAATGCTCGGAACTGATGCGCCATACAGCCACATTTATGGCCCATGAAAATTTTGGTGCAGATGAAGCCCGACAAGCTATTGAAACACTATCCTTCGCCGTTCAGCACAATATTGAGCCTGCCTTGCAAGGAACTATGCGACAGGCAAGGCACCTGTTAGAGGAAAAGAGCTACCATTCTTTTGGCGATTTTTTGTCCAATTTCAAAATTGAACGGCAACACTATGCCATGATGGACTATGCCGTGAAAGTAAATACCAGAGCAAATCTGGAGGAACTCTCCACCCAATTGGATTTGTTTTTTTTGTTGGAAAAATTAAAAATTTTCAGTGCAGCCATCAGTCAGCAACGTACCGGCAATTTCCAATATAAACTACAGTTTTTAGCGCCAATTTTGGAGCATCTTAAAAATTATCCAGTTGATGATGTCCCTGAATTAGCCATTTATTATTACTCCTTTTTAACCCTTTATGAAGAAGACGAGGTGGCGCATTATTTTAAATTCCGACGTTTATTGGATCGGTTCGCCACCTTGATGCCTCAGCAGGAAGCCATTGAACTGTATGATTCAGCCCTACATTATTGTACGGGCAAAATCAATAAAGGAGACCGCTCTTTCTTTCAGGAATATTTTGATCTATTTGAACAGGCAATTAAAAAAGGAGTTTTTCTCCAAAATGGAGAACTTGCCGCATGGCGGTATACCAATATAGCCGGAGCAGCTTTGGGACTTGGCAAAATTGAGTGGGCAGAACAATTCGTCGAAACCTACAAAAAACATTTGCCTGCAGAATCCCGTCAAAACACCTACACCTTTAATCTGGCCAGGGTTTACAGATTCCAAAAGCGCTTTGACGACGTATTGGCTTTGTTACAAAATGTTGAATATGAAGATATTGGAATCAACTTGATTAGTAAGCTCACGTTACTGATAACCTATTATGAACGCAAAGATTTTGATGTACTGGAATCATTTTTAGACTCCTTCAGGGTATTCCTGACCAGACACAAACATATCCCGCAACAACGGAGAGTCAGTTATCTAAACTTGCTAAAGTATACCCGGCAAATAATACGACTAACTCCAGTCGACAAAAAGGCGAAAAAGAAGTTTCAGGATGATATTCTACAAAACAAGGGCGTAATTGTTTACCACGAATGGCTCCTGGAAAAACTGGAAGAGCTTTAAGATAAATCCCAACCTGGCCTAAATCTTAGCGCTCTTCATCCTTTTTTGCAATGGCCACTCAAAATAACGATAGGAAAAATATGCCCACACCAAACTCGAGGTGAGCGCTAGTAAAAATGTTGCAACGGGATTTAAGGTTAAGTGTGCCCCTCGAAGCAAAAACTGTACCCCCCGAAACACAATGGGATGCCACAGATAAAGAGAATAGGAAATCAGTCCGAGCACACTTAAAATCCGGGCAATACCTTCGGACCAATGAATACGCCAGGAAAAATAGTATGCCACCCATACTGTAACCATCAACAGGAAAACCATACGCCAAAAGCCGGAAACAAGTGTAAACGGATCACTGGAGATCGGCAAAAGGAAAAATCCCGCCCCAAGTATTAATAGGATTATTCCTGCTCCTTTCCACGGTTTAATCACTGTTAATCCAATCCATATACCAGCAAGAAAAAAACTGGCATGATTGAACACTTGAACATAAATCGGCCACCAAATCGCCTGTTCTGCATGACTTGGATACAGGTAAAAGGCAAAGTATAAGGCTATGCATACAGCTCCTCCCCATAATAGCCCAATGAGCCACTTCCATTTTTGAGAAAGCAACAAAATTGCGGGGAAAAAAGCGTAAAAAACGAGTTCACATCCAATAGACCAAGCACCTGTGGCGATATCTCTTGAAGGATCAATCCAGCCAAAGATTCCACTAAAATTCAGCAAAATAACCCAAGTTGGCCTGGGAACATCATCAATGATCAAGCTAATGGCTGTTGTGAGCCATAGCAACGGAAAAATCCGCCAAAACCTGTTCTGAAAAAACGCAAGCCAGGAACTAAAACTCCAACGGAGTCTGCCTGCGTAAACGAGTGTAAGGGTAAGCCCACTCAGTATAAAAAATATACTGACAGCATAAATGCCCAAGCGGCCTTGAGGACTTGCTGCATCCCAATTTCCATTCAGCCACTTATCAAAGTGGAAAACCAATACTGCCAGCGCCATTAGGCCCCGGAGGTAATCCAAAGATTCAAATCTGTTGCTTGAAAGCGGGGTCACACGTTGAAGCGGAAGTGCATGAGGTCGCCGTCAGTTACCACATACTCTTTCCCTTCCACGGCCATTTTACCGGCTTCTTTCACCTTAGCCTCAGACCCCAATGTGATAAAATCAAGGTATTTGATGACTTCTGCACGAATAAAACCTTTTTCAAAATCCGAGTGAATTACACCGGCTGCTTCAGGCGCTTTTGCGCCGCGACGAACCGTCCACGCCCGAACCTCTTTCACACCAGCAGTAAAATAAGTAATGAGGTTGAGCAATTTATAGGCAGAATGAATCAGGCGATTCACTCCCGGTTCTTCAAGTCCCATCATTTCCAAAAACTCCAAACGCTCTTCTTTGGTATCCAACTCGGCAATTTGCGCCTCAATTCCAGCACAAATGAGCAGCACTTCAGCATTCTCGGCAGCTACTGCTTTTTTGAAAGCCTCCGTATGGGCATTTCCTGATTTGATAGCGCTCTCATCCACATTGCAGACATAGAGTACCGGTTTGGCAGTTAACAGCGTCAACTCCTTGGTTATCAAATACTTGGCCTCATCATCAAGACTGGACAACATTTCGCGAACCACTCGTCCGGTTTCCAGATGCGCTTTTACAGCTGTAAGAATTTCGGCAGCCCTAGCCTCCTCTTTATTACCTGCTCTGGCCGCCCGAACACATTTGTCCAAACGCTTCTCTACCGTTTCAAGGTCTTTAAAACTCAGCTCCAGGTCAATAATCTCTTTGTCGCGGACAGGATTTACCGAGCCGTCCACATGCACTACATTATCATCATCAAAGCACCGAACCACGTGAATAATGGCGTCTACCTCCCGGATATTAGCCAAAAACTGGTTACCTAATCCTTCACCTTTGCTCGCGCCTTTTATCAAACCGGCGATATCCACAATTTCAACCGTCGTGGGTTGTGTCTTTTGCGGTTCTACAATTTCGGTGAGTTTGTCGAGCCGTTCATCAGGTACGATGATCATGCCCACATTGGGGTCTTTGGTAGCAAATGGGTAGTTAGCCGCCAGCGCTTTTCCGTTAGTCAGCGCATTAAAAAGTGTGGATTTGCCGACGTTTGGAAGGCCCACGATGCCGCATTGAAGTGCCATGTATGGTATTATTTAACCTTGTATCCGAATATGATTCCGAATGTATTCGAATTTCGGGCGCAAAAATAGGTTTAATTTGGGAAAATTGATGTGTTTGCTAAAACTTCTCCTCCAGTTTTACCGCAGCAAAACAAAATATCCAGGATGGAAAGCCCTGGAAGGAAGCCGTGTTTTTCCTGAAATACCTGAGGATAGGGCAGGGGAGTGGCAGCCATTTTCCCATTTCTGAAATCTTGCCCCAATGTATATGTCCCTGGTTTAATATATTCAGATTCAAGGGTAAAATCGCCCTTCCAACCCATTTTACCCACCAATGCCCAGGAAAATATTTCCTGATTCAGATCAAATAAAAAAGTCCACTTTTTCACAAAAAAGCGTTCAATTTCTGGCGCATAGTGTTCAAAATAGGGAGCATTTCCATATGCTGCCTGAATACTCCGCCAATGTTGTCGCTGCCACGGCTCATCGAAAGAGATCCTTACCTCTTTGATAGGTGTTTGCTGGTGTTTCCCTTTTAGTAAAGGAATGCTCAACCTTTGAATACCGTTGGGGCCGGCAATAAAACACTTGTTCCTCAACCCTCCTTTTTGATAATGTTCCGCTGCATCCAATTTAACCACAGAGGTATTCCAAACGGCCGCACACCAAGATATGGAAGGAAAATATTGTGTTTCAAGCAGTACCATAAATGATGGGGGTTATTTTGAAACCAGCCTTCTTTATGAGTCTAAGCATACCCTTGCCACCAGCCAGGTGCCCGGCGCCTACAGCACAAAACAAGGAGGTACTTGATGCTAATTCCACAAATCGTTCTGCCATAATCTTATTTCTGCGGTAAAGGAGCACTTCACGCATTCCTTTTGCGTCTTTTTTAGCAGATTGGTACAAGGACTTTAGGTCGCCACTCGAGTACCAACGCAGCATTTTTTGCATTCTTCTTTTATGTCTTGCTTCATTTTTTAACAGCCAGGTCAATCCTTTAACATGCGTTTCCAAAGGAATTCTGTGTATCGTTTCTATTTGTTCTGAAAAACTTTCTACACCAGTGGTAGGAATTGGTAGTGACCTGGCAAAATGCCACAAGGTTTCATCCAGCGAATACGGTGTTTCCGCCAGTAAATGCATCATACTTAGCGTAGAGGACACACTCATTGGATGCTCCTTTCGAAAAACTTCTGCTGAAGAATTCAACTTTTTTTTGGCAATCCGATCTAAATTCTTCCAGGCTGACGGACGAAGTAATTGATGCAAATCCAGTCCTTCCGGCAAGGTTAGCGCAGCAGCAAGTGCTGCTGGGTCGGACTCCAGAAAGTCAAATTCTGTAGCAAAAAGCTTACATTGCTGTAGGTGGTCTTTAGCAAGCTCCAGCCATTCAAATGCCCGAAGGTCCCGAACATGCATTGTACCAAATAGATAAGAAGGAGATCCGCCTTTCTTGGGCGTAATTTGCCAGAGCAATGATTGTTTTGACATTAAATCAAGGGATTTTCAGAGATAAAAAACGGCCGCTTTTCAGGCCATACCGTTGAAATTGGCGTGCAAAGTTATCAGCGCCACGGTTGGCAGAATCCTGATCTGAATATATAGTTCCTATCCAGACCACCCAACCCGTTTTTCCGGCAGTAAGACATTGTTCTGCAATCAGGCTGCAGACAATTCCACTTCGTTGTTCAATTTCTGAAACTCTTTTTTGGGCTAATTGTTTGGTATTAAAGGTATTATCAAGAATAATCCAGCCTTTTTTGCCATTTAACAAAGCACAGCCATTGCCCGTTCCGGTTGTTTTTGTTGAGGTTACTGCCGATTTTCGCCGGGTTTGAGGCGCAGGCTCTTCATCTTCCTCCTCGTCAGAACCAGACAAAAAGATGGTATTTTCTTCGTCTTCAAATTTTTTATCCTTACTGACCGGAAATTGCTTGGGTACGCCTGTAGGCTCTCCATCAGCAGGGATGATTTCACCGTCTATTTGCGGACCGTATAAATCTTCCGGATTTTGGCCATTTTTTGTTCGAAGTTGCAATTCCTTCAGATCCACCACTTTATCCTCCGTAAAGGTCATAACCTGATAAAAAAGGGGGGAAACAAGGCCCAAAGCCAGAACTGCTACCCATTTTTGAACAGATTGCGATTGCATAAAACGGGCATAAGCCCCCTCTTGAGGAGGATGCAAATCAGGCAAAGCCTTTTTAAAGGAGTTTTTGACCGGGTCAATCACCAGATAATGAATGGAACGGTAAACCTTGTTTACAAAAACAGTAACAGCATCTGGTGTCTTCGGTCGGTGTGCCGCCATTGTACCCACATTTTGTGTAATGGCCTGGTACCATGCAGCACGGGTAATCCACTGTGTCATTTTTCGGTCTCTCCCAAAAATCCCTAATCTGGACGGATCAATCACTTTTCTGACCGGGCCTTCCGTAGGGACTATGGCTAAACCAATTCCATGGTAAACACATTGATTCCGAAGTTCTAAAAGGTATGGATCACTTGGCGCTGGAAATACATCAGCGGCAATAGCCACCCATTGTTCATCCGCAAAATATTGTCTAAATTGTTGAATAGCAAAGATATATCGATACTTTCGCCAGCCTCTCATGGTAAAATACCAGCTAAAAAAGCCAATTAAACCAACGCCGGTCAACAACCCGATATTGCCAACAGCCTTAAGCTCTACCAGCCACACCAAATCTGTTTCAAAAAAATAAGCGTAGGCAAGCGCAGCGCAAACCAAGGCAAAGGCGGTGCAATCCCATAAAAAATAGCGGTAATTTAAGCGGAATTTCACCTCTCCTGATTTATCTCTGGAGGTCGCTTCGTAGGTACAAACAAATGGGGCGCCATCCGATTTTCGAAAGGTCATTTTCCCGTCGGCCACCCAGCCTTCCTTAGACACATTATCCAATTCCACTGACAAGGTGTTGGACATGGGTTCGTACCGATTTTTATAAAAATCACGCAGAAAGGGGATGAACCGACGTTTTACTTCGTCTTCCGATAAACTATGATCTGCCGGAATGTATGGAGAATATTCTTGCATGCAGGCTGATTGGTACCGGTACAAAGGTAGGCAAATTGCCTGATTTGCATGGAATAGAGACTTACCAGGTAATAACAGTGCCAGCATACGCCAGTCCACCACCAAAACCCAGCAGCATAATTTTATCCCCTTTCTTTACTTTGCCAGTCACGATTCCCCTGTATAAAGCAATAGGAATGCTGGCTGAAGACGTATTGCCAAAATCTACAATGCTTTCAAGGGTCTTTTCTACGGGAAAACCGGTTTCATTGCTGATCGCTTCAATAATGCGCAAATTAGCGCTATGCGGCACAAACCAATCTATTTCATCAAGAGTCAATCCGTTTTTGGCTGCCAAAACAGGCATTTGTTCTGCTACCTTAGTAACAGCCCATTTGAACACCTTCCGACCATTTTGAACAATCGTCCGATCCATTTTAAGCGGATGGCCGTCAATGGTTTTGGCAAATCCTGAAATATATAAATCCGGGCCGCCTTCTCCACTTGCGCCCGTGATACAAGCGCCAACATTCCCCAATTCATCTGCTTCTAAAAGCACAACGCCTGCTCCATCGCCAAACAACATACAGGATGTCCGATCCGTGAAATCGGTAATTTTAGACAAGGTTTCTGCACCAAAAACCAGAATTTTGCGGTGGGTTCCAGCAGAAATCAGACCTTTGGCCACTACCACTGCGTAGGAAAATCCGGCACAGGCAGCATATACATCCAGGGCTCCGGCTTGAGGCAGGTCCAATTTATATTGAAGCCTGCAAGCCATACTGGGCATAGGTTGATCCGGTGTGACTGTTGAAACTAAAATCATATCAACACCATCAAGCGTAACCCCAGGAAAAGTCTCTAACAGGTTAGCTGCGGCCTTAATACACAGATCACTGGTAAATTCGTCTTCTGCGGTATGATAACGCGTTTTTATTCCTGTTCTGGAAACGATCCATTCATCAGTTGTCTCCAAAAAAGACTCAAAAAAAACATTGTCAATTCGTTTTTGAGGAACAGCCATACCGATAGCCGTCATTCGAGCGTTTGCCATATCAAAAGAAACTTAAAAGACGCTTTTTGCAAAAAGGTTGAGACGCCGGTTAGAAAAAGAGCATATTTGGATATTCCAGTCTGTTGCCAAAAAAATCACTAAAAAATTATGGACGGAAAAAACACCCAATACCCCCAAGGAATAGCGGCAAAATTATTGCTTGATACCACCTTTTAGTCATTTCTGAAAATCTTTTTGAAAATAAGAATATTCACCCGATAAACATCTGATTATTCAGGATTTTATATTAAAAAAGCAATGAAAAACCACATTTTACAGCTGAACACCATTGCAGAAAAAAGCAGCAGGATCATACTTGGACTCATGTCAGGGACATCATTAGACGGTCTGGATTTGGCGCTATGTCGATTTACAGGTGCTGGTGTAGAAACCACTGTGGAGCTTCTTGCATTTGAAACTGTACCTTATACAGAAGCTTTTAAAAATGGAATAAGAGCAGTTTTTGCAAAAAAAACCATTGATTTTCAAGAACTTGTACTACTTAATGCTACCATCGCGACGCATCATGCTTCGCTGGTACTTTCTTGTTTGAAAAAATGGGGCGTTTCGGCGTGGGAAGTTGATTTACTGGCATCCCATGGCCAAACGGTGTATCATGCTCCTCGTGTGTTTCATGGACTTTCCGATCAGCCCAATGCCACTTTACAAATCGGAGACGGGGACCACCTGGCAAGCAAAACAGGCATTATTACCATTTCAGATTTCAGGCAAAAACATGTAGCTGCCGGGGGAGAAGGGGCTCCATTGGCACTGTATGGAGATTATTATTTGTTTTCACAAAAAGGAGAAAATCGGTTTTTATTAAATATTGGCGGCATTGCCAATTTCACTTTTCTCCCTGGAGACGAAAGCCCAACCAAGGCATTTGCCACAGATACCGGACCAGGCAATACCTTACTGGATGCTTACACAAGAGAATATTTTCAACTTCCATACGATGAAAACGCACGTTTAGCGCAAAAGGGCCTTGTGGATCCCACACTGCTTTCTTTGTTTTTGGAAGAACCTTTTTTTCAAAAACCAATTCCTAAAACGATTGGCCCGGAGCTATTCTCTTTGGATTGGATAAAAAAAACACTGGAAAAATATCCGAAAGGCAGCCCCAACCCATACAACCTATTGGCTACCTTAACTTGTCTGACGGCTAAAACCATTGCTGATGCAATCAAATCAGTTAACCTCAGTGGTCATTATCGCGTGTACATCAGTGGCGGGGGAGCACACAATCCATTGATTTTAAAACACTTAAGCGAATTTTTGCCAAGAATTTCCATCGTTCAGATGAAGGAATTAGGTATTTCAGGCGATGCCAAAGAAGCCATTTTGTTTGCCGCGCTCGCCAATGAAACTGTTGCAGGCAGGGTAGGAGAGGACACCACCTTAGGTGGTTTACCCCTTATAAGTATGGGGAAAATATCATTGCCCGGCTAAATACGCTTCAGCCAACTTTAGGTCTTCCGGAGTATCAATCCCTAAGGTTTCATCATGTGTGATACCAATGGCAATTTTGTACCCGTTTTCTAACCACCTGAGTTGTTCGAGCGATTCCGATTTTTCCAGTGGAGTAGGGGAGAGGCCGGTAATTTCTAACAGGGAGTCCCGTTGATAGGCATACAAACCAATATGTTTATAAAAAGATTGGCTTTCAAACCATTGTGCGGGCTCTTTCCCCCGAACGAATGGTATAGGATTCCGACTGAAGTAGATGGCTTGAGCTGTTTGAGAAAATACGGCTTTTACCACATTGGGGTTGAAAAGCTGCTCCGGTTGTTCAAGTTTTTTTACCAGTGTGGCAATATTGGCGTTTGAACTATTGGAAAGCGTATCTGCCAATAAATCAATTTGTTGCGGAAGAATAAATGGTTCATCCCCTTGAACGTTCAGCACAATTTTTGCTTCGGGAAACATTTTTGCCACCTCGGCACAACGATCAGTTCCACTTGGGTGTTCACTACTTGTCATCACCACTTCAGCATCAAAAGCCTGAACATGTGCTGAAATACGAGGATCATCCGTAGCAATTATCACTTTGTCTACTTTGGTAGATTGTGAAACTTGTTCAAATACGCGCTGAATCATGCTTTTCCCTGCGATTATGGCAAGGGGTTTGCCAGGAAAGCGTGTTGACGCCCATCGGGCAGGGATAACGGCAAGAATCATAAAAAAATGCGTAATAGTGGGTGAGAAACGTATTTTTGCCGCGGATTTCCCCTTGGCCAATTTTACTTATGAAAAAAACTATTCCCAGCTTGTTCGTTTGGTTACTGCTGCCCTGGTGGTTATGGGGGCAATCAGAAAAACCAACCCCCTTATTGAGCGCCAAAGATACCGTGCTCTTGACTGTAGAAGGAGGTAAAAAATTCATCTACCATCCGGTAAAGGCGAAACAAACGCTCTTTTCCATTTCCAGGTATTACCAGATTGGGCTGGAGGAATTATTTGATCACAACGCTGGATTTCGGAATGATCCAACTTTGAAAGCAGGCACACGTATTAAAATACCTGTGCCGAATAAAGCGATAAAGCGATACAAAAATAGCAGCTTCATCGCCTCCAAAAACACAGCCATATATTATGTGGTGCAGCCTGGCGACAACCTGTTCCAAATTGCCAAGCGTTATTTTGAGATGCCTGTTGATAGTGTTTTAAAGCGAAATCGCTTAAAATCCAATAATTTAAAGCCCGGACAACGACTATTAATGGGATGGATGGGAATTGAAGGCATACATACAGATTGGCGCGTTCCAACCTCTTCTCCTGAATCGGAAGCTTTAAAAGCCCATTTTCAGGAAGATAAAAAAGGTCGAAAAGAAATCTCTGCACAGGGTGTGTGCTCCTGGCCCAAGGATAGCAAAGAAAAAGGATCCTTGTATGCCCTCCACCGTGAAGCAGCGATGGGAACCATCATACAAGTGAACAATCCCATGAATAACCGGATCGTCTACGCCAAAGTGATTGGCCGAATTCCTTCCGGATACGAGCGTAATGTAGAGGTTGTTTTATCGCCGGAAGCTGCCCTGAAATTAGGCGCACGCGATCCCCGTTTTTTTGTCAAAACTAAATATCTAAAATAGCAGAAGGTCTGGTTTGCCCTTCTCAAACAATTGTGGCATGAACAAAGCATTTTTTTTCGCTAATCTTTTGATGATCAGTCTAATAGCTTGTAAAAACGACAACAAAGGGACTGACCCGAATCAACCGCCATCACACCTTCAGCCGGGTGAAAAAGCCAATGCAACAGTGCTTGCCGGCCATTGGATCGCCCTTGATTTTTGCGCATTTGCCAATCAGTATGGCTCAGTGTTGCAGGCCATGAACAACAACCATAAGCCATATGCCTATGCGCTTACATTCAATCCGGCAAAACCTGACAGTGTTATTTGTTATAATGGTTTTGAGGCCTGGACCTTACCAGTGACTTACAACCAGGATACGATTACAGTAATCGGCGCCAGACCCGGTAAAAACATTTTCATCATTTACCATTCGGAAGGGGAAAAAGACATAACTATGATCGATCCAACGAACGAACGGGTGCAGATTGACAAGTTCATCAAATCTAAAGCAACAGCTCAGGATGGGTTTGGCGCATTCAACACAGCGCTCAACCACCATGTATTCAATGGTGTCTTTACACCAGTTGGTAAAGGAGCTACCGAAAAAGTTACGCTTAATCCCGCCGGTGAACTTAAAGGGCTAAAAGGCTTTACCCGCTACAAAATTTGCAGTGATGGCGATTGCTTTTTGGCAGGGCAGGAAATTGATGTAGTAAGTTTTTATCACCATAAGGATGAAGCAGCAAGTACAAAATATTTTGGTTACAGGTACAATGGCCAGAATGACACATTGACCATTTATAACCTGATCAACACAAATCCGGCGGAAAAAGGGGCGTATAAAGTTGGGACTCCGGCTTACAAATTTTCCAGACAAAGAACACAATAATTGTTTAAGACAAAATACACAAATTGTTTTAAACGTTTTTTTTCCTGCGTCCGGAGTGGGGTAGGGGTGCACCCTGCGCCACTCCGGCAAAACAAGCAGAATTATGGCATCAGCACTAAAAAATCTCTCCGTTTACGACGAAAATAACATTCCGGACGGCTCCGATATGTCTTTTGGTGTGGTTGTGGCAGATTGGAATTCGCACATTACACACAAATTGTATCAGGGCTGTGTGGAGACTTTATTGAAGCATGGAGTGCTGGAGGAAAATATTTTTACGGTACAGGTTCCTGGCTCGTTTGAGCTTACATCCGGAGCACGTATTTTGAACGGCCAGCATCCGGTTGACGCCGTAATTTGTTTGGGCTGTGTGATCAAAGGCGAAACCAACCACGATGAGTATATCAATCAGGCTGTTGCACACGGGCTAACGAATTTGGGTTTGACCTCTGGCAGGCCGCATATTTTTGGTTTGGTTACGGTAAATAATGAACAACAGGCGCTGGACCGTGCTGGCGGTGTACACGGCAATAAAGGTGTGGAAGCTGCTGTAACGGCGATAAGGATGGTTTCTTTGAAGAAAACGCCGACAGCGGGAAAATCAAAAAGACCCATTGGGTTCTGATTTTTCGTTAAATTATTTTTCTATAATTTATATTATGTTAAATAGCGCGGAAAAACAACCCCTAAATCGCTCCTTTTCGCTGCACACAAAAAAAGTACCCCCGGCACCGTCAAAGCCACTACATTTGCAATCTTTAGTCACCAAATCAATTGCATCCTGACTGTTTTTCAATGAAAAACACTTACCACGACCTCGTAGCGCAGACATTCGATTTTCCACAAGACGGATTCAGCCTGAAAAACAACCGATTGTTGTTCAATGAGATTGACGTGTACGAACTCATTAAAAAATACGGCACACCACTCAAACTAACCTATCTCCCTAAAATTGGAGAAAAAATCCAAACAGCCAGAAAG
>JAEUUS010000700.1 GCA_016787545.1 Saprospiraceae bacterium
CGGTTTGGGAGCAGGCGTGGCAGCAGAGGCCTCAGACAGTACGGCATCATAGAGTTCCCGCACATAAGATGCCAGAATATCAACATCCAGCCGGACAATGTTTTCCGGGTCTTTATTCATCCGGTTGAATTCGCGATGAAGCTTGTCGAGGTAAATTTTTGCTTTTTGAAAATCCATTAGCGGGAGGGTTTGATAACAGTGCCTATTTTCACCGGCGAATTTCCAATTTTTTTTTAACTGTTACGGGGGAAAGTTCTGCTTTTACTGGCCACCCAACACAAACAAGCATTCATTGTGTTTTTAGAACCACATTTCAAAGGACAACGCAAAGGCTGGATTGAAGTTGTTTGCGGATGTATGTTTTCCGGAAAAACCGAAGAACTGATCCGCAGGCTTCGCCGTGCCAAAATTGCAGAAATGAAAGTTGAGGTATTTAAACCTAAGGTGGATACCCGGTATGATGAAATTGCCATCGTATCCCATGATACCACTTCGGTGCTAGCTCAACCGGTAGGCCATTCCTCCAAATTGCTGGAAATCAGCGATGATACAACGGTGGTAGGAGTTGACGAGGCTCAATTTTTTGACCTTGAACTGCCAGATGTTTGTCAGGAACTGGCTTTGCGAGGTGTACGAGTCATCATCGCAGGGTTAGATATGGACTATAAGGGGAATCCGTTTGGTCCGATGCCTTCCTTACTTTCGGTGGCGGAATATGTCACTAAAGTCCACGCCATTTGTGTGCATTGCGGCAACCTCGCCACCCATTCTTACCGGTTGGCAGATGAGGATTCTGTGGTTCTGCTGGGCGAAAAAGGTCAATACGAGCCCCGCTGTCGTTCCTGTTATCATCAGGGAAATATCCTCAGATTGAAATAGATTCAATTTTTCATCGGAAATTTGCGCAACAAATATGTCGCTCCCAATGGGGCTGCTGGGGCATTTGGCCCAATAATATCACTCAATCACTCATTTACCTTGAATTTAGTCAACGACAAATACCAATTTACGGGCGGCATTGATCCGCTCGAGCTGTGCAGGCAGTATGGCACACCATTATATGTTTATGATGCCTCCATCATTGAACGGCAGTACAAACGCATTACTTCTGCCTATAAGTATCCTAAGTTCAAGGTGCATTATGCCTGTAAGGCCCTTAGTAATTTGAGTATTCTGCGGTTGTTGCGCAGCATGGGTTCGGCGTTGGATTGTGTTTCTATTGGGGAAGTGCGACTGGGATTATTAGCCGGTTACACCCCTTCAGACATTCTGTTTACGCCCAATTTTGCTGGCATAGATGAATACGAAGAAGCCGTAAAACTGGGTGTAAAAATCAATATTGATGCCATTCCCATGTTGGAAAACTGGGGTTTGCACCATCCGGATGTGCCATTTTGTATACGGATTAATCCACATTTGATGGCTGGCGGTAATGAAAAAATCAGCGTAGGGCACATAGATTCCAAGTTCGGAATCAGCATCCACCAATTGCCTCACGTAATGCGAATAGTTGAAAACCAAAAGCTGACGGTAGAGGGTCTGCACATGCATACAGGTTCTGATATACTGGATGTGGATGTTTTTCTGCGCGGCGCTGAAATCCTGTTTGAAGCTGCCCGCAAGTTCCCTGATCTGAAGTACATCGACCTCGGTAGCGGGTTTAAAGTGCCTTATAAGCCGGATGATATTGAAACAGATGTGGAAGAAGTGGGTGAAAAGCTCAGCGAGAGATTTACCGCATTTTGTCAGGAATATGGTCGGGAACTCACCTTGATGATTGAACCAGGCAAGTTTTTGGTTAGCGAAGCAGGTTATTTCTTCGCGAAATGCACCCTGGTGAAGCAAACCACTTCTACGGCTTTTGTTGGCCTGGATACCGGGTTTAATCACCTCATTCGGCCTATGTTTTATGGCGCTTACCATAAGATTGTGAATGTTACAGAACCGACTTTTAAACCCAGGATTTACAATGTGGTGGGTAATATCTGCGAGACCGACACATTCGCAGCGGATCGCAGGATTGCTGAGGTAGTTGAAGGAGATATCTTGTGTTTTTACAATTCAGGCGCCTATGGCTATACCATGTCGTCTAATTTCAACGCCCGTTTGCGCCCGGCAGAGGTGCTTATTTACAAAGGTAAAGCTCACTTAATACGGGAAAGGGAAACCTTTGAGGATTTGATTCGCGGTCAGCAGGAAGTGTCTTTTGAGGAGTCAAAGGCGAAATAGCGACCGAATGATATTTTGAATGTTTGACATTTTGTTGTGTATTCGAAATATAAATTTGTTTTACTCTTTTTTGATGAATTGTTTGGTTTGGAAAAAGTGAATTCACATACATTCGCAGGTTAATCAATTTTTTTCATCAAATCCAACTGTTCTTTTAACATGAAAAAACGTTTTCTGACCCTCGCCGCTTTTGCGCTTCTTTTTGCCGGTCTGAATTCCTGTTCCAAAAACGATCCGGTGGTTGCTTTAACTGATCAACAAGGTGTTTCTACAGAAATAAAAGCTAAAATAACTGCATTAGGCTTTGATGCAGAGGAGGCTTATCCTGTCGAAGGTGGCTATATTGTGGAAGGCGATATCTTCCTGAGTGATGAAGATTTGAACAAACCGATTGACCTTGTACGTTCTTTGTTAATTGCAGACGAGGAGCAGTATCATACGACCAATCTGGTGGAAAATCTTCCAAGAAATATTACTGTTCGGGTAGTTAGCACGTTGCCACAAAGCATTCACACGGCTACTGACAATGCCATAGCACGATACAATGCTGAAGGACTTCAAATCACTTTTTCAAAAGTAACTTCCGGTGGAGATATCGTAATTAAAAAGGCGCCAAATGGAGCCCAATACATTGCTTCTGCCGGCTTCCCAAGCGGTGGCAATCCTTACAACCAGGTTCTGTTTAACACCAAGTATTCTAACTGGAATGCCAATACGCTTACTTCTATCCTTGCGCATGAAGTTGGTCACTGTATTGGTTTCCGTCATACAGATTACATGAATCGTTCTTACAGCTGCGGCGGAACACCTGTAAATGAAGGAGATGGCGGTGTGGGAGCTATCCACATACCTGGCACTCCAACCGGCCCGGATGCTGCATCCTGGATGCTGGCTTGCATCGGCAACGGTACCAACCGTCCGTTTAATGCGAACGACAAAATTGCATTGGGCTTCCTCTACTAGTAGGAACTTTGTGCAACAAGTCTGCTGAATAAACATGAGTCATTCCAATTTTTTGGGATGGCTCATGTTGTTTTATAGCATCTATGGCGCTGCTACCAGCTTCAACCTGGCAACTATTTTTTCTTCAGAAATGACCCTTACAAAATAAACGCCTGCAGGTAAAAGTGGCCAGTTTATGTTTGTGTTGGCCTCCTCCAGCACCTGCTGATGCAGCAAAATGCCCTGCTGATTGAGAATGTCAACCGTAAAGGTGCCGTCAGTTACGCTTACCAGATGAAGCATATCTCCAGACCGTATTGGGTTGGGAAAAAGCCTGTAACCCATCGAACCAGGATAATATACCAATGCTGCATCCGATTCCAGTACACTGCCATCCTGCCGAATAATCCGGAACCGGTATCTGTTTTCACCTGCTAAAGGATCCGGGTCGGTAAACTGAAACCAGTTCGTGTTGGCATCAAAAGCGGACAAACTTACATACCTGCCATCTATCCATTTTTCTAAAATGAGACTGGAAAGGCCATAAGTAGTACCGAGGTACAATTGAATTTGAATTTCCGTAGTTCCCTGATACCATTCCGCCAGGAGGCTTTTTACATAACAGTCCACTCCTTGCTGGGTAATATCTGGCGCAGAGCTCCTGGCTCCTGTCTGGCTCCCAAATCCGGTGGCAGCCACGGCAAACCTGTATTGTGGGAACTGAAGCCTGGAAAATACGATAAAAGTATCGCTAACCATTGCCAGTGGTTCCATAGACTGATTTCCCAAACCATACAGCCTGTATTCAGACTCTGATCCGGCTTTGTTCCAATACAACATAACGGAATCCGGACATTGAAACCCGATCTGCAACTTTAGTTCCGGACTAACCAGAAAGGTATCTGAAGGATACTCAATACCATCCGCCACGATGCGCAACTGCATTGCCAAACTGGTATCAGGAATGATCCAACGTCGCCAACCAGAGGCTAATACTGCCTGATTATCAATGGTTTGCCATTGGTTGCTGCGGACGTCCCGCCATTGCAAAAAGCCTGTCTGAGTTGTTATATTGGTTTGCCATTGCAGCACAACCGGAGCGCCGGAGTAGGCCGGGGTCCCTGGCAGTGGATAATGCCATTGGAAGGTATGCAGTGTGTCCATTGACCACGCCAGGCTGTAATGCTGCATACCTGTCTGATTGGAGGCCGCCCTTATTTGTATTTCCCAAAGCCCGGTCTCGGGAAGCATTATCTCCACCTGTTCTACATTGTTATGCGTATCCAGGCCAGTGGTAGCTGGAAGAGTCAGCGTATCCAAATCTGCCCCGGTATGCAAAACCCAGGGCTGAAAAATCTGACCATCCGGCGAAATGAGTTGCAGATCCAGGTCATTCAGCAAAGATTTGGGGGAATTGGCTGCAGCAGCAGGATCATTCCAGGCAAGGGTAACTTTACAACGCTGCACGTTCCCTGCAACAACCAATGGAATGTTATGCACTTGCGCAGACGCCAGGGTGCCGCAGGCGTAATGTTGCTTTATTGCATGCTCAACAGCGCTCAACGCATTCAATTGCCCAAATCCAGTCTCGAAATCCGGCCCCGGCGAACCAATATCATCAGCACTATTAATCAAAATAGCCCTTACCAGATCCGAATAGGGTAGGGTATCGCTGTTTTCCAATAAAACCTGCTGTACCACCGCTGCCACACCACTGGTGAGCGCTGCCGATTCAGAACTACCGCCTTTCCCAAAGGCCATCAGATCAGGTTTGATGCGTCCGTCGTAAGCCGGGCCCCTGGAGCTTTTTAGCGCTGGCACGGAAAAAGAATCTACTGAACCCACCAGTAGCACATTCTTGGCCATTTTAAAAGCGCCACTCAGGTTGCCATATCCCTCGATGCCAGCGTATGGTCCATCTACAGCAGCGCTGTCGCCTTTATTTCCGGAGGAAAAAACGTGCAGAAGATATGGATGATCCACCACCGACTGATCGTATGCTGCGGCTCTTTCATCGTATTTATTGTGAATATCAATGCCGTATGAGTGGTTTTGCACTGAAATGCCCGTTTGATCATAATCCGGATCTGGTTCAAGTCCCACAAAACTGGAGGAGATCAGCCAGCAACCTGGCGCTGCCCCCAATCCGGCCCAATCTGCATTTCCGGCTCCGCCTGCCAGAGATGCCATGATATTCGCATGACTCGTTACATTTGTGGCGGCATTCGGGTTGGCTATTATTCTGCCTGAAATATCCACATCGGAGCTGTCAAACCGAAACTCCTTGATAGACAACCGAATACCGGCCCCATTCCATTGAGGATACCTGATTTGCTGCGCTGCAATTTTATTGACAAACAGGTTGTGGCCAGGCACTAGATACTCCTCCTGCTGCGCAAACAGCGGCAAAGGAGTAAAGAAAATAAACAATACTATGCGCCAATTCATATCTGCAAACATAGTTTGGTTTGAGCAATTTATGTCCCTCTGGTCGGGCTTGAGCCCATTCAGGCCATTTTTGCCGGTCGTTGCTGTATTGTTGTGGTTTAACTCAGCTTGTCAAAACCCGAAAGTGGATTCTTTAAACTACCTGCAATCCGTTAAAAACGGACAATTAACCTTTGCCGACGGCAGCACAGAGGCTATTCCTCACTGGGGCGATACCACCTGGACCATCGTGTTCTGCGTACGACATGCAGAAAAAGCCAAAGACGATCCCAAAGACCCCCAGCTCACACCGGAGGGTGAAGCCCGGGCTGAGCGATTAGGCAGAATCCTGGCCGGAGCAACCCTCGATTCCGTATACGCTTCACCATATAAAAGGACTCAACTGACAGCCGAGCCGGTGCAACGACGGGGAAATACGGCGCCGGTTGTAACCTACAAGCCTGATAAACAGGATTTGTGGTTCCCGGAGTTGCTGGAATCCTCAAAAGGGAAAAAAATGCTCGTAGTTGGGCATCAAAATACCATCCCGCAGCTGCTGAATTTGCTGACTGGCAAAATGGATTATGATAACATCCCGGATCAGGATTTTGGCCGGATGTATCTGGTGGCTACTCAGGGAGTAGGCATAACTGTAGTAAAAGAACTGCGTTACTAAACGCGCATCCTTTCCAAAAAATAACCGCACATTCGTATGTTTTCAAACGTAAAATCTTCCTTACAGGCTGAAATTCAAGGTATTAAAGATGCTGGCTTGTATAAACAGGAACGCATCATTACCACACCTCAAGGACCAGTGATCGACACTACGGCACAGGAGGAAGTGTTGAATTTTTGCGCCAATAACTACCTCGGACTCAGCAGTCACCCACAGGTAATTGATGCAGCCATAGAAGCCATCAAAACCCATGGATATGGATTATCCAGTGTACGTTTTATCTGTGGCACTCAGGATATCCATAAAGAGCTGGAGCAGAAGATAGCGCAATTCCTGGGCATGGAAGACACTATCCTATATGCTGCTGCCTTCGATGCCAATGGTGGTTTGTTTGAGCCGCTGCTCGGCGAAGAGGATGCCATCATCAGTGATGAACTGAACCACGCCAGTATTATTGACGGTATTCGTTTGTGCAAAGCCAAACGTTTCCGCTATAAGCACAACGACATGAACTCCCTGGAGGAGTGCCTGAAAGAGGCTGCCGGCGCCCGCAGAAAGCTTATTTTCACAGATGGTGCGTTCTCTATGGATGGCACCATTGCTCAGCTTGACAAAATTTGCGACCTCGCAGATAAATATGAGGCCATGGTTGGTATCGACGAGTGCCATGCCTCCGGATTTTTAGGTAAAACTGGTCGCGGAACACACGAACATCGCGGTGTAATGGACCGAATTGATATCGTTACCGGCACCCTTGGAAAAGCACTTGGTGGCGCGAGTGGAGGATTCACGTCTGCCAAAAAAGAGATTGTGGAACTACTTCGCCAACGCTCTCGTCCATACCTGTTTTCCAATACCGTTGCGCCAAGTATCGTAGGGGCAAGCATTAAAGTATTGGATTTGCTCAGCTCCAGCACGGAGTTGAGGGATAAACTGGAGCGAAACACCCAGTATTTCCGAAACGCAATGACCGCTGCAGGATTTGATATTATTCCGGGCGAACATCCGATTGTGCCGATTATGTTGTACGATGCTCCGCTGGCACAACAATTTGCTGCCCGACTTCTTACAGAAGGTATTTATGTAATTGGATTTTTCTATCCGGTTGTGGCACAAGGGAAGGCACGTATTCGTGTACAGCTTTCTGCCGCACATGAACAGGAACATCTGGAGCGCGCGGTGGCAGCCTTTACCAAAGTGGGTAAGGAATTGGGGGTGCTGAAATAGGATAATGCCTCAATTAACGTAAATGGACTGATGAGAATCTGCCTTTGTCGAAAGGCAGCAAGGATTCTGTTACCTTTTTACTTAAATTTGGGCAACTATTCCCGATCAGGTTTTGAATATGTCTGTACCGCAACACAGTTCCCCATTTTCCAATTCGCCACTGAGCCAGCCACTGAAATGTATCATTGTGGAGGATGAGCCGCTTGCTGCCGAGATATTAGCAGAGTATGTTAATCAGACGCCATTTTTGGAGTTAACTCACATTTGTTTCGATGCCATTAAAGCATTGGATGTGGTGCGCCAAAATCCGGTGGATGTGATGTTCCTGGATATTAATTTGCCAAAACTGGATGGATTGGAATTTTTGAAAACACTATTGCACCAACCCAGGGTAATCATAACCTCTGCCTATCACCAATATGCGGTGGAAGGATTTGAACTACAGGTAACGGATTACCTGCTCAAACCCATCGAGTTTGCGCGTTATTCCAAAGCGGTCAATAAGTTGTTGAAACCTCAAAAACACGCTGATGCTACGGTGTCCAAACCCGCGGAGCATCTGATTCGACCGTATTATTTTTTTACGGTAAGCAAGCGTTCGGTTAAAATTTACCTGGATGAAATTTTGTATATCGAAAGCCTGAAAGACGCTGTTTCTATTGTCACAAAGTCCAAATCCTACCATACCCATTATCAATTGGGAGAACTGGAGGATTTGATGCGGTCCGATAATTTTCTACGCATTCATCGTTCTTTTATGGTTGCCATCGATAAAATCGAGTCTTTTTCCGCGGCAGAGGTAGAAATTGCAGGAAGAACTCTGCCAATTGGTCGCAGTCATAAGCTGTATGTCATGGAAAGGCTGGGACGAGGTGTTCCTGCCGGTTGAGTATTGTATCAGGAAGCATTCAGCCTGAGCGTTTTTTGCATAACTTTGTTCCTTCATGCAAAGTTTAGTCAATTCTTCTAAATCCAATCTTCCGGACGACGGTCCGCTGCTTCGTCGCCTGACAGATAATCTGGCTCGCTGGGCTTTCACCGATTTTGAACAAGCCCAATATGCGTTAACAGAACTGGGGCGTTTGATTACGCCCCGCAGCCCGTTCGATGTCCGACTATCTTACCATCGCAGCGCTGCTTTTCTGGAAAATCAATGGTACCGGTATGAACAGTCATTGTATCATGCACGTCAGGCTGTAGCTATTTTGGAAAGTCTGGCGGATGGCTGGGCCCTGGCAGAAATTTGGGCAGATATTGCAGCAACACAGGTGAATCAACGTGATTGGTCGGCAGCAGAAGATGCCATTGAGCGGGCAAGAAGACATTTGGGGGAAGATGCTCCTGCGCGGTTGCGTGCGCACGTAACCTGTATTGAAGGTTTTTTTTACCGACATTTAGCCAATCCAAGAAAGTCGTTAGATTGTTTGATGGAGGCAGAAAAGGACTTACTGGATTTAGAGGAAACAAATGCCAAACTAAAAGATTGGTATGTTAAAACCCTCACACTCAGCGGATTAGGCGAGCTGTATGAATACCTTGGGGAAGAGGAAAAAAGTCAGGATGCCTATAGAAGCATCCTACCCATTGTGGAAAAATACAGTCTCCGGCCCAGATTGGCCTGGCATTATCTAAATGCCGGAAGGGCAGCGCTTGCCCGTAATGATCAGGATCAGGCGCAAATGCATTTTGAAAAAGTATTGAAAGTTGCAGGTGCCGGAGAGGCAGAAGCTAAGACGCTGGCACTTAGTAACCTGGGTATTTTAGCTACCCTTGCCGGTAATGCACCCAAAGCTTTTAATTTGTTTGGACAGGCGGCATCAGATTACGATCCGCCGGAAAAACCTTCCGATTTTACCAATTTATCCAAAATTGAAAGCTGGAGTGCCGGGTTATACTTTCAGTTAAATGATGTAACCGAAGCGGAACGTCATTACCTGAGGGCATGGGAGGTAGGGAAAAAGGGAGGAGATTATTACCATCTGGCACAAGTGAGCCAGAAGCTCGCTTCCGTGTATGAAAGTGCCGGGAATTACCAAAAAGCATATGAATGGCAGCGCATGGTTACGGAGCTTCATCAAACTTATTTTAACAGGCTTCGGGATAATGAACGGGAAGAAATTGAAGCTCGGCACCAACTGGAAAGAAGCCGCCAGGAGAGCCAAATGGCGCGTCTAAGGGTTGCAGGTTTACAATTACGCGCATTACGAGCTCAGATGAACCCGCATTTCATGTTTAATTCGCTGAACGCCATACAGGGATTGGTTACATCCGGCAGAAATGCGGAAGCTGAGTCTTACCTGGCCAAGTTTGCTAAAATGATGCGGCACACCCTGGAATATTCCGAACTGGAGGAGGTTTCTCTGGAGCAGGAAATTGAATTTTTGGAGCGATATCTGGACATAAACCGCAAACTCAGGTTCAGGGAGCGACTGGATTTTCAAATAATTGCGCCCCAAAACGAAGAATTAGACGAGTTATTTGTGCCCACCATGATTGTTCAGCCATTTGTGGAAAATGCCATTGAACATGGTCTGCGACCCAGGCAGGAGGGCCGCTTAACCATCCGTTTTGAGGTGATGCCGGATGATGATAACTTGTTACGTTGCACCATTGAAGACGATGGGGTAGGGATCAACAAAGGGCGTGAAAAACAAGCCGCACAGGCTGGCGCCGGATTCCAGAAGCACCGGTCAAGAGGCATGGAAATAACCCATGAACGCCTGCTTCTGCTGCACCAGATTCAGGAACGATCAGGCGACAACTTCATACACATCTATGATTTGGCTGACATTACCAATGGCAATAGATCTGGTACAAGAGTAGAAGTATTATTGCCTATCTTGAATGGGGAGTGATGTAAATTTGTTTTTAGTAGTATATTTCCGCTTGAAATGGTATATTATTTTGTATGTTAACAAACTTAACCTTAACTTAATATACTAATTTCCTGATTGCCCAGAGTCCAAATCTACTTTTGCACCAAGTTTCCTAACCTTCTTAAGCCGGGGCATTTGGATTTGACTAATTGCTGACGCAAACTTCAAAGTCGATATCCGGTTTTTTTTAAGTTAACTACTAAACATCCGTCCCTATGATGCTGGGTTTCATCGCAGATTTATCTGCGAATGCCTCTGTTCTGCTCATTGTCTGTTTGGTTGCAGTATGCGCGTTTGAAGCCATCAATGGTTTCCACGATACTGCCAATGCGGTGGCAACCGTTATTTATACCAAAACATTACCTCCTGTATTTGCTGTAATTTGGTCTGGCGTATGGAACTTCATCGGCGCCATGTTTGGCGGCATTGCTGTTGCCATGGGTATGATTAAGCTCATGCCGTTGAACGACATGATGACCATACCGCTGAATGAGAATATTGCCATGGTATTGGCCATTCTCTTCACGGCCATCGCCTGGAACCTGGGAACCTGGTATTTTGGCATTCCCTGCTCCAGTTCCCACACCATGATAGGCGCTTTGTTGGGAGGTGGATTTGCCTATTACTCCGTTCACGGAGGCGCCGGCCCGAACTGGGATAAAGCCAAAGACGTAGGTATGTCACTACTGATTTCACCTCTGTTTGGCTTTGCACTGGCTATTCTGCTGATGTTTTTGTTGCGGGCAACTGTCAAAAAGAAAAAGACCATATTCAAATCGCCGGACGAAACCAAAAAAACGCCCCCCACCTGGATTCGCGCCATTTTGGTTACCACCTGTACCCTCGTAAGCTATTTCCACGGCAATAATGACGGACAAAAAGGAGTTGGCCTGCTCATGGTGGTGCTCATCGCCTTCATGCCCATGCAGTTTGCGCTCGCGCCACACTTCAACCCGGCTGCTCCGCGGGAAAGCGTGGTTAAAATTGAGCAATCGTTGAATCAGGCTATTGCAAACGACAGTTTACATTTGGCACCCCTGGCCAGTGAGTGCCGGAAAATGACGGCACAATTAGATACCTTTAATGCTACAGATAAAGCCTCCGTTTTTGGCATGCGCAAAGCTGTTCAAAGCTTCAATAAAAAAATTGAAGCAGCCTTGAAGGCAGAAACGATAAAAGGCGAGACAGCCTCAGTAGCCAAAGCAGAGGTAAAGAAGTTGAAAGGTGTGTATGAATTCCGGGTTACATGGGCAGTTATCCTCATTTCCCTGTGCCTGGGCGTTGGTACCATGATTGGCTGGAAGCGGATCGTTGTAACCATCGGCGAAAAAATCGGTAAATCTCACCTCACTTATGCACAAGGTGCCAGCGCTGAATTGTGCGCCGCTGCAACCATCGGCGTGAGCAGTTATTATGGACTTCCCGTAAGCACCACGCACGTACTCTCTTCGGGTATTGCCGGTACCATGGTCGCAGAAGGTGGCGTATCCAACCTTCGTAAAAAGACGATTACCAATATCGCACTGGCCTGGCTGCTCACCCTTCCGGTGACTTTCATCGGTGCAGCCATCATGTTCTTCGTGTTCAGGATGTTTGCTTGATTGAGTGTTTGAGTGTTTTAGTGTTTTGGTGTTTTAGTGTTTTGGTGTCTTAGTTCGAAATTACATGAATTGCCGAGCCGTACGCCAACTAAAACACCAAAACACTAAAACACCAACACCCAACTCCTTTTTCTTAACTAAAGTCTGTTCCTAACCTGACTATGTTGCTACGTCTCCAATGGATGGCGTTTGGCTTGCTGTGCCTTTGTGTACACGCAAATAGCCAAACCACATCCGCAGATTCTCTTGGCTTAAAAGCCTCTGCCGCTGCTGTTAAGCCGGCATCTTCTTCCAAATGGTATGATAAATTGAGTTTGAGAGGTTATGCCCAGTTTCGGTATAACCGGTTGTTAGAAACCAATCCCGATTTAAAGTGTGAGCAATGTGATAAGGGTATTGGCAAAGGTCAAAGCTTTGCATTTAGAAGAGCTCGCCTTGTGTTAAGCGGTGATGTGCACGATCGCTTTTTTGTCTACATTCAATTTGATTACTCTGCAGATGCCAGCTCAACAAGCAAGCATTATTTGCAAGTCAGGGACGCCTATTTCGACGTGGCTCTGGATAAGCGAAAAGAGTATCGGATTAGGTTTGGACAAAGTAAGGTGCCTTTCGGATTTGAAAACCTGCAATCCAGCTCAAACCGGATTCCATTGGATCGCTCTGATGCACTGAACTCTGCTGCAGCGAATGAGCGTGATTTTGGCGCATTTTTTCTCTACTCGCCTAAACATGTCCGCGAATTAAACAAGAAATTAACCAATGATGCCCTCAAAGGGTCTGGCGATTATGGGATGTTTGCGATCGGCCTTTATAATGGTCAAACCGCCAATAAGCCTGAGTTGAATGACAAGCTACATGCAGTTGCCAGGTTATCTTACCCGTTCAAGGTGAAAGGCCAGATAATTGAACCAGGAGTGCAGGCGTATTCAGGCGTTTATACTGTGGCAAAAGATTTGCTTTCCAATGGCGTAAAAACCAATGCTGATCAAAGTTACATCGACCGGCGGGTTGCGGGCACCGTGATGCTGTATCCACAACCGTTTGGTATTCTTGCTGAATATAACATTGGTGAAGGACCATCATTTGACGCAGCCACAGATTCTATCCGGGTAAAAAGTCTCCAGGGAGGATTCATCACAGCCTCTTTCCGTACCCAATTGGGTAAAGGTTTTTTAACCACTTACAGCCGGTATCAGGTATATGATGGGTCTAAAAAACATGAATTGGATGCCCGCAGATACAAGATGAATGAACTTGAATTAGGTCTTGAATGGCAACCAATCAAGAATCTGGAAGTAACCATG
>JAEUUS010000733.1 GCA_016787545.1 Saprospiraceae bacterium
CCACATAAAATCATGTACATGGCAACAGATTATTTCCGGAAACACGGAATGCTTTCAAAGGCGGATGTCCAATACTGGAGCGGTGCAGCTAAATTATTCGCTGTTCCGGATTATGAAAAAACACTGCTGAAAGTAGTGAAGCGTGGCAATATCAAGCTGAACTTCATGTACAACCTCACCGAAATTGACGGTCCAAATAAAAAGGCTACTTTCGTTGGATTTGGAGACGACAATAAAGGTGAAGTGAAAGTGGTAGATTTTGATATGATTCATGTCACACCTCCTCAGAGCGCTCCTGATTTTATCCGGAACAGTTCTCTGGCCAACAGTGCAGGATGGGTAGAAGTGGATAAAGGCACACTTCAACACGTTCGCTATACCAATATATTCTCTTTGGGGGATGCTTCCGGGTTGCCCATTTCCAAAACGGGCGCTGCTATTCGCAAACAAGCCCCGGTGGTGGTAACCAACCTGTTGGATGTGATGGAAGGACGGGCGCCTTCAGCTACATATCTGGGTTACACCTCCTGCCCGCTTGTTACGGGTTATGGGAAATTGGTGCTGGCAGAGTTTGATTACAACAATACTCGTATGGAAACTTTCCCGTTCGACCAATCCAAAGAACGTTGGAGCATGTATCAGCTCAAACGGGAAGTGCTGCCCCGCATGTATTGGGGCGCCATTCTCAAAGGTTTAGCATAGAAGCACAATATTATTGAACAGGGTTTAAGGATAGAGCTGCCTCCGCAATGGATGGCGGCTCTTATTTTATTCCTACCTGTTCTTATGGTTCAAAAATGCTTAAAACTGATAAAATAGGCCAGACTGGATACCCCAAACCTGGGCAAAACCAGCTTGATTTTTATCGGGTTTGTGCTGGAATATTCCTCCGGCTTTTACCTGAAAGCGCTGCTTTAACCGATATCTGACTCCCGCATTGAGGCTCAACAGAGAAGTTGCTTCAGAGGCATTTTCAACTTCCACAGAAAGTTCCTTTTCAGCGCCTGTCAGGCTGTTCAGGTATTCAAATTGAAGCTCAAATGGGAGTCGCCATTGAACGGCATACCCTGCACCGAAATAAGGGCTACATCTTTTCTGTGGTTGAAAGTAAAAACGCATTCCGGTTGCTAACTGAAAAACCGGCATGGCCCCTTCTTCAGGTGTATAATATTTCAAAACGTCATTCACATCAGGATTTGACGGTGAAGGCAGGTCAAGTGCAGCGGCGTTATCAGTACCTTCAAAATAGAAGCCCATATAGGAGGCATCTACAGTTAAAGCAAGGTGATCTGAAAAGCCAATTTCTGTCCCTAAGGTAGTTGAATAACCACTTTTTTGGCTCAGATATGCGTCAGTGGGCAGAAGAAATCCTCCTCCGGCGCCAATACTAATATTTTTAGGCGTCAGTATTTGTCCGGTAGCAGGTTTCTTCTTTTTGGCTAGTGCGATAAATTCTTTTGTGGGAATGAGGATGTTTTTGTGTCTGGTACGAATGGCTGCACGTGAAATTGGCAGGTTTAGCGTGGAGATTTGCCCGGGCGCCGGTGAATTCTGGCCTGATACAGTTGAAATCCCATCTCTGGAACCGGGTGCGTTTTGTGTGGCTATGTGGTCGTGTTCAGAAACAGCGGCGGTTGTGGTTTTGTCATTTGTGAGCGCTGGGGAGATCGTGGCAGGGCTCAGTAGCAGGGTTCTGTAAATAGTGTCATAGTGGTAAACAATTTCCTTTATTCGAATGGTATCTTGTGTATGTAATGGTTGGGCAATAACGTTGGGTGATTGGATTTTTGCTTCTACGTCCGACAATTGATGTTTGATGTTTTCCAGTTGGTTCCACCAAAATAAATTGGAGCTGAACAACAGCAACAATAACAGAGCTGTCGTCGCGGCCAGCAACTTTTTAAAATTATTTCCTTGTTGGACATTTAATTGAGCCGACAACCCAGGCCAATCTTCTTTACTAAAGTCTGGCGCGCTTGTTTGCCTCAATTTATCTGCAAAAGACCTGTCGAATTCAGAGTCATCCATAGTGCTTCAGTTGCTAGATTGATTTTTTATGATTTCGTTTTGTGCAAGAAGCGTTTTCAAATTAGCCCTTGCTTTAAAAAGATTGGATTTGGATGTGCCTATAGAAATTCCCAGTATTTCAGCAATTTCGTGATGCTCGTACCCTTCAATAGCATAGAGGTTCAAGACGGTTCTGTATGCAGGAGAAAGCTTTTGCACGGCTTTTCGAAGATCATCCGCTGAAATTTGCGCTAAAATATCTGTGGAATCGCCTAAATCAACATGAGGCTCCAAATCATCTTTTAGTGGTTCATTTTTGATGTATTTCCTGTAATAATCGATGGCAGTAAAAACAGTAATCCGGCTTAGCCAGGGCTTAAATGCCTGACTTTCATCATATTCATCCATCTTGTTA
>JAEUUS010000033.1 GCA_016787545.1 Saprospiraceae bacterium
CCCGCCCCCCTGGCCCCCTGAAGGGGGTGGGGGGAGGGGGGTGATGCTTTTATTACCTTGTGCCCAAAAGAAATGGGGAATAAATAGCAAAAAAAAGAGGGTCTTTTTCATATGGCTCAGTTTTTTGAATGGTCTTTATAAGGTGGTGACCAGCGTTTTTCCCAATCCTGGAAGGCAGGGAGATGGCGGAGTGGGTCTAGTAGGGGATCATTGACGGTGCCTTCCACCCAGATAACAGGATTTGGGATCCAGCCATTATCTTCGGCCAGCTCAAGGTATTCGATGGCTTTTTGCAATTGAACAGTTTGAGCATATATACAAGCTAGCCAATAGAATCTCCAACCATCAGGGTGCTTCATAGCTTGACGAATGCATGCCTGAAATGCTTGCATTCGTCCTAGTCGGTAGAAAGCTATACATCTGTAAACAAAGTCAGGAGCTTCTCTTTGTCCATTTAAATAAACTGGATTAGTGCGGGCAATAATAGTATCCAATATTTCATACGTATCTGGCTTCCTGTCAGACACCAAAAGGGTTTCTACTTTTTGAAAAAGGCAACTGGGGTATGAGCAGTCAAATTTTTGTAGGATTTCAAGCGATTTTTGTGGGCGTCCGATATTCATGTAAAATCTAGCTATGAAGGGGTTAGCGACTAAAGACTTGTTATACCAATTTTCTGAGCGAATGGTGTCGTGCAAATAAAAAAAACAAATGTCTCCAGCGCTTTCTGTCCAGCACCACTTTGTTAGAGTGCAAAACTTTTCACAGGTTTCTAACCATTCCTCAAATTTGCCTTGGTCGGCAAGAGCTGCAAGTAAATTGCCAAATGGCCCGACGTAATTTCCCTGAGTCTTGGCGATAACTTTTTTAGATGCAGTAACAGATTCATTATAACGCCGCAATTGCCAAAGAGCATTTCCTAAAACTTGCAACTCAAGGATCGTGACAGAAGAAGAATCTTTTTGCCATTTTTCCTTAATATTGTCCACATATAGGCTACGGTATTTATTAGCCTCCTCGAACTCTCCGAGTGCATCAAGCGGCCAACTTATTTCATTGTAGGTTATTGTGAAATCAGGTGCCAATTCTATGCATTTCTTTAAATGCTCAACAGCCGCTTTATTGTCCTTTAATTCAACAATATACCAATCTGCTAGTTCAAAATGCGCCAAGGCCCAATTTGGGGAGATTTCAAGTGCTTTGTGGATAAATATTTCTTTTCCTCTCTTCCTGTGATTATACCATAAACTTTCCCATAAATAAGCCGCTGTTGAGTCGAATGTCAAGCCCTTCCACAATAATTCTCGTTTCCTGGAATAGATGGAATCTAATGATAGGTTTGGGTAAACTTCTTGACGCATTTTTTTTTCCAAAAAATAATACTCCTTAGCTTTCAGACTTCTATAAACGTAGTGGTGCTCGCCGAGTAGTGTAGCAGCTCGGTTTAAAAGGTCTGGTATGTGGTCAAATTTCACGGGTTGAGCCCATGCATTGTTGATTGTGCTATGGTCTGTTTTTAATAATTGATTGATAATATTTTGCCCCTCATCCATCAACGCCGCCGCAAAATTCCTCGTCATCGCTCCGTGCAGGCTGGCCAACGCTGGCTCCTTTATCAGCACTTCGTAAAGTTCATTGGCCGATTTATGGGTGCTGTCCACCGCCTCCAGCAGGTCACCCCGCTCCAATGCTGCGATGAATCTGGCGTACATTTCCTGTATGCCGGTGTCTACCCTGGCCAGCACCAGTTCCTCCAGCCCTTTGGTCTCTATTTTTGAGAAAGTGGTGGGGTCATCCTTCCGGCGCTTTTTCCACTCGGCGAAAACAGGGGCATTCACCGTGGCAATCTTTGCGGACTTTCTGCCCACCGTGAACGGGATTTGTGCGTGTGGGGCCGTCTCTGCGGGTACCCGGTCTTCAAGGTAGCGACCCAGCTCGAGCAGGTTCACTGTGCCGTCAGCATTCGCATCGGCCATGCCGTAGAGCGCGTCTACGAGGTGGTAGCTGAAGGCCCCCCGACCTCCGCCCCATTGCTCGCCCTCCAGGCTAAATTCTTCAGGCTGGCAGGATAGCACTTTCACTTCGTTTGCGAACTGCTGCGCCAATGCCGCAGAGGTTGCCTTTGCACCGCCTAACTTGCTGCCCGCCAGCTTGCCAGCCCGGCAAGCGTCGCTCACGACCAACACCTGCACGTTGTTCTCCGAGAGGGTGGTAATGATGTCCTGCAAAAAATCGAGCGAGAAGGCCCCAGCTGGGTACACCGCCGGGGGTGAGTCCCAGGAGAGCCAGTAGCCGCGTTGGAACTTCGTGACCTGCTCCACGTCGCCGTGGCCGCTGAAGTAGATGATGGCCTCGTCGCCGGGCTGGCTGGCGCTGATGAGCCAGTCCAGTGCAGCTATCATTTTGCCAGTGGTGGCGTCTTTGTTAGTCAGCAGGGTCATTTGCTCATTGGTCATTGATCCCCCCGCCGGGGAACGCAAAAAATTCGCAAATGCCTCTGCATCTCGGTCCGCAAAACGCAGGTCTGGGATGGCTGGGTCCTGGTAATCGGAGATGCCGACGACGACGGCGCGGACCGCCCCGCCCCCCTGGCCCCCTGAAGGGGGTGGGGGGAGGGGGGTGATGCTTTTTTCGGTTTGACTGTTACCATGGAAGGGGAGCAACAGAAGCAGAAGCAAGAATTGTTTCATGGTTTTTGATTGTAATGCACGGGTGGTGAGCCAAATGAGCGTGTGCTGACCATGAGCAGGCCTCCAAGAGGCAAATAAGGCTATAAAAAATAGACCTGATTAAACTTGTTGCAAATTAAGATAAATATATAATAAACAAGGCTTTTGAAAAGATGGAGTATAGGCATTGTTTGATTCATCGTAGGGAGTATTTACTCCATTAATACAAACCCCGCCCAGAAATACGGACTTTCATAACGCTCCCGCATTTCGAGTTGGGCGGACCTGAAAGCTTCCGGAATGGTTTGTTTGTCCAGCAGCCAGTTGCGGTAAAAAGCGATCATCAATTCCTGGGTTTGATAATCCTGCACTTTCCAAAGGCTCATGATGAGGTATTTGGCTCCGGCTAATTTAAACGAACGTTGCAGACCGTATACACCCTCGTTCCCTTCAATATCCCCCAGGCCGGTTTCGCAGGCAGAGAGCACTACCAGTTCGGTGTTTTGCAGGTTGAGATGACTGATTTCGTAGGCTGTGAGAATGCCGTTTTCCATGCCTTTTTTAAGGGGTTTTCCGGTGCTCCAGGCGTAGTTGGCTCCGGCCATAGCCAATCCGGAACGGATGAGCGGATGACCGCTGGCAATAAAGCCGGTGGTGTTTTCATTCACCGGTATGTTTAGCGAAACACTGTCTTTTGGATCCGGGAAAAAATAGCCGTGGGTTGCCAGGTGTAGTACCCTGGGCGCTTCTTCCCTAGTGCCTAAATATTTAACCGCTTCTTCTGTGGCGGCAAATCCAGACCACGTTTTTGCGGTAAAACCATCTTCTTGAAGAATGCCTGCAATTGCGTTTATTTCTTTCGCGGAACCCTTTATAAACCCGAAAGGCCCGGTATGCTCCCCAGCGAAAATGGTTTGATCTCCTTTCAGTTCCCTGGATGCCGTTTCGGGCTGAAGGAAATTTTCATTGGCATTCAGTATGGCTGTGGAGTCTATATCGAACTGAATACCTCCAAACAGCGCGGCATTGGTATTTACCGTTTGGAATGTGGTAGAACTCGCTAACTGGCGGGTGCTGCCCAGTCCGATCAATCGAAACCGGTCGGCTATTATGGAATCTTCGTTAATGACTACTGCGCCCAGATTGATACGGTGCAGCAATCCGGCAGGGGCAAAATATATGGTATTGAAGTCTTTCAGATGTGGCATCAGGGGGTTCCAGATCAACTCGAGGAGGGTTAAGCGAGGGGTTTCCAGCACAATTATGCCGCGTTTTGGAACGGTATACAGCGATTCCACATAATCTATTTTTTTCTCTCCGGTGGTATGCAGTAGTTTCTCCAGATCGCCCTCTTCAAACAGCGGAATCATTTCAGGAGCAACAGCTTCGGGCTTTACCATTAAAGCCGCGTACTGGATACTATCAGGCGATTCTCGTTGAAAACGAACGAACTCGATAGCTGTTTCCCCAGGTTTAAGGGCATTGCGGACGGTTTCCCATTGTGGGATACTGAGCGACTGCTCAAATGCCGGCAGATTGCGTAAAAGGTTTTTTTCCAGGGCTTCGGCTTCTTGTTCTACCTCTGCAATTTTTTTTCGTTCTGAAACAGGTCTGGCGTAGCGTTTGGCCAGTTTGCGGCGGGCATCTTGCCATTGCATATAGGTGACCTGTGTCAGGCTATCGGAGGCTTCGCAGGCGCGTAGAAGCAGCCTTGAATTTTCAAGCAAATAGCCGTTAAAAAACAGTGCATTGTTAAAAGCTAGCTGCATCACTACCGGATCCGGATGTTCCTGTGCGAAGTCGTAAAAGCGATCGGTTTGCGTTGTAAAGGTTTTTAAATAAGCATTTTGTTGCGCTTCCGATGAATATTGGGCCGATTTATTGACGAGATTCCATACCAATGGTATGTATTCCAGGAAATAAGCACGTGCTTTATCGGGTTGCCGCTGAGATGCATAAAAGCTGGCCAGATGAAACAGGCTTCCGGCATAATCGGGATGATCTTTCCCGAAAACTTTTTGACGGATATCCCGGGCTTCGAGGTAGTTAGCTTCCGCCTTTTCGAAATCTTTTTTTGCCAGGTAAAGCTTTGCCAGATTATCCAGACTTAGGGCATAATCCGGGTGTTCTTTACCGAATACGCTGGCTTGAATGTCTTTGGCTTCCAGAAAAAGGGACTCTACCTTGTCGTATTCCTGCTTCAGGAAATACAGTTCGGCCAGGTTGTTCAGCGTAACGGCATAAGCCGGGTGCTCCTTTCCCAGCACGCGTTCGCGGCGCTCTTTGGCTTCCAGGTAAAGTGCTTCGGCGAGCTCGTAACGTCTTTTTTTGACGTACAAAAAGCCGAGGTTGTTCAGGCTTGCACAATAATTTGGATGGTCCTTACCCAAAACCCGCTCCCGTATGGCCATGGATTCCAAATAAATTGGCTCAGCTTTGTCGAAATCGCCTTTTTCAGTATAGACATTGGCCAGGCTGTTCAAGCTCCAGGCATAATCGGCATTTTCCTTGCCCAGTACCCGCTCCCGAATCCTCATTGACTCGAGACAAAGCGGTTCCGCTTTGTCGTATTCGCCGGTGGCACGGTACAGATTGGCAAGAAAATTAATGGTTCGGGCATAATCCGGGTGCTCTTTTCCTGGTGTTTTCTCCTGAATGTGCAGGGCTTCCATGTATAAAGCTTCCGCCTCAGGATAGTAGCCCAGGTCTTTGGTTACACTGGCCAGATGATAAACCGTAGTGGCATACTCTGCATGCTCCTTACCGGTGGTTTTCTCCTGAATAGCTTTTACTTCCTGATAAATAGGCTCTGCTTCATCCATTTTGCCTGAAACATCCAGCAAGCGACCCTGCTGAAACCGGCATTTGACATATATTGTGCTTTGTTCTCCAAAGCCTTTTCGGGCAATGGTTTCGGCTGTTTCAATAGCTTTCAGAGCCTCGTTAAATCCACTTTTGCCCTGGCTCATCATGGTTTGGGAGAGAATAACCAGACTGTCTATTTGCCTGGCCACATCGGCCTGGCCTTCCAGCAAGAGGGGCAAAAATATCAGGAGCACAGGGAGCAGCTTTTCCATGGCCGGGTTGAATAAGGCTTATTTAAAACCAAAATTATCAGATAATTCCAGACATGGACGCCACTTAATGTCGGAATAAACGTTTCTTCACATAAAAATATACCATGAGATCTATTTTACTCCTTTTACTCTGCCTGACCACATACGGTGTTTCTGCCCAAAAAATGCTGCTCCTCGAGCGTGCAAATCGGGCCAAAACCTCAAAACTTTACATTGGCGATGTCTTGAAATATCGTATGGTGGGTAAGGAAAACTATTGGTACAAGCGTACCATTACAGATATGTTGCCAGAATCAAATGTGCTGATGCTGGATAATTTTGCCGTAAAAGTAGATGAAATTCAAAGCATTAAGGTCTACCGAAAACCCATCTGGCGCATCCTTGGCGGAGCAGGGTATACGCTGGGTGCTACGCTGGCATTTGCTACTACGGTAGGCCGGTATGGATTTCGGGATAAGAGTATTGATGCCCCCAAGCTGTACGGGATCTCATTAGCCTCTGCAGGCGCTGGCTGGTTTCTTACGAGCCAACGTAAACTCCGCCTGGGAAATAAACACCGGTTGCGTATCGTGGAAATCAAATTTGAATAGAAGGCGGAAAGGGGGCGCAAAGGCGCGAAGCCGCGAAGACACAAAGCCGCAAAGGAGTATTATTTGGCTATGCCAAATAATACTCCTCTTAATAGTAGGCCGCAGGCCAGCGCCTTCGCGTCTTTGTGCCTTCGTGTCTTTGTGCCTCCCAGCCTTTGTGCCTTTCTCGTATCCTTCTCTGCGGTAAAAATAAAAAAGTGACTTAAAAGACAGCCTCTTCGCGTCTTTGTGCCTTTGCGTCTTTGTGCTTTCGCGCCTCCCAGCCTTAGTGCCTTTCTCGTTTCCTTCTGATCTTGAAATCAAGGGTGGCAAATCCGCCGGCATCAAAGTGTTCAATACGAATACGGTGATGACCGCCCAGATTCACACTGATTTCGTTGGTTTCCGATTCGTGTACATCCCAGTTATCTACCACCAATTGGTCGTCTAAATACATCCGAACGCCATCGTCGGAGCTGAGTTCGATCGTGTATTGCCCGGGGGGTATATCGAACTCCGTATTGGCTCTGGTGGCAAACATATCTTCCGGCACATTGGTTGCAGGGCTTCCCCACCAGGCAGCGTAAAGCTCTGTTTGCTGCAGTGTGGCCAAAGGTGGCGCTGAGAAGGTTTTATCTTGTGAAAGGCTGTCGTACCGGAAAAACTCCATTTTCCAGTCAAATTTTTGCTCAAACCGCTCATACCTGAAGGTGTATTTTGAGCCGGTTGGAATGGTTTCACCAAAAACGGTTTTTATGGCTTGTGGACTGGTGTATTCGAACTCGAGATAAATGGATTGGGAGGCTGGATCGCGCTCCACGGTTATGGCTTTGGGCATGGTTCCACGACGGGCACTTATGGTTTTCACACCCTCCATTTTGGTGATGTTCCAGGTGCCTGACGGACCGAGAATTACAATGGAATACTTGTTGTCTGCTACTGTGTCTAATGTAGCAAATGGTCGTTGAAAATCAAATGGCCCCCACTCATCCATCAGGATAAACCGACGACCTTTAGGAAAACCGCGAGGTAGTGCTGCGATCATGCCATCAACCAGACTATCTGGTTCCTTCAATTCGCCATAGGTGAGATCAAGCGGTGCATAAGGATTTTCAGGCTTTTGGTTCGGGTGCGAAAAATTCACATTCTCCAATCCTTTCAGTTCCGGCTGGGCCCAAAGCGCTTTGAGCTGATTTTCTGTGCCGTACACTTCATTGCGCAGAAACTTGAGGTTTTCGTTGGGCTGAGGTGTTTCCAGCAGGGTTTCAAAGCCGGTAAACAGGTTGACTCCGTTGATGGAAACGTTTTTGGAGCGACTGATTTTCAAAGGTTTGCGGGTGTATAAAAACACATTTCGGTCAATAACGGCATCCCGGCTGCGGGTATCGCGTTTTTGGGCATAACCCCAATCAGCAGGCTGCGATTCCCGGCCCCAGAGGTGAATGCCCGTGCTGTCGGTTTGCAGTAGGTTTTGCAAAATGGTATCGTTCTGGCCGTGTTCAATGGCGATACCGGTTTTACAATCGGCAATAAAATTGCCCATGATATAGCTATCGTAGCTGTAACCGCCCCAAATGCCGTAGGTACATTCTTTCAGCACATTGCCTTGTATGCGGTTGCGCGAAAACGTAACCTCAATGCCGTTGGTGGGGGCATAACTGAAATCGTTGCCAAAAATCCAGTTGTCGTTGCAGCCGCCCTCGCCGGTATCCATGGTGTGCTGGCCAGCCCAGAGAAACAGCCCGTCGCCACAGTGCGTTGCTGAGTTGTAGGCAATGGTATTGTTGCTGCTCTGTTCGTAGAGCAGGATACCAGCCGAATCCTGACCGCGTTGGTAAAAACCATGGGAATAACCGCGCACATTCCAGTCGAGGCGGTTGTGCATCAGGAAATTTCCACTGCTGCGGTACAGACCAATGCCGAGTCCGGAATTGAAGGTGAAAAAGTTGTTGTACACCACTCCTTTGTTGCAACCACTCATAAGCAGGGCGTTTTGACAACCGGTAATCCGGCAACCGCGCACCACGGGAACCTGGCAGTTTTTCAGGTAAATACCGGCGCCATAGCGCAGCCATTCGTCTTTTTCATTGTGGTGGTAACTCAGCCAGTCGGAAAAATCCTCCCGCTCCCGGATAGAGCGCAAGCGAGGACGGTAGTTGTAAGAAAAATCGCAGTCTTCCAGCAGCAAACTATCAACCCCCTCCGCGTAAAGAGCCACCTTGTAGCCCCGGGCTTTGAGGTTTCTGAGGGTAATGTTTTTGCCTTTCACCACAATGGCGGTGCCTGTAAACAGGTTGGGCAATCCGTTGATGGGCGCGCCGCGCAATTCGGCCTGCTTGAAATCTACCACCAGGTTGTTGCCTGAAATGGTAATACAAGTCTCCTTATCGGCCACCGCCAGTTCGTAAATACCCGGGCGAATAGTGCAGGATTGTTCCAGCAGCATACCTTTCGACAAGGTGACTTCCGGGATTTGGGCGTGCAGGATAACAGGAAAAACAAAGGCTAAAGCCTGGAAAATACGTTTCATAGATGCCATTTGGCGCAAAAATACCGCCTTTTTACCGCCTTCCGGGACCATTGCCTGTTAATTCGTTTGGTTATTCGGAAGAAAAGTTTAACTTTGTAAACCAAAAAAGTAAAGCATCATGACCACCCTGGCACATAACCAACCCCTGTCCATTGAGGAATACCTCGATATGGAAACTCGTTCCCGGGTGAAACACCATTACAACAGAGGCCAACTTGAAAACATGCCCGGAGGAACCTTGAAACACAATATGATCTCGAGTAATGTCATTACCGCGATCAATATCGCCCTTAAATCCATGCGTAAACCATATTTGGTCAGCAACAGCGACACCAAAATCTGGATACC
>JAEUUS010000051.1 GCA_016787545.1 Saprospiraceae bacterium
TTGACCGTCTCGACAAAGTTTTTGCAGATTACCTTCAAAGTAAATTCCCTGACGATGCCAGGCTGGCCCAACAACTCATTGAACGCGCCAGCCGCTATTTCCACACTGAAAACCTATGATTCTAAATTCCCTTCACCTGTCTAATTATAAACAATACAGTAGTCTTGACCTGGAGTTCAGGGAAGGTCTGGTAGGTATAATTGGCAAAAATGGTGCAGGTAAATCCACCCTTTTTGAGGCTATCCTGTTTTGCCTATTCGGCAAGGAAGAAGGCAATAAAATGCATGTACGCTCTGCCTTTGCCGAACCCAAAGCCACAGTTGAACTGGTGTTAACCTTTTCTATTGGGGAGATCCTTTACAAAGTAAAACGCGAATTCCGTGGCAAAGCGTTGGCAGTAGGCGCTGAACTTTACAAAAACGACGAGTTGGTCGCAAAAGGCGTGTCACCAGTAAATGAAGAACTGGTAAAAGTGCTGCACATGGAACGGGACGCTTTCAAACGCTCCGTTTTTTCCGGCCAAAAGGAGTTGTCTGAATTGTCTGACACCTCAGGCGAAGCCCGAAAAAAAATGGTACGCCGGATGCTTGGGCTCGACACATTGGATGATGCTCAAATCCGAATCAACGCCGATCTGCGCGACCTGAACAGTCAGGCTACTGGCCAAAGGCAGAATCTTTTGGATGAAGATTCACACAGGCAAATTCAAATTGAAATAGAAGAACGGAATGCAAGCCTTGAGGCATTTCAAGTGAAATTAAAGGAAGAGAGCGCAAGACTAACCGGCGTCCAGGATCAATATAAGCTGGAAAAAGAAAAATTTGACAAGCAAGATGCTCGTTATAAACAACATCATAAACTGATCAATGAGCGGACACAATTAAACGAACGGTTGAACGGGCTGGAATCACAGCTGGTAGTATTAAACCAGAAACGTGAAGAATTGCAGAATCTGCAACGTCATTTAAAACAAACCGAAGCTGAATGGGAGCAGTTTGAACTGGATAAAAAACGATCCGAAGCACTGGAACAGGATCATACCAAATACATAAATCGTCAGGCAAGGCAAAGCAAAATCAAGGAAAACCGGGAGTTATGGCAGGAAATTGAGCAAAAAACGATTCAAATCCGGCACTCCCTTGAAGGAAGAGCGCAGATTGAACTTTCCCTGGCACAAAACCAAAAAACCATTGCTGAGCTGGAAGCAGCTATGGAAACCCTGCGAACTGAATTGAGAGGCATTGACCAGCAAATTGGCGGCATTCAAACGGCAATCAAGGAACGCAGTGAAAAACTGAGCAGGTTGCGCACACTGGGCTCAGAAGGTAATTGTCCTACTTGCCTGCAACCCCTTTTGGCAGGATATGACCGGGTATTAACAGAACTGGAAACGGAAATCCACACCTTGCAGCAAGGACAGTTGCAAAACCTTGAAGACAAAAAAAGGGAAATTACAAGTGTGGGCCTGGAAAGAAAAAACCAACAACAAGAGGCCCGAAAATGGCTGGAAAAACAACTTCAGGATCAGTCCAGATTCACAGAACTGGATCGTCAGTTGGCGGTCGAAATCCAGCAGCAAAAAACGTTGGAAGCGCGCATAACAGCTGATGAAGCCATTTTGCGTGAAATCGGGGATGTTCAATTTGATGAAGATGCCTTCCAACAATTAAAATCCCGTATTGCTAAAGAAGAAACTCGCTACCGGGAATATTTATCACAATCAAATTATGTGCGTAAAGAATTGCCTGGCAACGATGCTGCTTTGATTACCAACCAAAATGCCATCCGGGAAACTCAGGAAAAAATAAAGCACAGCAATCAAAGTTTGCAACAACTTGCTTTTGATGAAAACAAATATGCCGCTGCCAAACAAGCATTAGCTGATCTAACCGAACGTTACCAGTCACAATCCGAACAACTCCGGACCCTGGAAAAAACAGGAATGGAACTTCAAGGAGTACAAGAAAAAGCCAGGGAAAAAATCCGGGCAAATGAACAGATTCTGGCACAAATCAGTCACAAACTGGAAGAGGTGGAGTTGCTGCGTAAATTGGCTGAAATGCTTGGACATTTCAAAACAGAAATCCTGGAAAAAGTGAGCCCGGGAATCACCAGAGAAGCCAGCGAACTATTTACCAGGATCACCAAAGGCAAATACGAGGGGATTCTGGTAGATGAAAACTTCGACTTTTCAATCGCAGATGGCGGGGTGTATTATCCCATTGACCGCTTTAGTGGCGGGGAGGTGGATTTGGCCAATTTTTGTTTGCGAATTGCCATCACCAAAGCCATTATGGACCTTTCCGGATCGGGCCATCGCATGGAGTTTCTGGCTTTTGATGAAATTTTCGGAAGTCAGGATGAAGAAAGAAGGCTCGAAATGATGCTGGCGCTGCATTACCTTCAGGAACAATTCAGGCAGATTTATATCGTCTCCCACATTGACAGCCTGAAAGATTACTTCCCACATTTGTTAGAGGTTCAATTTTCCGAAGCAGGAAGCCAGGCTTTGTGGCGTTAACTGCCACTTACCACTAAAACAATTTCGCCTTTGACCTCCTTCTTCGAAAAATGGTCAATCAATTCCGGAAGAGAAGCGGTTTTCACCTCTTCAAATTTTTTAGACAACTCCCTTGCCACACATGCCTGACGCTCCTCCCCACAGTGCGCTTTGAGTTCTTCCAGGCATTTAAGTAACCGGAATGGCGACTCGTACAACACGAACGTATGAGGTAAGGCTGCGAGGTATTTCAGACGGGTTTGCCGGCCTTTTTTATGGGGCAAAAAACCTTCAAAATGAAAGGTGTCGCAAGGCAATCCACTGGCCACTAAAGCCGGGACAAATGCCGTTGCTCCTGGAAGACATTCCACCTTTACCCCCCTGCGCAGGCACGCGCGCGACAACAAAAAGCCGGGGTCTGAGATACCGGGTGTTCCTGCATCAGAAACCAGAGCCATATCGGCGCCGGAGGCCAATTCATCCACTACACGTTCCACCATGGCATGTTCATTATGCGCATGGAAGGAACGTAAGGGCGTTTTAATGTCGTAATGATCCAAGAGCCGTTTGCTGGTACGAGTATCCTCCGCCAGAACCACCGACACCTCTTTTAGCACGCGAATTGCGCGCAGAGTCATATCCTCCAGATTGCCAATGGGTGTAGGTACGATATAGAGCATTAAAATGCCTTTATGGAAATGGTATAGGTCTCCATAATCAGGTTTGCCAGCAATTTCTGGCAAGCCGTTTCCACTTTCTGGCGCGCTTCGGTTTCGCTGTTAGCCTCCAGACTCATGGTTACATGGCGTCCAATACGCACATCCTGAACCCCGGAAATTTCCAGGTGTTTCATATTATTCACCACTGCTTTACCTTGAGGGTCCAGCAATTCGCGGTGCGGCATAATGTCAATTTCTGCAATGAATTTCATGTTATAGAACGATTGCGACAGGTAAGCGCAAGGCTATCCTGCCAATATTTGCTTTTTTTGAATGACTGACAAAAGGATGTAACAAACGATGATGGCAGACAGCGCCAACTCTTTGAGCACAAAAGAAAACACTACGAGTAAGGCCACAAAAACCAGGTTCAACGCATTACTTCTCCAGTCAAAACGTTTAATCTTCATCCCAAACATAGGCACTTCACTCACCAGCAACCACGACAAAACTGCAATTAACCCGTAAATAAGCCAGGGCATATCAGACAATACGCCGGCGCCAAAACGATTGTGATGCACGCCCAGCGACAGTCCCAATACAAAAACCGTGCAAGCAGGCGTACTCAAACCTAAAAAATAACTGGTTTGCCGGGTATCCAGGTTAAATTTGCCCAACCGGAAAGCCGAAAAAGCCGTTAGGATAAAAGCGGGAAGCGCATGTAATTGTATCAAACCTGTTTGACTGCCAGGAGCAAAAGCTACCTGCCCAACCAGCATTTGGTACAACATAGCTCCCGGAACAACACCAAAACTAACCACATCTGCCAGGGAATCCAGTTCCTTCCCCAAAGGAGAACTCACTTTTAAGGCCCGAGCCACCATTCCATCCAGATAGTCGAAAAGGAACGACCCAGCCGTAAAGAGCGCCGCCGTTTCAGGCTGCCAATACAAGATATGGAGGATAGCACAACAGCCACAGAACAAGTTGGCCAGGGTGAGTGCGTTGGGGATTTGTTTCATCGGGCGCAAAAGTAGGGAATCTCTTTGGAAGCATTATTGGCTAATTTACGTCAATTTTGCGCCGGATTGCGCTGAACAAATAGGGGTAAATGCAGCGTTATACAATCTTAAGAAATATTTGACATAAGTACCATCCAACAAAGCAGGGGGTTCTTGCGTCTTATACACACCTGAAAACTGTTTTTTGACCATTCCCACATCCCAGATAAACATCATACCATGAGAAAAACGCTTTTTTTACTCGCTTTTACCCTTTTGGCCCAGGTTGCTTATGCTCAACCTACCAACGATGAATGTTCCAGTCCGATTGCTCTGCCTAATCAGCAGAATTTTTGCAGTCCGGCAGACGCTTTTACCAATGTAGGTGCTACACCATCCACCTATGGTGTACCCAGCTGCTTTGGCACGGTGCAAAACGATGTGTGGTTTACCTACACGCCATCGGCAACTGATATCACCATCACCGTTCGTGGCGCAACGGCACAATCGCCAGGAGGAACTTTGCAAGATCCACAGGTAACCTTGTATTTTGGCACATGTGGGGGTGTCATCAATGAGCTGGTTTGTGATGCCGCTTCTGGCAATGCCAATATTGCAGAAGCCTATAAAGGAGGCCTTTTTGTGGGCTATACCTATCTGATCCGTGTACAAGGTGCTGGAGGTCAAACAGGCACCTTTCAGATTTGTATCAATAATTACAATCCTCCGGTAGAGCCTACCTCCGATTGTCCTACAGCATCCATACTTTGTGATAAATCGCCATTTGTTGTGCAATACGTAACTGGCGCAGGCACCAATAACGGAGAAATGCAGGATGCCGCCTGTTTTAACAATGGCGTTCCCGGCATTTTTGAATCTAATTCCACCTGGTTTGTCTGGACATGCGCTCAATCCGGCACACTGACCATGACCCTTACCCCGTTGAATGGCCCTGACGATCTTGATTTTGTGATTTATCGCTTACCAAACGGCATCAGCAATTGCAACGGTAAGGTATTGGAACGATGTATGGCCTCCGGCCAAAGTCAGGGTGTCAATTCAGCTGCTTGCCTCGGACCTACCGGGATGCGCAATGGAGATACAGATGTCAGTGAAGATGCCGGTTGTTCCGAACAAGGCGACGATGCCTGGCTCAAACCCCTGGACATGATTCAAGGTGAAACCTATGCGCTGGTAGTCAACAATTTTTCCGCTACCGGAAACGGATTTTCAGTCGAATTCGGCGGCACAGGTGAATTTCTTGGACCTGAAGCTAAATTTGAAACCATTCCTTCGGCGGTATGTTTGGGCACAGATATCCAGGTCATTGATGCATCAACCTTTCCTATTGGCGCCATTACCGGATGGAACTGGAGCTTCGGAGCATTTGCCTCGCCCCAAACCGCAACGGGGCCGGGTCCCCATACCGTTGCGTTTAATGTACCTGGCGT
>JAEUUS010000009.1 GCA_016787545.1 Saprospiraceae bacterium
TTCGGGCACATCAAAGTGGAAAAATAAGACCACTTGCTATTTCAACCTCCACCACTTCAACTTTTCCAACATGTCAATCCAATATCGTATCAGCATTTTCTTCCTTCTGGCCATGCCAATCAGTCTGATTGCCCAGAAAGACACTTCTTTTCAAACCGTTCGCCAGGAAAGCGGTGAATATCAGGCGCCTGTGATTGAAACGCCTTCGGACCGATTGTTTCGAAGCAAAGTGCCGAGCAAGTGGATGTTTAAGATGAATCTGGCACAAACTTTTAATTTCAACCGGAACGACCTTCAAACAGCCAGTACACTCAGTGGAACGCCGCTGGGAATTGGCGCGGAATACAAAATTTCGCCAACGTTTTCTGTTGGAGCCTATTACCAAATGCTGCTAGGCTATCAACCTGGAAATGAATTTCTGAATAAAGGTGGCTGGCTTTATTCCGCTTCGGTAGCCGTGGAAGGGCGTTGGTATCACGACATGAAAAGGCGGATTAAGGAAGGGCGCAGCGCCAATAATTTTGGAGGAAGATACCTGGGCCTGGAAGGTATCTGGTCGAATAATAATACTTTTACAGACAATTGGGATGATAAACGAGTGGCTTTGCGGTATGGTTTGCAGCAACGCTTCCTTCGCCACGGGTATTTCGATATCAGTATTGGCGCAGGTGTATCACAGGGCTCTCCAATTCTTAAATATTCCACCTATTTTAGTTCAGATCAAAGGGTATCAGTTGGTTTAGCAGCGTTTTTGCCCAAATTCAGAAACGCGGCCCAAAACGGCAATCTTTGTGATGTATTACATTGCCAGGATGAGCAATACAACATGTGGAAAGTCAATATTTTTGATGTTGTTGCTTTTCGATCCAACGGCATTGTGTACAACCTGGAGCTTCACCCGAATGTAGCTTATGAGCAAAAACTTGGTCGCTCGCCATTTTCCGTTGAGTTGGCAGTAGATGCCGTATTCAACACAGGGAAATACCGGTATTACTACCTGTTAGACCAAAAGGAGTACAGCAATCGAATAACCTCTGCCACCTGGGATGCTACGGGTGAATTGCGCTGGTATTACAACATGCGCAAACGTATGCTAAACGGCAAATCCGGCAACAACCTTTCCGGTACCTTCTTTGGGTTGCAACTCAACCGGCATAACCTGATAAAAAGCGCGGTTAATTATGAAACAGACAACGCCGGCAGCCTGGATGGCTCACTGATCACCGGCGATTACTGGACAACCAATCTGGTTTGGGGTATTCAACAGCGTATTTTGGATCGCGGGTTCATTCAATTCAAAATAGGCGCGGGCAGCACGTTTGGCGGCAATAATTACCGATACGAAGAGGCAGGCAAGCCGTTGACAAAAATTGGCAGAGAGAATGAATTGAATGTTGTGGGCGAGCTGAAGGTTGGGTTTGCGTTTTGACGACACGTGGGAAGTACATGATTGACGAGTACATGATTACATGATTGAAGAGGGGGAGGCGTTCGGCCTGGTGTCCTGGCAAGGCCGCAGGCCCCAGCCCCATCGGGGAAGCATTTTTGTAGTACATGATTGACGAGTACATGATTACATGATTGAAGAGGGGAGGCGTTCGGCTTGGTGTCCCGTCAGGGCCGTGGGCCCCAGCCCCATCTGTGCGGCATTTTTGTAGACTGAGAGGTTTTATTGGCTTTTACGAGTGTTTGGTTTGGGTTAGCGCTGTTTTTATGGAAGCCATAAAAATGGCGATGAGTTCGTTATTCTCATTCATTATTGGATTGAGCTTTTCTTTTGGAAACCAGTTCCTGCGGAATATGATTTTGAGGCTGATATTTGTTTCACGGAGTTCTTTTAAGCAAATTTTCATCTTATGTACAAAATCTGCCTTGGATTCCGCAGCCTGCGCTTCTCCATAGTTTAAAGCTGGTGCAGTACCACTACGCATTATTTGCCCACCCAGATGCCGCCCTACCGCAGTATTGGGTAATGCCTCAACCAAATCCAAAATTCTTGTAGCAAAATCAATAAGACGATCCTCCAGTACTTGAGCTGGTTTTCTAATGGATTTACTCATAATGGTTGTTTGTCAGGTCCAAAATGTTGTGGGGCTAAAAGGCCAACGGCCCGTGCCATCCCAAACCCAGCGCCTCCCCTTTACAATCATGTACTACAAAAATGCCGCCCCGATGGGGCTTGGGCCTACGGCCTTGCCGGGACACCAGGCCGAACGCCCTCCCCTCTACAATCATGTACTACAAAAATGCCGCCCCGATGGGGCTTGGGCCTACGGCCTTGCCGGGACACCAGGCCGAACGCCCTCCCCTCTTCAATCATGTACTCATGTACTCTTCACTCATGTACTTTAGTCAACAGCATTTCATCGCTGGCGGTTTGATAACACGCGCCAGGAGTACCCGGCTCTCCTGGCGCATCAAAGCGACAAAAGCAGCCGTCCATTTGGATTTTGAAATCGCAACCACCACAGCCTTCGCCGGTGCAGGCGGTCCAGTAATGATCGGCAAAGAATTTCTGATCGGCACCCTGTTTTAGTCGGACAGCGATGAAAACAGATTGCTCCATATCTCCGGAATGTCGACTTTCAATAGTGAGCCACCAGGCATTTTCTATAAATTGCCTGTCTACGCGCTCTACGGTGCCCATTTGAGGCATGTTTGCGGATGCTGAACGTACCAATACTTCTTCGCTTACCACGAGCCTTAAACGGTTGTTCACCATTGCTGCCACCGGATCGCGCAAAGGATCGAAGAAGCCGTCGGGTGACTGTGCGTGGGCAAAGGTGCAAGCCAATTCAAGGATAAAGCATATCCATATGGGCCGCAGGCCCACTAGCCCCATCGGGGCGGCATTTTTGTAGTACATGATTGAAGAGTAAATGATTACATGATTTAAGAGGGGGAGGGCGCTGGGTTTGGGATGGCATGGGCCGTTGGCCCGCTAGCCACATCGGGGCTACTGGGACTACAAATATTATCGCCCCGCTGGGGCTATTCTTCGAACGCTGTAGAAACTTTAATGAGCGGTCTTATTAAAGATACTGATTGTCCGGATTGATCGCAGCAGCCTTCACATTGGTGGTTTACTACCTGACAATTGTTGCAACCGGCCGAATAGCAGACAATGGCCTGATTATCTGCGAAATAGAAGCGACTCGTTCTATCCGGGTTCAGACGGAGACTGAGGGTGAAAGGCTGTTTGTTTTTATCAGGATAGATGCCAGTGAAGATCAGTGACTGCCGTCCGTCCGGTTCTTTTTGTCGCAGAACAGCTTGTACGCGCACAGATTGTTCCAGGCGCATTTCCAGCGATTTAGCCAGCACGTATTCGCTGATAAGCAAGTGCAGGTTACTGTCTTTCTGCACAGCCACCGGATCCAAAACCGGATCAAACCATTTTTCCTGTGCCTGAGCCAGAGAAAAGGTGAAAAAAAGCAGAGTCAAGAGTACAAATGGTTTCATGATTGGTTGTTTTAGGTTTGAATTGCCCCGCCCTTCAGGGCGGGGATTGGGGATTATAATGAGTTGGAGGGCTTTAGCCCTATCATTATATGGGGCTAATGCCCCTTTATTAATTCTTCTTTATTCCCCGCCCTGAAGGGCGGGGCAAATGTGGACCTCCATTCCCAAATTGAAAATGTGTACTCTCTCAAAATAATTAGGCAGATTTAATACATTGAAAATCACGACAATGTGCCAGTTTTTCCATCGTACATCCCGAGTACTTGGGACCACCGTCCTCAATCCTGCGACGTTCCGTACAACATATCCTTTAGTTTGGAGCCTTGTACCTCGGGCATTTTATAGGCGCTGTTGAATTTTTCTAGCGTTTCTTCGATGTCGTTTTTCAATTGTTTGAACTGATCGGGCAGGGTAGCTGCGCAGGTTTTTTCATTTTCATAGTTGCCGGCAATTTTGGAGAACTTCTTATAGTATTCCCCACCCTGACTCACAAAATTGCTGTACTTATCAATGAATGAGCCCACGCGGTCTATAGAAAATTGCAGGTTGGTGGTGGCCCTGCCCAGGAGCCGCGGATCAGGCAGGGTGGGCATACCGTTCGTATTGGCCGGAATTTCACCCAGCGCTTTGGATACATACACATCGAGCATGCCATAGAGCCGCTCCCAGTCGTCGCCATCGCGGCAACTGAGGAGTGGAATAGTGTAACCAACCTGGCGGGCGCAGTCGGAAAAAAGCGCTTCACATTCTTTTTTGAGTGTCAGGTTGGCTTCGCGGAGGTATCCGGTTTCGTAGTAGATCACATTGAGATCGTTGTGCATGCGCACGGTGAAATCCAATACGCAGGCCACTTTCTCTATGCTTTCTTTCTTTTCTTTTTCTTCGCCGCCGCCAACAGCAAATCCTACTATAGAAAAGGCAGCAGAGATATAAGGGTTGGCCTGCAGGAGTGCCGGCATCTGAAAGTTAAACTTGCGTTTCATGCGTTCTTCCACGATGTTTTTGGCCTCTTTAAATTCCGGATAATTGTGTGGGTTCGACAGGCTGGAGAGGCCCTGCTGGGCTTTCAAACTGCTCAGGTGATGGTCCATGCTGAGTACTTTTTCGTAAAGCATTTTCACGATTTCAATACTCTTGCGGTAGCGCAGTTTGAGCAGCTTCAGTTCGTGCTCCTGTTCCAGTTGGACGAGCGTTTCCTGCAATTGCATTTTCTCCCAGAGCATGGGAAAACCGCATTCCGGGACCCGGTTGCGCGGGTCCTGTAAGGATTGGTTCAGGTCTTTCA
>JAEUUS010000136.1 GCA_016787545.1 Saprospiraceae bacterium
CACTTTTTCCAGCACATTGGCCGGGTGACTGCGCGAGGTGCCGCCTTCAATAAACTGGCTCTTCATTTTGTCCAGTACGGCCTTCTGCTTCTTACCCATGGCCTTCCGGAGCACGTCGGCGTCGCCCTTAGAAAATCCTGCCAATTTCTGAGAGAGCAACATTATCTGCTCTTGATAAACACAAATTCCGAAAGTATCTTTCAAATATTCCTCCATATCCGGAAGATCATACGTCACCGCCTGTCTGCCGTGTTTCCGCGCAATAAAGTCCGGAATGTATTCCAGCGGCCCCGGACGGTACAGGGCGTTCATGGCAATAAGGTCGTCAAATTTGTCGGGCTTCAGGTCGCGCAGGTATTTCTGCATGCCCGCACTTTCAAACTGGAAGGTGCCGTTGGTTTCACCGCGCTGGTAGAGTTCGTAGGTCTTTTTATCGTCGAGCGGAATATCATCGATGCTGATTTTCACGCCGTGGTTTTCCTCAATGAGCCGGAGGGCATCCCGGATGATGGTGAGGGTTTTCAGACCCAAAAAGTCCATCTTGATTACCCCGGCATCTTCAATAATGGAGCCTTCGTATTGGGTAATGAGCAATTCCGTTTCCTTGGAGGTGGCTACAGGAATGATTTCGGTGAGGTCTTTGGGCGCAATGATGATACCTGCCGCGTGGATACCGGTTCCACGCACAGATCCTTCCAGTACCATGGCCTCTTTTAGCACCATGCCTTCCGGCGTATTTTGATCTGCCAGGTATTCACGCAGTTTTTTGGCATTTTCGATATCTTCAGAAGGCAAACTCTCCTTTTCTGCCAAAGATCCCTCGCCGGTAAACGGTGCAGTGAGTACTCGCTTAAGGGAGATTCCGGGCTTATCCGGCACTAATTTAGCCAGGGCGTTGGCCTGATCCAGGGGCAAATCCAGTACCCGCGACACGTCTTTGATCGACATCTTGGCGGCCATGGTGCCATAGGTTACAATCTGTGCCACCTGTTGCTTGCCGTATTTTTCCACCACATAATCTATCACCCGCTGCCGGCCCTCATCGTCGAAATCCGTATCAATATCGGGCATGGATTTCCGGTCGGGGTTCAGGAAACGTTCGAACAGCAGTTGGTACTTGATGGGGTCAATATTGGTAATCCCGATACAATAAGCCACCGCACTGCCTGCCGCCGAGCCACGACCCGGCCCGATAAACACCCCGATGTCTTTACCGTGGTTGATAAAATCGGCTACAATGAGGAAGTAGCCGGCAAATCCCATGGTTTTGACGGTGTGCAGCTCAAAATTGAGTCGGTCCTCAATTTCCGGTGTAATTTCTTTGTATCGTTTGCGGGCGCCCTCATAAGTAAGGTGCCGCAGGTAGTCGTCCTGGGTTTGAAACTCCTGCGGTACCACGAAATTGGGCAGCAGGATGTCTTTTTTCAGTTTCAGGTGTTCGCATTTGTCCACGATTTCCATCGTGTTATCCAGGGCAAAAGGTATTGGACTACGTGGTGGAAAAATACGGCAAACAACAGGTCGCCCAGATCGTCACCTACGGCACCATGGCTGCCAAAATGTCGATCAAAGACGTGGCCCGCGTGCTCGATCTGCCGCTCGATCAGTCCAACGCACTGGCCAAACTCGTGCCTGAAAAACCCGGCATCTCGCTGAAACGTGTACTCACCGCTCCCATCGACGGCGACGGCTCCCTGCGCGACAAGGAAGCCCTGATGTCGGACGATATCGAAAACGTAAAAAAACTGCGCGAATACCTCGACGCCGCAGGAACCCTTGAAAGCCCGGTGCTCCACGAAGCCATGGTACTCGAAGGCTCCGTGCGCAACACCGGCATTCACGCCGCCGGCATCATCATCGCGCCCAAAGACCTCACGGAGATCATCCCTGTGT
>JAEUUS010000161.1 GCA_016787545.1 Saprospiraceae bacterium
CTGGCTTTAGTTTTCGCCAATTGTAAACAGGAACATCAAACACACCAGGAGGAGTCCATTTTCGTAGTCACCAATCCCATTCAAAAAGACACGGTATTGCTGAGCGATTATGTTTGTCAAATCCGCTCCATCCAGCACATCGAACTGCGCGCGCTGGAAAAAGGCTATCTGCAGAATATCTATGTAGATGAAGGACAACTGGTTAGAAAAGGACAACTGTTGTTCCAGATCATGCCTGTTGTGTATCAGGCTGAAGCCCAAAAAGCCCAGGCCGAACTCAATTTTACCGAAATTGAATACCAAAATACCAAAGCGCTGGCCGATAGCAACATCGTTTCCAAGAACGAGCTGGCCCTGGCCCATGCCAAACTGCAAAAAGTAAAATCTGAATACGAACTGGCCAAAGCTCACCTGGGCTTCACCGAAATCCGTGCGCCGTTTGATGGCATTGTAGGCCGTTTCAATGATATCCGAAAGGGCAGTCTGCTCGATGAAGGAGAATTGCTCACTACTCTTTCCGACAACAGCAAACTCTGGGTGTATTTCAACGTGCCGGAAGCTGAATACATCAGCTACGCCAAAAAAGCACAGTCGGGCAAAGCACCCAAAGTGAAACTCCAGCTCGCCAACAACGAGATTTTCGACGAAGAAGGGGTGATCGAAACCATCGAAGGTGATTTCAACAACGAAACGGGCAACATCGCTTTCCGGGCCACTTTTCCCAATGCCAAGGGGTTGCTTCGTCACGGCGAAACTGGCAAAATCCTGATGCCGGTTCCTGTAAAAAATGCCACTCTGGTGCCGCAATCTGCCACCTATGAAATCCTCGACAAAAAATTCGTGTACGTAGTAGACGAAACCGGCAAAATCAACGCCCGCGAGATTGCTGTGGCCCATGAAATGCCGCACATCTACGCGGTATCTGCCGGGTTAACGTCAACTGAAAAAGTGCTGGTGGAAGGTATCCGCAAAGTAAAAAATGGCGATGTGATTAAATTCGAGCAGAAACCTTTCTACACTGTGGTGCAGGAAATGCAAAGCCTGCGGGCGGAATAATCCGCAAGAACCTCTAAAAAATTTACCATGTTTAGTAAATTCATACAACGCCCGGTTCTTGCCATTTCCATCTCCCTGGCAGTGGTTTTTCTGGGCCTTCTGGCCATTAAAACAAGACCTATTTCTCAATTTCCGGATATCACGCCGCCGCGCGTGAACATCTTCATCGCTTACCCGGGCGCAAGTGCGCAGGTACTCGTGGAATCTACCCTCATTCCGCTGGAACGCGCCATCAACGGCGTTCAGGGTATGCTCTACCTTACCTCCGATGCTACCAGTGCGGGCGAGGCTACCATTCAGATCGTCTTCGAACCGGGCACCGACCCCAACGCGGCGGTGGTGAACGTAAAAACCAGGGTGGATGCCATCATGAACAACCTGCCGCCCCTGGTGCAGCGGGAAGGGATCATCATCACGCCCATCCAGCCCAGTATGTTGATGTACGTGAACCTGTACAGCACGGACAAAAATGCCGATGAAAAGTTCCTGTACAACTACGCCAGCGTACACATCATCCCGGAATTGCAACGGATAAAGGGTATGGGGCGCGCCCAAATCCTGGGTAGCCGTACCTACGCTATGCGCGTTTGGCTCAAGCCCGACCGCATGCGTGCCTACAACGTGTCTACCGAGGAGGTGATGAAAGCCATGGAGGAGCAAAGCATCATCGGCCGCCCGGGTCGTTTGGGGCAGGCATCCGGCAAAACGGCGCAATCCCTGGAGTTTACCCTCTCTTACAAAGGCCGTTTCAACAAACCTGAGGAATACGAAAACATCATTGTTCGGGCCAATCCGGAAGGTGAAATCCTGCGCTTGAAAGACCTGGCAGAAGTGGAACTGGGCAGCGAATTTTTCGATATCTATTCCAATAAGGACGGCTACGCCTCTGCTTCCATTGTATTGAAACAAAACTTCGGTACCAATGCCAGTGATGTTATCGCCAAATCCAAGGAAAAACTGGAGGAACTCAAAAAAGACTTCCCTCCGGGTATGGAACTCGAGATCAACTACGATGTATCCAAGTTCGTGGATGCCTCCATCGACAAGGTGATGCACACCCTGGCGGAGGCATTCGTGCTGGTGGCACTGGTGGTGTTCCTGTTTTTGGGCGACTGGCGTTCTACGCTCATTCCCATTATTGCCGTGCCGGTGTCGCTGGTGGGGGCCTTTGTATTTATGCAAATGTTTGGCCTCACCATCAACCTGATCACCCTGTTTGCACTCGTGCTCGCCATCGGTATTGTGGTGGATAATGCCATTGTGGTAGTGGAGGCTGTGCACGCCAAGATGGAGCAGGAACACATATCTCCCTATCAGGCGGTGCAAAAGGTGCTGGGCGAGATCAGCGGGGCGGTTATTGCCATTACCCTGATCATGACGGCAGTATTCGTGCCTATTGCGTTTATGACCGGTCCGGTGGGCGTATTCTACCGCCAGTTTTCCATCACCATGGCCAGCTCCATCATCCTGTCGGGGGTGGTGGCACTTACGCTCACGCCGGTGTTGTGCGCCATGATTCTGAAAAACCCGCACAACGGCAAAATCCGGAAAATGACGCCTATCGACCGGTTTATCCTGTGGTTCAACCGGGTTTTTGAGCGCATTACCTACAAGTATACCGGATTGATGCGCCTGATTGTAGACCGGCGTTTAATTACCTACGGTATGTTGTTCGCCTTCGGCCTGGGGATTTTCAAGATCAACGAATCCCTGCCCACAGGGTTTATTCCCAACGAAGACCAGGGACAGATCTACGCCATTGTGCAAACACCACCGGGCAGTACGCTGGAACGCACCAACGAGGTGTCCAGACAGCTGCAGAAAGTTGCCGAGGAGATTGAAGATATTCAATCAGTTACCTCGCTGGCCGGTTATGAGATTCTCACAGAGGGTCGCGGTTCCAATGCCGGTACCTGTTTGATCAACCTCAAAGACTGGGAACACCGTCACCATTCGGCCAAGGAAGTGATTGAGGAGCTGGAGGAAAAAACCAAAGATCTGGGCGCTGTAGTGGAATACTTCGAGCCACCGGCCGTGCCTGGTTATGGCTCTTCGGATGGTTTTTCGCTGCGTTTGCTGGATAAAAGCAGCACGGTGGATTACCAGGAACTCGACCGGGTGAACACCGCTTTTATGGATGCTCTGAAAAAACGCAAGGAGTTGTCGGGTTTGTTCACTTTTTACGCAGCCAACTATCCGCAATACGAGATCCAGATCGACAACGAAAAGGCCATGCAGAAGGGTGTTTCCATTTCAACCGCCATGGAAAACCTGAATATCCTGATTGGCAGTACCTACGAACAGGGTTTCACCCGCTTCAACGCCTTCTATAAAGTGTACACACAGGCCGGTCCGGAATACCGTCGCTTGCCCTCCGATATTTTGAACCTGTACGTGAAAAACAATCGGGAAGAAATGGTGCCTTATTCTGCTTTTGCCACCATGCGTAAAACACAGGGCCCGAATGAGATCACGCGTTTCAACCTGTACACTTCCTCCTCTATTCGCGGGGTGCCCGCCCATGGCTATACCACCGGCGAAGCCATTCAGGCCATCCGCGAAGTAGCAAAAGAAACCCTGCCACACGGATACGATATTGCCTGGGAAGGACTTTCCTACGACGAGGCCAACCGCGGAAACGAAGCCTTATACGTGTTCATCATTGTATTCATTTTTGTGTACCTGGTACTGGCATCCCAGTATGAGAGTTTCCTTATCCCGTTTGCCGTACTGTTGTCGCTGCCGGCGGGTATTTTCGGCTCCTACCTGCTGTTAAAACTGATGGGTTTGAACAACGACATCTACGCCCAGATCGGTATGATCATGCTGGTGGGATTGTTGGGTAAAAACGCGGTGTTGATCGTGGAATTCGCCATTCAGAAACACAACCAGGGCGCTACCCTGATTGAAGCCGCGGTTGAAGGCGCCAGAACGAGGTTCCGACCCATCTTGATGACCTCCTTTGCCTTTATTGCAGGTCTGATACCACTTGTTCGGGCTACCGGCGCCGGCGCAGTGGGCAACCGCACCATCGGATCTTCATCGTTGGGCGGCATGTTGCTGGGTACCATTTTCGGGGTTATCGTAGTGCCTGGGCTGTATTATGTTTTTGGAAAAATGTCGGAAGGCCGAAAACTGATCCAGGACGAGGATCAGAACCCGCTTACGGAGGATTTTGTGGAGGGTGATTCTGAGGCTTCGCTGCTCAAAAAGATCCAAAAACTGAATGTACTCTTAAAAATCGTTAACCGGAAAAAGAAAGGAAATGACAAATAAATCACTCGGACTACTGGCCGGGGGAATGCTGCTGCTCCTGCTGATCGGCAGCTGCAAAGTCCCTCAGGTGGTCTTGAAACAGGAAAATAAAACAGTTCCCGCCGCCTATTCCGGCCAGCAGGAGAATACCCAAAATGTGGCCGACCTGAACTGGAGAACCTATTTTGCCGACAGCAATCTGGTGGCGCTGATTGATACAGCCTTGCAAAACAACCAGGAGCTGAACATCGTATTGCAGGAGATAGAAATCCTGAAAAACGAAGTGCGCGCCAGAAAAGGGGAATACCAGCCGTTCGTCAATATGGGCGCCGGCATAGCATCCGAAAAACCGGGGCGTTACACGCGTTTTGGCGCTTTGGAAGAACAGCTGGAGGTGAAGCCAGGCAAGGCATTCCCCGAGCCGCTGCAGGATTTTGCCCTTGGGCTTTCAGCTTCCTGGGAGGTCGACATCTGGAAAAAGCTGCGCAATGCCAAAAAGGCTGCCATGATGCGGTACCTGGCCGGTACGGAAGGCAAAAATTTCATGGTCACCAACCTGATTGCTGAAATTGCCGATTCGTATTATGAGCTGTTGGCTATGGATAACTTGTTGAAAATCATTGATCAAAACATTGATATCCAGTCGAACGCCTTGAAAGTGGTACGGCAGCAAAAGGATGCAGCCAGGGTAACCCAGCTGGCTGTTAACCGTTTTGAGGCACAGTTGCTGAATACGCAAAATCTCCGTTTCGCCATCCGGCAACACATAACGGAAACGGAAAACAAGATCAATTTCCTTACCGGACGGATGCCCCGGCCTGTGTTGCGCAGTTCTGACCGATACCTGGATATGCCTATTGATTCTTTTCCGGCAGGGTTGCCGGCACAACTGTTGCTGAACCGTCCGGATATCCGTCAGGCGGAATTGCAATTAGCGGCCTCCAGGCTGGATGTTCAGGTGGCCAGGGCCAACTTCCTGCCTTCGCTGGGCATTCGGGCTGATCTGGGCTTCCAGGCATTCAACCCGGTATATCTGGTAAATCCACACTCCATTCTATTCAATCTGGCCGGCGATCTGATGGCGCCCCTGGTGAATAAAAATGCCCTTTATGCGGCATACAACACAGCCACCGCGCAGCAGATTCAGGCTGTGTACAAGTATGAGCAGTCTATTCTGAACGCTTATACCGACGTGTTGAATCAGCTTTCCAAGGTGCAGAACTTTAATCAAAGTTATGCCATCAAAAACCGGGAAGTGGAGATTTTGAACCAATCTACCCAGATTGCCAATACGCTTTTCAATTCTGCCCGTGCTGACTATGCAGAGGTACTGCTCACCCAGCGCGAGGCACTGGAATCGAAAATGGACGTGGTGGAAATCAAGATGAAGCAGCTTGATGCCAAGGTGAATATCTACCGGGCATTGGGCGGCGGCTGGAAATAAACTACTCTGTATCGGCGGGTTTAGCCGAGGAGAGGTTTGAAGGGTTTGAAGGGGTTTGAAGGGGTTTGAAGGGTTTGAGGGGGCTGGGGTTTGATGAATTGACGTATAGGCGGGGCGACCAAATGTGGTCGCCCTTGCTTTTTTGTGTGGCTATTTCACCACAAATTTTCTGAGCACAGCGCCATCCTGAGCACTCAGTTTCAGCCAGTATACTCCCGAAGGTAATGTCGGGAGATTTAGCTGGAGCGGGTCTGATGCGTGTTGTATGTTTTGCGTGAGCAAAATCTGGCCGGCAGAGTTACAGAGTTGAAGCCACTGAAACGGAATACCCTGCAGGCCAATATGCATCGTACCCTGACTGGCCACCAGATTTGGAAAGAGGTGTACCTGCGCTGCACGATCCTGAAAAGGGTTGGCTGTGGATGAAGTGGTAGTGCCCAGTTGGTAGATCATATTTTCCGTAATAGAGACCACATAAACCTCCCCATTTTCCGATATACCAAAATCAGCAATTCCCTTTACGGACAGGGTTTGTACGGAGCTTAACCAGCCGCCGTTGCCACCTGGCGAAATCAGGAACCAATTGCCAGAATAATGGTCGGCTGATACATAATACCCTTGTAAATCAGGGTGTTCTGAGCCTCTGTACACTAATCCGCCAATAATGCTGACTGGAGGAAGGGTGATGTAAGAATATACAGGTGTTACATAAGGGGTATCCGGCTCACAAAAACCGGTATTTAGCATAAATGCTCCTTCCATACAGCTCCAGCCAAAATTGGCCCCGAGGCCCGTTCCGGCTGGCAAAAAATTGATTTCTTCCCGGATGCTGGAGCCTACATCAGAAATCCACAGATCCTGCGTGAGCGGATCAAAACTCCAGCGAAATGGGTTTCTGAAGCCTGTGGCGTATACCTCGTTTCCAAAAGGATTGTTGGCTGGTATGCTGTAATAAGGTGCTATGTCTGTGGTGTCTGCCGAGAGGCGTAACAATTTGCCCAATAGTACACCGGTATTCTGACCATTATTGCCTGGATCTAAGGGGTTGCCGCCATCACCGGTAGATAGATACAGGTAGCCATCAGCGCCGAAATGCAGTTCACCGCCATTGTGGTTGTTGAAATTAGGATGTTGAATGCTGAGCAGGATAGCTTTGGACCCGGGGTCAGCTTTGTCCGGGTTATTGGCGCTTACCCGGTAACGCGCCAGCTCCAGATTGCCTTCTGTATTGGTGTAATACACATAAAAAAAGCCATTGGAAGCATAATCCGGATGAAATACCATACTTAACAACCCACCCTCAAAAGAACCACCCAGATTGGTTACTGTGAGAAAATTGCCCAAAAAATCCCAGGAAGGGTCATACACCAGGATTGTACCGCCTTTTTGAACCACAAAAAAACGTCCGGAGCCATCATCGGCATTCACTACCTGAAGTGGCATGTTTAATCCGGAAGCCGGCACAGCAGTAAGAGACAACTGTGGTTGAGCCAGCATGAGGCACGACAGTAGCTGTAAGGTAAGTAGTAATATGTGTTTCATGTTATGCAGGACTGAATTGCAAGGGGAAATTATTTCATTCCCGCCAAAAACGCCTGCGTAATCTCGGCCCAAACCTGATACCCCGCCGCATTGAGGTGCAGTTTATCCTCCATCAAATACGCGGCATTGGGCCTGCCCTGCGCATCAAGCAGGCGCGGCGTGGCATCAATGAAGTACACACCCTTGCGTTTGCGGCAAATCTTGCGGAATAGCTCGTTGAGCTGCCGCTGTTTGGGCATTAAATGTTCTCGTGCCAGACTGGGACGCAAGGTGTAAATAGCCACTTTGGTACCGGGAAGATGTTTTTTAACCAATTTCAGAAAAACCCGAAAATCTGCAGCCACCCGCTCCGGACTTTTGCCACTGTTGGCCAGGTCGTTATCGCCTTCATACAGCAGAATGAGGGATGGCCTGAGGGGCACTACTACCCGCTCAAAAAAGTAAATGGCATCCTCCATTTCAGAGCCACCAAAACCGCGGTTCAGCACCTGCACACCCGGCAAA
>JAEUUS010000174.1 GCA_016787545.1 Saprospiraceae bacterium
GGTGGTACGAACGGGCTGGACTTTTAGGGGATCTGCGGAGTGGGCGCAACGCCGTTTGCTGGAAAATACCAGCGATTTCACCTGGCGAAAAAAAGTTTCCAGGGAATACACCAGCAATGATCCGATTCCAGGATTTAGTACCGATGGATCAAATGCACAGCCCGACATCCTCGTTGTGGAAGCTCAGTTCATTTTCCGTCCCAAGCAAACCTATAGCAGTTATCCCAATCAGCGTTTTTACCAAAACTCCAGTTGGCCAGAGTTTATCCTGAGTTACAGGAGCGCTATTCCGGTTGGTAGCAAGGATTGGGCAAATTTTGACCTGCTCCGATTCAATATTCGTCAGAGCGATCTTACATGGGGACTTGGAGGGTATTCCCAATGGAATGTTGGCGCCGGTATTTTTGTCCGCAAAGACCATATGGGCTTCATGGATTTGTACCATCCGCTTGGCAATCAAACTATTTTTGCCAACCCGGACAACTACCAACGGGGCTTTTTCCTCTTGCCATATTATGCCTTTGCCACCTCTGAGCCTTTCGCGGAATTGCACTTCCAGCATCATTTAGAGGGCTGGTTGTTGGATAAGATCCCGCTGATTCGCAAGCTAAACTGGAAAGAAGTTTTTGGCGCCAATGTGTTTTATGCCAACCAGCCTTCCAGGGATACGGCTTATACCGGAAAACTGCCCTATTGGGAGGTTAACTGGGGTTTTGAAAATATTGGCATAAAAGCGATACGTCCGCTTCGGGTAGATGTGGCGTTGGGTTTCTTTGGCTCAGACTTTTACCGCTCGGGGGTTACACTCGGAATAAGTCTGTAGACATGATATAAAAAATTTTCATTTATTTTGCGGTAGAATTTCAAATTGGAACGGTTCTTGAATGAAAAGAAGCGGACCGATGCACTTTTTTGTAATCCCTTGTATATGGCGCGGTTCCCTGTATCATAATCCGTTTGCATTCACAATTACCAGAACTGCCATGACCCATCTCCCAAAAGCTGCAGGTCAGAATAAGTTTGACTTTGCAGCCACACCGATTACATCCCAATTACAGACCAAAGAAAATGACTCTTCGATGAAAACCATACCCAGTGAAGTGGTTTTCGGCTCTCCTACTATGAATTGTAACGGGACTGGCATTTGCCGGATATCCTCAATGCATTCCGTTCAACAAGATTCCGGCGTGAGTAACTGTCAAAAAACGGTTGCACAGATAGTTCCTGGAAAAAATGGAAAAATTACCTTGTACTTTTTCCGGTCAATGCTTTGCATAAATCTCTTTCGCAAGCACTTTTACAAAGGCATGCTGGAAATGGAAGACCCTTGCATTATTCCGAATGATTTATTGCAGAGCCTGAACATTCAGACGCGCACGATCCAGCCTGGCAAATATGCCATTACAGAGCAGAACGGAGTGTTCAAACTCGACCTTGATTGTAAGTAAGCAACAATAATGGAGAAAATGGGTCATTCCGTCGCTAACGGAATGACCCATTTTTTTTGTGCAGGCTTATTTCAGCAGGGCTTCTTTGAACTCTGGAGATTCAGGTGTAACCTTTGATGCAAAAAAGCTCACCAGATCACCTTTTTCGTTGATCAGGTATTTGCAAAAATTCCAGCTGGGCTCCTGATTATTCCATCCATTTTGTGTCGGATCCGTCAGCCATTTATATACCGGACTAATCTCACTACCTTTTACATGTGTCTTCTCAAACATTGGAAAGGATACCCCGTAGTTCTTTTGGCAAAATTCAGCAATTTCATCAGCTGATCCGGGTTCTTGTCCCATAAAATCGTTAGCTGGAAAACCCAACACAACAACTTTATCCTTGTTTTCTGTGTAAAAGCGCTCCCAATCTGCATACTGCGGGGTGTAACCACATTTAGAAGCCACGTTCAAAATGATGATTTTTTTGCCCAGATATTGGTCAAAGGAAACAGGTTGGCCGCTCAAACTGTTGGCGGAAAGCTTAAAGAAACTGGAAGTCATATTTCTGTTAATGGCTTGAGGCAATTCTGGTCTTGACACTACTTTATTAGCATCAAAACAGGAGCTTAGTGAGATGGAAAAACAGATTGAAATGGAGAAAACCGTTATAGAGCGCATGGAAAAATGATTTTCGCGCTATAACAGCCTGGAGCGTGCATAGTTTGCTGTTGTTGGAAATTATTGCAGGCATTCAGGCAAGAATAAAAAAAAGCGCGGATGCGCGGAGTCTGTTTCTCCGCATTTCCGCGCTTACATTCTTTAATTTATACTGCCACCACCCCTAGCAATACGTATCGTATGCCAGACGCAAATTATCAGAAATGATCTGTGCTGAGCGGCCTTCGATGTGACGACGTTCCAGGAAGTGAACCAGTTTGCCATCCTTAAACAAGGCAATGCTTGGAGAGGATGGCGGGTATGGCGCCAAAAACTCGCGAACTTTGGAAGTAGCATCTGTGTCTACTCCGGCAAATACCGTGTAGAGTTTCTCCGGATGCTTTTCATTTTGCAGAGAAAGTTTTGCGCCCGGGCGTGCCATGGCTGCAGCACATCCGCAAACGCTGTTTACCACGACAAGGGCTGTGCCTTGCTGGTTTTCCAGTACGTGCTCAACTTCTTCAGGTGTGGTGAGTGATTCAAAACCGTAATCCGTCAGGTCTTTTGCCATCGGGGTGGTGAGTGCTATGGGATACATAGTTGTAAGAGACGTGTGGGTGAAAAATGATTTGTTTTTCAGGGGCAAAGATAACTAAACACTGCAATACATCATTTGTTCTGTACAGGAGCAGCCGGATCCCATTCAAAAAACACAAATCCGTTTTTTCTGCCTATTTCATGAATATGACTGAAATCCTGAAGCGGATTTATTCGGTTTATCTTGGCTATAAAATAAGTTGGCTTAGGCGGCTTTTTATAGTACATTCCAGGCAAATCATCCACAGTTTTGTCAGGACCTGGATCCTGTTTGTTTCCGTAAAATAAATGGGCGTAACTCTTGAAGCCAACCGGTTTAATGATACAATCATGCGACGCTTTGGCTTCATAAAATTCAATGGCAGCACGTTGAGAATAACCTTCTATATTACAAACAACAAACAATAAGGTGCCTCCAGTAAATATAGCCCCGCCAGCCAATACTGTTTGTGTAGCAGCCCAGGCATTTCTTCTGGCCCATAAGTATGCGCCGACTATACTGCTAAAGAGTAAAACGATGCCGGGAATCCCTTGCCACCATTCCCAGGTTACATCTGCTTCCAGATTGGCTAAAGCAAACGGATCCTTTTGAAATAATGGGCGAAGCAAATCAAGATGGTTGCCCAAATAAGGAAGGGCTGCAACCGCCAAACCGAGTATGATGCCAATAATTGGCAATAAAACCTTGGTAATTCTCGGGAAAACTCCCCATTTAACCGCTCTCCAAAGGGTTACAGAACCCAAATAAGTTAAAGGGAAATAACACAAGGAGGAATAATGGACAATTTTGGTTTTGACCAGACTAAACAAGATCAATACTACCCAAAATAACAACTGCATCCAGGTCCCGAAATCGTACCGTACGCAGGATAGCATCGTGTTGGTTTCCAGGGCCTCGTCTTCACATTCGCTGTCGCCCCAAAGGTTCGAAATGGCAAATACGGACATAGGGAAACAGCCCAATAATAGCACCACAAAGTGATATCCCAAAAATCCGCCATGGCCACTATCCTCTGTACTAAGCAGCCTGATTTGATAAGTGATAAATTCCTGCAAAAACCACGGACCATGCATCCAATATTCAACGCCAAACCAAAGCATTGCAGCAATACCTGCGGCAAGAGAGAAATAAACCAAATGAAAAAAATAGCCTTTGCCTTTAAACCTGTACTTGGCCCAATAGGCCACTAATACCAATCCTACAATCAAAAAAGCAGTTGGCCCCTTAGTTAAAATGGCCAGACCAAGGATTGCTCCTCCGCCAAGCAAGTGCCTGTATCTGACCCAAAACGACTGATCCTTGGTTTGTTTGAAAAACCTCCAGCGGAATTCAATAAATCCATATAAACCAGCAAAAATGAAAAAATTGAACCACGGATCTATGATGCCACTTCTGAAATACATGTGTGGCAGCAAGCTACCTAACCATCCCAAAGCCCATATCCAGCCAAATAGACGGTCATGAATTCGGTAACCTATATGGTAAACCAATAGTAAGGTTGCCCAACCACAGATGGCATTCGGGAATCGTGCCGCAAATTCATTTATGCCGAATACTTTCATGGACAAAGCCTGCATCCATAAAAACAAGGGGGGCTTTTCCCAAAATGGCTCAAAATCAATTTGTGGACGCATCCAATCACCCGTAAGGAGCATCTCCCGGGCACATTCGGCAAAATTTATCTCATCCCAGTCGAACAGATGTACACTGCCCAAAAAAGGAAAGAAGAATAACAAAGCCAAACCACTAAGCAAGAGGTAATCACGCCGCATAGGCCGCATTAACAGGATTTCAACTGATTTGTTGCGTGCAAAATAAAGAAGGAGTCAGGATTTCCTCGTGGAAAAATCCTGACTCCTTACTTTTGACTTGATCTCAATACTATTCCAAAATCAACTCAAACTCTACCCGACGATTCTGCTCCCTGCCTTCAGCTGTATCATTGGTGGCGATTGGGCGCGCTTCACCAAAACCTGTAAATCGAATTCGTTCTGCTTTAATACCTCGGAAAACCAGATAATCATAACAAGCTTTTGAACGATCCTGCGACAGTTTAAGATTTGCCTCATCATCGCCTACATCATCTGTGTACCCACTGATTGACAACGAATATCCCGGATTTTTACGCATTAACGCTACTACCTCGTCAAGTACGTCATAGGACGCATCCTTTAGAATAGCCTTAGCGCTCTCAAACTGCACTGCACGGGCAGCAGTAGCTAATTTTTCCCGCGCTTCCGTTACTTCAGGCTTTTCATCTACCGGCGTCTTTTTAACAACCGGCTTATTCTCAGGCTTTTTCTCCTCAGGACAACCTTTGTTGGCAGCAATACCTGCTACTTCCGGACATTTATCATCTTTGTCAGCAATACCATCGCCATCTTTATCCGGACAGCCATTTAAGTAACCTGCCACATTTGGACACTTGTCGTCTTTATCAGCAATGCCGTCGCCATCACCATCAGGGCAGCCATTAACGGTCCCGGCAGTATTCGGGCATTTATCATCCTTGTCAGCCACACCGTCGTTGTCAGCATCCGGACAACCATTGAGTTTACCTGCTTTATTCGGACACATATCATCCTTATCGGCTACACCGTCTTTGTCTGAATCAGGACAACCGTTCAATTTTCCGGCTTCATCCGGGCAAGCATCTGTATTGTCAGGATAGCCGTCGTTATCTCTGTCTGCTGGTTTTGCCGGAGGGCAACCATTATCCGTGCCAGCCACTGTTGGGCATGGATCTGTATCATCTGTAACACCATCACCATCGGAGTCTTTTGGCGCTGGGCAGCCTTTGCGCTCAGCCACACCAGCCTCATAGGGACATTGGTCTTCGTTGTCGGCAATGCCGTCTGAATCTGTATCCGGGCAACCTTTAAACTGGCCTGGTGTATCCGGACAAAGGTCTTCTGCATCTGGAACGCCATCGCCGTCTGCATCCGGGGCGTCCGGACAGCCTTTATTTGCAGTATTTCCCTTTTCACTGGGGCATTTATCATCCTTGTCTGCGATTCCATCTTCGTCAGTGTCCGGACAACCATTTAGCGAACCTGATTCCGTAGGGCATTCATCATTTTTATCGGCAATCCCATCGCTATCGTAATCCGGGCAGCCATTTGTTTGGGCGGTTCCGGCATACTCGGGGCATTCATCCTTCTCATCCCCTACCCCATCATTATCAGCATCCGGGCAACCCATTGCAGATGGCGGACCGGGCAAAGCCGGGCATAAATCAAGGGAATCTATCGTGCCATCTTTGTCCAAATCCTGAATGGTCAAGGTTTGTGGCGCAGGACGGTTTTCCGATTTATGCAGCATATACACGTATCCGATCCCTAACTGCAGGTTATCCCGGTTTTCGATGAGCGCTTTTCTGTATTCTGCCTGAAGATTCAGAAAAGCATAGGTACCTAAGCGAAAATGGACACCTGCTCCAAAAGGGAATTGGACATGGTTATTGTCCTTTTCCAAAACATAACCGGCGCCGGCGAATGCAAATGGTATGATTTTGGACTCAGGCTTCATGTTTTCTAATCGAACCTGCACATCCGCGCCTGCGGTTACACTATTTTCATCCGTTTCGGGGAATTTTACAGAGCCAAACCGAATTGGAATTCCGATGTTTAATGCCTGGGCAAGGTTTCTGGCATAAGCGAATTCAAAGCCTTGTCCAAGTTTTAATTCATTTCCGGAAAGCGTTCCGTAGTCAATAAAATTCAATTTGGCATGAATGGCATCTCTAAATGCCTGGTTTTGGGCCGAGATCTTCCCTCCGGAAAGGAGGATGATCAGTAGAAGGAGTAAAGGAAGTTTTCTCATTGCAATCAAAAAATGTTTAAAGCGTCCAAACAAAAGAAGTGCCAATAACTCATTTAGGGTAAAACCATTCACACCATCTCCCTTACTTTAGCCGAAATTTTATTTGATGACGTTCAAAAAGCAATTTTCTAACATATTCATTGTCAGCTGCTTAATGATTGCAAATACCTCATTTGCCTCCAGGGTAGACACCTTACAAATCTTCAGTGCTGTCATGCAGAAAAACAGCAATTGTCTCGTAATTACTCCCGACAACTACCAAATTAATGGTACGCCCTACCCTGTTTTGTACCTGCTCCATGGCTGGAGCGGAAATTTTGCCGGTTGGCTGACAGATGCGCCTCAACTCCGAAAGCACGCCGACCAATATGGGATGATCATTGTTTGTCCGGATGGTGGCTATGATAGCTGGTATTTGGATAGTCCGGTGGATTCTTCCATGCGGTACGATACCTATATTTCCCAAGAAGTGGTTAGCTTTATCGATTATTATTACAACACGATAAAATCACCCCATGGAAGAGCTATTGCCGGTTTGAGTATGGGTGGGCATGGCGCTATTACCTTGGCGATCAAGCACATGGATGTTTTTGGCGCTGCGGGAAGCATGGCAGGAGGTTTGGATCTTAGGGCCTGGAAAAAGAATGAATGGGACCTGAAAGGTGTTCTTGGCGATCCTTCAGCATATTGGGACAACTGGGTGAAAGCCTCTGCAGTGACCCTTGCAGAACGTTTAAAAGGCAAAGAGCTTCCATTGATTATTGACTGTGGTATTGACGATTTTTTCCTGGAAGCTAATCGGGAAATGCATCGCGTACTGCTTGAACTTGATTATCCACATGAATATGCCGAGCGCCCAGGGGAACATAATGGGGAATATTGGGGAAGCGCGGTGGATTTCCAGGTGCTGTTTTTCCACAAATTCTTTTCACCGGAAACGGTTAAGAACTGATCCAGTCCAGCAAACCAAGCTGTATCAACCACTTTTTCCCGTACAACAACCACGCAAAGGAGCCAATCCAGGCTAACAAGATGATTTGCAAAAAACCATCGCGCATGAGCGCGCGCGTGGGTGATTCCGTTTTTCCAAAGACAAGGGTTAATTGCAGATATCGCAA
>JAEUUS010000226.1 GCA_016787545.1 Saprospiraceae bacterium
AAACACCAAAACACTCAAACACCAAAATTAATCGATATTCTTTTTCTCGGCCTCACGCATTCCCTGGCGGATTTCGTCTTCTACCGAGTTTTTGGCACTGTTGAATTCGCGGATACCACGGCCTAAACCGCGCATGAGTTCCGGAATTTTTTTACCACCGAACAAAAGCAGCACGACCAGGAAAATGAGGATCAACTCAGAACCGCCGAGGTTGCCAAGAAACAAAAGTGTAGCAGTCATAGTCATTGAATTTAAAAGTGTAGAAAATGGAAGGTAAGCTCCATGTTGCCTTTGACCAATAAGGCAGCGCAAAGTTACATTCCACAATCCGCAATTCTGTCAATGATATGCAATTTAACCCTTCTGGACTTGTTTTACTTTTGAACAATTAATTTGCCCACACCCACTAATTTTCCTTTTTGAAGGATTCTGAAGGTGTAGAAACCAGCATTCCAGGATTCTCCTTGTAAAACAAAGGCTGAGCCTTCTGTTTCCTGCTCTATTACCAAGGTGCTGTTTAGATCAAACACCTGTAAAGTTAATGTGCCGGATGTTTCCAATCCGCTCACTTCCAACGTTGTATGATTCCACAGCGGATTTGGACTCGCCAGAATTCGAACCTGGGGTAGCTCTGGCTGCCAGGCTTCAGTGGTGATAAATGCCTCACTTATTTGAAGCCAGGTGGTGTTGGTAATGACCGGTTCGTTAAAATCGAAATAAATCGCAGCCTTGTTCTCAATCACTGTTTCGAGCGGAGCATCCTCCCGGTGGCGGATCATAAATTTGACAAATCCGTGCGACAACGATTCATTTGTATTGGAGTCAGGTAAAGCTATGCCCTCAAAATCAAAATGAACGATTCCCTCACCAGTCAGATTGAAAGAATAAGGGTGACTGCTTGCTCCAACCCGAATGGTCGATGGGTCAAGCCAGGAAGATAAAGTATCCAATATCCTTACCGTGAAGGCTGTATCCGTTCCTGTATTCTGAAAACGAATCTGATACTCAATTTCGGTTCTGGGACGAACAAAATGCTCAGCCCCAAAACCGATCGGGTCACTGTGTTTATCGTTGGGGTCAAAAGAACCCTTGTTGGGTGTACATATCCGGTCAAGTGCCGGCGCTTCATCTGCCTGAGGAAACTGGTTCACAAACCCCGTAGAAAACGTGGGGTTTGTTGTACAGCCTTCAACCGACAGTCCATACCACTCGGAATACACTTGATTTAATTGTTCCTGTACCTCTAATCGCCAGGTACTGCCATTGGCCGGCACCGCAACTTCCATGGTTTCTCCAGCAGATAACCCACTGGAAAAGGCCCAGCGAAACATGACGCCATCTTCCACAACTACATAGTTCAAACCCGTTAATACATCAACGGTATTGGTTATGGAAAAGCGCAAAGAGTCGGACTCACAGATACTGCTAACCTGCAAACTTGCACCGGACCAACCCGTGCCCGGCGGCATACAAAGTGTATCCGGGTAAATGGCTGCTTCTGTGCAATGAGTTTGGCCTAAAACCGCATTGCAGTTCACGAATACTTCCAGACTGATATTTCCGCAATCACCCACAGCCACATCGCCAACATCAAACCGAAGTACGTTGCTGCCCAAATCCGTGTATGGCATGGATGCCCCAACCGGTGTTAGGAACGGATCCAGCACTACGGTTACAAAGGCATTGGCAGCTTTTTGGGTACCCTTGTTGCAATATTGCACCTGATAGAAGTTATTGTCGAAACAACGGCGAAGCTTGTCTATACCCAGGTTAACTTCCATTGCCGGACAGGTAAACTGAGCCTGTGCAGCAAAATCACCGCCAGCTACGATTTGTCCCGGGCTGGAAATATCTACCGGTATTGCATTCGAACAAACACTCCATAAACCATTGGGAACCAGAATTTTGATGGCGTATACACCAAGTGGAACATCAACTTTGTATTGCCCATTCGCATCTGTTACGCCGTAAAGTGTATCTGCCACCCCCTCTGCCCGAACAATCCATCCGGCTAATCCGGATTCATTGTTGGTTAAGGTACAACTTTCATCAGTATCATAAAACAACCTGCCTTCGATGGCCCCGCAAGAGCCGCTGGCCAGCAGATTCACCACATACTGTGCTGTAGCAGTGCAACCATTTATATCTGTCAGGGTTAAAGTGTAGGTTCCGGCTGCAGAAACAGTAACGACCTGGGTTGCAGCAGAAAAGTTATTGGGTCCCGTCCAGGCATACGTGGCGCCTGCCAATGCCGGGCCGCTGAGCGTTTCCTCCACACAGTTATTGGCCAGGGAAAAAATACTGAATTGTAGCGGAGCCGGGTCTGTAAGGGTATACAAATCCGATGCGGTACAACCTCCGGCATCTGTCACTACCACCTTATAGGTATCGGCAACAAGGTTTGCCGGATCCTCGACATTGGTAAAGGCCGGACCAGACAAACCAACACTCCAGGCATAAACATATGGAATAGTGCCGCCGGTTACCGTCAGATTGATGGCGCCTGTTGCGCTGCCAGCGCAAACCGGGTTGACAACAACACCGGATTGTTGAAGCTGCTGACTTTCATCCACCAACGCTGTGGCAGTTTGCGTACAACCAGATGCATCTGTTACGGTAACCGTGTATATGCCCGCGGCAAGGTTGCTTAGGTCTTCCGGATCGTTGGCGCCCGGAATATGCTCCCAGTCAAACAAATACCCCGGATTACCACCTGCGATGGTGAGGTTGATCCATCCCTGCGAAGTTCCAAAACATATGTTCGGCGAAACGCTGGCATTAACCTGAATGGCCGAACTGCCCGGCACTTGAAAAATTTGGGTGATCGTGCAATTCAACTGATCCGTAACTGTAACTGTGTATGTTCCGGCAGGCAAGTTTCCAACATCTTCCGTGTTACTGCCCTGGCTCCAGATAAAAGTATAGCCGGGTGTACCACCTGTTACCGACAAATTAATGGCGCCTGTATTGGCTCCTGAGCAAAGCACCGGCGTAACTACTCCTGTTACATCCATGGTTGTATTGTCCTGAATGGTAACCGAAAGCGTTTTGGTACAACCAAGCGCATCCTGTACCGTTACTGTGTAGGTTCCGGCACACAGATCGGGATGATCTTCAAATGGATAGCCATCGCTCCAGGCATACGTGAAGGGCCCGGTACCTATTACAGTCAGGTCAGCAGAACCATTGCAACCTCCCGCGCAGTTAGTGCCCTGCGTGGTAACAGAGAGGGTCACATTAGAACTTTGTCCAACCAACACTCCTGACTGACTGGTACACCCCTGGGCATCTGTAACCGTTACAGAATATACCCCTGACACTAAACCGTTTATATCCTGTGTGTTAGGCCCTGAAGACCACAAATAAGTATAGGCTGGCTGGCCACCCGTTGCAGTGAGGTCGATGGAACCATCATTGCCATTGCAGGTGGCATCAGTTGGGGTTAATTGTATCGTAATACCAGACGGAGTTTTCTGAACTGCATAAGGCTGAACTGCTGAACAGCCAGCGCCGTCATACACGGTAAGAGTGTAAGTACCGGCACACAAAAAATTCAGATCCTGAGTCGTATTGCCCGGACTCCAGGCATAGTCTAATGGCGGGAGGCCGCCGGTCACTGTCACATCAATAGATCCCGTGCAGGCGCCGTTACAGGAAGCATTCGTGACAATACCAGACTGCATCAGACCGAAACCAAGGTTAACCTCAAAGATTTCAGAAACCATACAGTTATTAGCGTCAGAAACAAAAACGATGATTGAACCAGGCTCAAGATTTTGTATATCCTGTTGTGTACTGCCATCAAACCATAAATAGGATAAGGGTGGCGTAAAACTGCCATTAACACTCAAATCAATGGCTCCGTCATTTTGATTGGTGCATGAAGCATGGGTGATATTGGCGCTTAAGGTATACGTAGCTCCAGATACCAGATTAGTTGTAAACTCATCAGAACAAGTACCTCCTGCATAAGTAATGGTAACGGTATGCGGACCTTCTCCCAACCCGGAAAGATCCTGTGCCGTATCTCCTGTACTCCATTGATATTCAAATGGTCCGAAAATTCCGGCTACCGTCAGGTCAATGGCGCCGCCAAACGGGTTTTGACAGGTAGGATGGGTAACATCCAGATCCACCGTAATTGTGGAAGTATCCTTTACCTCACCTTCTGCGTAATATTGGCATCCCAGTGCATCGGTGATGGTGGCGGTATAAGTACCTACGGTAATATTGATTAATGCCGGTTGAACACTTCCGTTCGACCACAAATAATTATACGGGGCCTGGCCCTGACTCATATTCACACCAATAATGCCCAATTGCCCCGTGCAGGAAACATCCAGGATGGAAAGATCCTGTGCCGGGACAAGCGTTCCGGGATGTATAGTCACCATATCCGTTTTTGTACAACCGTCCAGGGCATTGGTTACCGTTAACAAGTAATCGCCTGGCTGATCCACCACCGGGCTCAAAGTATTGGCCCCCGAAACAATATTACCGTTAGCGGTTGTCCAGAGAAACTGGAATTGGCTGCCGGGCGGATTAGGCGCTGTACCATTAAGGGTTACCTGCCCATTACCGCAGGGCAGACCCTGGTCCGGACCGGCGTCTACCACGAAAGATTCAATTACCGTGACGCCAGCTTTTCGGGAACAACCCAGCATGGTGTTTGTTACCTTCAGCTCATACAATCCAGGAGCATCTACAGTTAGCTGCAGGGTCGTTTCTCCCGACACAATATGTCCGTTAGGGGTGGTCCATTGATAGGTGTATTCCGGACCAGCTGAAGTATTGGGTGCATCGATAACCACCTGTGATTGGTTACAACTCAGATTTGCCGGTGGAACGATACTGATGTGCGGGAACGAGTTGTCAGCCAACACTGAAATATTGTCAAAGGTTGAGCATCCTTCTGCCAAACTGGTTACTTTCAGCGTATAAAACCCCCAAACGGACACCTCAATCACTGGCTGGTGGATATCCACCCCGTAATCGAACCCTCCGGTAAACGTACTCCATTCATAGGTAAAATCTGGTCCCATACTGGTGTTACCTCCGCCTATCAGATTTGGTGCAGTGGCACAACTAACAAGGATTTCATCCGGGCCGGCATCAGCCACCGGATAGGTAGGACTTATTTCCACCGTAGTTTCTGAAGTAACCGAACAGCCGTTTGCGTCTGTGACCGTAACGATATAGGTTTGCGCCACATTGGTACTCAATACATTACCATTTGTGCCGTTCGACCACACAAAAACATACGGTTCAATCCCACCTGTTGCAGTAGCAATAATCTCTGCGATTGGATTATCACAGGTTATCATACCATCACCGTTCAGGTAGCTGAACAACACCTCTGGTGGACCTTCCACCTCCCGAGTAAGCGTAACCTGGCAACCCAAATCATCCGTTACGGTCACCGTATAGGTACCTGCCACCAGGTTAAATATGTCTTCGCTGGAAGCGCCACTTGACCACTCTATGAATATTGGTAAAGTTCCCCCGGTTATAGTCAAATCTATACTCCCGTCTTGCATGCCAAAACAGGATTCGTTCGTTACAACAGCGTCCAAAACGAGGTTGCATTGGGCATACATCCGCTGTGCCGATAAAAGCAGCGCAAGGGAGAAAAGTAGCGAAGTAATACGGTTGATTTTCATAAGCGTTGTCGTCTTTTACATGGTGACGTCTATTGCCGGGGGAGCGTATAGACTTTCATGATGCAAATGTTCGGGCAGATGCTGGATACGCCAAAGACATTTTTTTCAAATTGTACACAGGATAAAT
>JAEUUS010000241.1 GCA_016787545.1 Saprospiraceae bacterium
TTGTCGTCTGCCCAACCAGAAAAAGAACTGATAGCTCGCTGCCTGCAAGGAAACCAACAGGCGCAGTTTGAACTATATCACCGTTACGTTACGGCGATGTACAATACCGCCATCAGGATTCTTGGTCATTCTGGTGAGGCACAAGACGTGTTGCAGGAAGGGTTTACCAAGGTATTTCAACAATTACACACGTTCAGGCAGGAGTCTGGTATAGGTACCTGGATTAAACGAATCATCGTGAATACTGCGCTGAACCAACTGCGCACTAAAAAACAGCTGCAATTTGTGGAATTGAACCAGCAGCTGGAACAACTACCGGAAGCCACGGATACTTTTCCGGATTTCGACGCCGAAACCCTTCACGTTGCCATCAAAAAACTGCCCGACGGAGCGCGGGTAGTGTTCACCTTGTTTGCCGTTGAGCAAATGAGTCATCAGGCTATTGCCCTACAACTGGGTATCACGGAATCGACCTCCAAAACCCAATACCGCCGGGCCAAACAGCTCCTGAAAAGTTATTTACCTCAAACCGCCAACATCTAGAGGATATGGATACATTGGAAAAAAGAATAAAGGCATTGCAGGAGTCCATGGACGAGGTGGAAATGCCTGATACACAGGCTATTTGGGCGGGCGTCGTTACCCTGCCTGAAAAAAAGGCGCCCTGGTGGCGCAAACCTTTTTGGTGGATTGCCTTCGGGCTTGTGCTACTTGGCGCTGGCGTCTCGCTTGGCTATTGGTGGAGTGAATCAAAACACCTGCCAGCAGAACAAATTCCCATAGCCGAACTGCCCGAACCCTGGCGCAACAAAGCCCTCGAATACCAAAAACAGGTTAGCGAGCAGGAAACCCAAATGCATGCCTTGTTGACCGCCAATACCCAGCTTCCGCTCGAAGCCAAAGAGTTGGAAGAACTCGATCGTTTGCAACAGGATTTTATGGCAGATTTCCAGGCTTTGCCCAAAGATGAAAAAACAGCAGCCAGGTATCTGCACTACTACGAGCAGAAAATTCGAATACTCGAACTCATTATCAAACAAATACAACTAAGAAAAAATGAAACAGAAAAACGCCGCTCTCTCGACATCTAAGTGGTTCATTTTGATGTTTTTAGCTGTCTTTTTTTTCGGATCGGCAGCAGCCCAGTCTGAAAAAAAGCGCAACATTGAAAAGGTTTTCGACGGTAAAACAGCACTCTGGGCGTCTCACCGCTACGGCGACCTAATCCTGCGCAAAAGCAACAGTACACAAACCAAAGTGGTGCTCACCATTTCAGCCAAAGGAAAGGATGAAGCGGAATTGCAGAATTTCCTCAACCAGTTTGATGTTACAACCAATGAGGCCTCCAATAACAAACTCGATGTACAAACATCTCAACTGATCGATTGCTGGAATATCATTAACGGCCGCAGCACCATCAAATTTAAAAACGGACAAAAATTCACCGGCATCAAAGATTTTAACATGCAGTTGGAGATTTATGTACCCAAACTCCAATACGCTACCCTGGAAAACAAATACGCCACCATCCGTACGGAAGACGGTACCGCCGCTATATTGGAAATTATTTTGTTCGACGGAAAACTAGACATGCCGGGCAACTACGAACAGCTGAAACTGGATGGCAAATACAGCAACGGTACTGTGGGCAATTTTTCCAGCTGCAAGGCGGAGTTGTATGATTCCAACATTAATTTCGGTGATGGGAAAAATATGGAAATCAACTCAAAGTACTCAGCGATCAAGTTGGGTAATCTCGAAACGCTCTCCTTTGAATGTTTTGACGACACCTACAAAATCGGCGCGGTAAGCGACCAGTTGAATCTGCGGGATAAATATTCAGAATTCAGATTCAGTGGTAATTTGGGGAATATCAATGGCCAGTTTTACGACAGCCAGGTGGAGGCCCTCAATGCCGGACAGGTGCAAATTAGCGATAGCAAATACACTAAATTTTCCTTTCAGGAGCTCAACAGCCTGCATTTCGACATGTCGTTCGACGATGAGGTGAAAATTTCCAAAGTAGGTACCCTTTCCGCAACCAACACCAAGTACACCGAATACCAGGTAGGCGGCTTGTGGAAAAACCTGTCGGTTCAGCAATCATTCGACGACGAAATCAAAGTACTCAGTGTGGGTGGCACCTTCGAGGGTATGCTTTTCAACGGCAAATACACAGAGGTAACTATTCCAATTCCGGGCTCTGTGAAATACGAATTGAGTGCTGAAATGAAGTATTCCAAGCTCATTTTTCCGGAAAATGAACTTGAATCCACCTATTACAAGGAAAAAGAAGAAGAAATATCCATCAAAGGGAGAATCAAAGGCGCCGGCGCAAATGCGCCTAAAATTGAAGTGACGAGCTTTGACGGCGATGTTCGTTTGAAATAACCGGATGAAGAATAACCGATATCCAATGATCAACAATAATACCCCTTAATTCAACCGCTCCCAAATCCCTGCAATCCCTTGTCCACCGCCCACGCAGGCGGTAACCATGCCGTATTTCTGGTTGCTGCGGCGCATTTCGTTGAGTAGCTGAACGCTGAGTTTGGCGCCCGTACAACCCAGCGGATGGCCCAGGGCCACAGCTCCGCCGTTTACATTGACGATATCTGGATTGAGGCCGGCTTCTTTGATCACGGCCAGGGCCTGTGCGGCAAAAGCTTCGTTGAGCTCAATGGCCTGGATATCGTCCAGTTTCATACCGGCTTGCTTGAGGGCTTTGGGAATGGCGGCGCAGGGGCCAATACCCATGTAAATAGGCTCCACACCCGCTACGGAGCAGGCTGCGAGCCGGGCAATGGGTTGCAGACCCAGGTTTTTCACCATTTCTTCCGACATCACCAACACGAATGCGGCGCCATCGGAGGTTTGAGAGGAGTTGCCGGCAGTAACCACGCCACCCTGGGCGAATGCCGGACGCAGTTTGCCCAAGCCTTCCAGATTGGTGTCGCGACGCACGCCTTCATCGGTATCTACGGTGTTGACGCGCTCTTTGCGCTTGTCGTTTTCCACCCATACCTCAGGTACCTGAACCGGCACAATTTCATCTTTGAATTTGCCGGAATCAATGGCTGCAGCAGCTTTTTGGTGGCTGCGCACACTGAACTCGTCGGCTGCTTCGCGGGAGATATTCCATTTGGCAGCCACGGCTTCGGCGGTAAGACCCATGCCCACGAGGTAGTCGGGTGTATCTTTGGCAATGTTGTAGTTCGGCGCCAGTTTGTAGCCGGTCATGGGGATGAGCGACATGCTTTCGGCGCCGCCGGCCACGTAGCAATGGCCCATACCGGCACGGATCTTGGCCACGGCAATGCTGATGGTTTCCAGGCCGGAAGCACAATAGCGGTTGACGGTCATACCGGGAACTTCTTTGCCCAGTGCGCGGTTGGAGATCAGGCGACCAATTTGCAGGCCCTGCTCCCCTTCCGGGTTGGCGCAGCCTACAATGCAATCGTCCACGAGTTTCGGATCCAGGGCCGGCACAGAGGCCATGAGTTGTTTGATGACATCAATGGCCAGATCATCCGGGCGGTAAGATTTGAAACCGCCTTTTCCTGCTTTTCCAACAGCGGAACGAAAGCCCGCTACGATATATGCTTCTTGCATGATGGAAGAAATTTAATTTTATTCACCGCAAAGTTTTATTCACCGCGAAGGTGCTGTGTTCACCACCAAGTTCTTTGACAAATAATTTTAGTATATTTGCCTTCAGAAAAGCAAACCAATAATTTGGTTATGCAGCTTAGGCAGGACACAGTTCCTGCCTATTTTTTTGTAATGGTGTTTTGAAGAGGTATTGCGGATCGTAGGGTTCCTCCTTTTTGTAAAGGGTGTAAATCAGGACAAGAAGCTTTCGTTGCACTGCCACATATCCCTTCATTTTGATGAATGATTTTTCAAAGACTCTCTGGTAGAAATCTTTGAATTGTGGTTCATACTTGACGGCAGTCAGGGCAGGGAAGTACAAAGCTCTTCTGATGTAACTGTTTCCTTTTTTGGATATTCTGGTGGTTCCTTTTACCGAGGTTCCACTCTCGCGTTGCACCACATCATACCCGGCAAAGGAGACAAGTTGAGCTTTGTTTTTAAAGAGTGCAAATCCGTCAGTTTCGGCAATAACCGCGATAACGGTAATTAAGCCTAAGCCTTTGACCTTGCAGATTTTGTCCACTTTTTCTTTTAAATCTGGGTCGGTTTTGACGACTTGCTTGATGCTTTCTTCCACTTCTTTGATCTGCTTTTCAATAAATTTGATCAGTTTTAAAGATCGATTTTGGCTGCTTTTTTCTGGCAGATGGGATGATTTTCTGGCGTGCATTTGGTTGAGTGCGGCCGTTTTGTGGTCTTGCAAAGTAGTTCGTTCACGACACAATCGTTTGATACTGACCATGTTCTGACTTGCGGGCTTCCAAATGTCAAGTTTGCGTTCCAAACCCATTTGAGCCAATATTTTGGCATCAATCTGGTCTGTTTTGCTCTTGGCATTTAAGCTGCGGGCAAATGCTTTAGCCTTATTGGGAAGTACAACCGAAACCTCAAACCCTTTTTCATGCAGAAAATAGGTCGCCTGTTCATGGTACACCCCCGTGGCTTCCAGGATAACTTTAAAATCCAGCTCTGGTATTCGATGCTTTTTTACCCAGACGATTAACTGATTCAGGCCTTTGCCGTTATTGGAAAATTTGGTACTGGCAATTACCCGGATTCTTTGATCTGCCTCAAGGTTGGAAATGCAAACCTGGAGATGGTCTTTGGAAACATCGATGCCAAGACTTTGGCGGATTGGAAGTGTTTTGGCCATGGTTTTGTCCTTTGAAAAAATGATGGTTTACTGGCTAGTTGCCCCGGCGTCTTTTCTCGTACTTTTATGCTTCCTCGATCAAAAATTGAACGGGCTTAAGTGCTGTTGCGACTCTAGGGAAACCGCAGAAGTGAGGAATTTCTTAGTGTGTACATGATACATAAGTAACTGTTTAGGCACCGATCCTCTCACGTCCCGGCCAGGGCTCCAATATACTAAAATTATCTTGTCAAAGAACTTGGCTCAAACATACGAGGCACTAAGGGCACTAAGGGCTTAAACTGAGAGTCTCACTCAAAGTGAGACTCTCAGTTTAAGCCCTTAGTGCCCTTAGTGCCTTAGTGGTAAAAAAACCACCCTTAGTGCCCTTTAACTTTCACCCATTTACCCCGGGCCACTACCTTGCCCTGCTGATCCTCCAATTGGAGCAAATAAAGTCCATGGGGCCAGGAATCGCCGGTGGGCGTGTTGTTCCAGGGAATAATGGCCTGCTGAATCCCTCGCGCATCGTACACGCGCAGGCGCAGGACTTGCCCCTGCCAGCTTTCCGGAATATGTAGTTGAAATGCCCCTGCTGATGGGTTAGGGAACACTCTGAGGGATTCTACTCCGGGTGTTGACTCCTGATTACCAGACACTTCTACACATTGCGCTATTTGATCCAGCAATACCTGAAACTTCGGCCGGTCGGTCCAGGGAGCCGGATCGTCTTCGCTGAAAAGGTGACCCCAGGAGCCGTATTGACTTTGCCAGGGACCGGTGAGTACAAAGGCCAGCGGCAGTTCACTTCCTAAACGACGGAGACTGTCGAGCATTCGGTTGTAGAGGGTGTACATGCTCGGATGTACCTGGGCATCGTACATAGCCTGGATATAAGGCGGCACGGTAAAATTGGTGAAGTGTTGACCGCCTTCGTAGTTAGCCACTTTTTTACCATACAATTTAGCAGTGCGATACACCATTTCCCAATGTGGATAAAAGCCCAGGAAGGTGTTATGGGCATTTTCCAATACATCCTCCGCTGTGGCGGCAGCGCCAAGCGCCTGCAGATTGGGTACGCCTGTATCACCATGATCCAGCCCTACATACCAGGAAGGAGAGATGTAATCGTATTTGGCCGGATCGGCATGAGCCATGATTTCTTCCGTAATCCAGTCGTACCCATTCTGGGTGCCAAGTACCCTGCGTAAACGCGTTTGTTCGCTGCCCCAAACCTGCATCCAGATATCAAAAGCGTGCAGGGAGCGCTCCACGTAGCGGCGTGGGTAGCTGATGTTTTGCGGACCATTGTTGTTTACCCAATGCGCCTGCGGGAAAATCCAGTTCCAAACCTCATTGCTGTATTCCAGATATACCTGAATACCGGGATTTAATCCGCTGCGGAACATAGCGGCCATTTCTGTTATGTAGGTATCGTCGGCGCCATGCGGCACGCAGACCCAGATGTCTTTATTGAGCGTATTGGCCAGTTGGATGATGTATTCATAAGCCAGACCGCCGTTCGGACTTTCGGCCTGGGAGTAATATCCCGGGCGGGTGCGGTTTTCCCATTTTTCCTGTTCACTGCCGTTGGTGCGCATCCAGTCCATGAAACGCAAGGTGTTGAATTCCTTGCATTTATCCAGGAACGACTGCCGGAAGGGCTGGCTGAGGTATGTATCCAGGTTGCTTTGTTCCACCACACGTATGTTGCGCACATGGTTGCCGGACTGAGAAGCGGTGAGGTTGAAGAATATGTTTCCTTCATCATTTACCACAAAATCAATCTGCCCTGGCTGGCTGGCTGTTACGGTTACATTTCCCTGCATTTGCAGCGTTCCAACACCATCGTACAGGAGGCGCATGGGTACGCCAGCAGGGATATGCCCGATGGCAGAAATAATGCCGCGCAGCATATTTTGTCCGCTTCCATTGGGCACAGTGAACGGAATTTGCAGGGCATAACCATTGCTATCGGCTGGTATATGTGTCTGATTTTCAGTATTCCACACAAAATTGCCGCCGGGAGGGTTTGGATCGTAGGTAATCCAGGTGCCGCAGGATTTGAAAAAGTCTTTGAAGGGTCGGCCGGTAGACCAGTAGGCCATGCCTTCAATGCCTACGCCGATTTTCATGGAGCATGGATCGGGCGACCAACCCGGGCAGGTATTGCTGTCGCGCTGCATGTGCAGGTTGAAGGTATCCCGGCAGCCGTTGGCGCCGGAGGCTGTGAGCTGGTAAGGGCCGGGCGCCAGGTTGTCGAACATATTGGCATTGCCGGCAGACGGCGGGATCAGGTTGCCGCTGGCATTGCGCAATTGCAGGGGGATATTTTCGTAGTTGGTAACGCGGAAACGCCCCTCGTTACTGGTGCAGGAAGCCAGTTGCTCACAGGTAATACCCAGGAGGCAGGGATACGCGCCAGATGGATCGAGAATGCGCACCTGTTTGGTCAGGCTATGTTGCAGGCCTTCTGAATCTGTTACCGTGAGTCGCACATTCAGGTTACCCAATGCGGTAAAAGTATGATCCACCAATCCACCACCAACTGGCGCTGAGCCATCGCCAAAGTCCCAGGAATAGGAAGTGATAAACCCGTCGGGATCAGCGGACGATGTTCCGTCGAAACTGATTTGCAGTGGTGCGATACCGGACGCAGGTGTGAAGGTAAACGCGGCATTGGGCGGTTGGTTGACTGCCACATTTGGATCGGGGGCTACGCAGGCATAGCTGGCGCCCATCCGCAGCTCGTCGGCCTGACCGTTATTTGGGTTATTGCCTAAGTATAGTGCAATACTTTGAATGGCCAGCGCAAACGGGGCGGTTTGGGTGAGGGTAGGGGAGGGTGAATCGTTGCCTAATTCGGCAGGATTGACAAACAGGGTGGCGGTGGTATTGCCAGCTGAAAAATCAAGTTTTACCACTAAAAAGGTCGTTTCTCCTGTTACAACCGGAGTTTGACTTGGGAAGTACTGATCACCCAGGCGAAGCGTCCAGCGGCGTTGTCCGTTCACATTGGAGTTGGCGCCGAAATAGCCGACCGCCATTTTATTGGCGGTGCATCCTTCGCACCATTGGATATGGGTATTATGCCAAAAGGCGGCTACGGTTTCGTCGTTGTTTTGATTTTTTCGGAGTAAAATACTTACCCAAAGGGTCGTTCCAGGTTGACCAATAAGGCCATCACCATTGAGCCAGGGGCCAAAGGGGCCATCCTGTTGAACATTCAGCCGTCGGCCGGCAGTCAGGTACTGGAATCCACCAGATGCGTATCCTGGGGAGCTCTGCAAATCCTGGTAAAGGAGCGGCATGCCGGAGGAAATCTGATATCCGGGCAGTTGCATGTTTTCGCTTTGTACATTCCAGGGTTGTAGCCATCCTGAACCGCCCTGGAGGGCTTCCAGTGGTGAGTTATCCGGGTAGGAAAAACCGTCGTAAGCTAAATAATTACAGATTTGTGCCGCAGGTTGGAACGCGGTTAGGAACGCGGAGAGTAAAAGAAAGAGGCGTATCATGGGTGTTTGAATTTCCTCTGCAAGAACGCGGATTTTTTTGGAACGCGGGGAACGCGGATGACGCGGATTTTTAGTTGGAACGCGGATGCCGCGGATGACGCGGATTTTTCTGCTGCCTTCGGCAGCCTATTTAGGAAAAATTGAGAATTCATCTCTTTTCATAGCCAAAATTGCCGGAGGCAATTTTAAAAATCCGCGTCATCTGCGTCATCCGCGTTCCAAAAAATCCGCGTCATCTGCGGCATCCGCGTTCCAAAAAAATCCGCGTCATCTGCGTCATCCGCGTTCCAAAAAAAATCCGCGTCACCCGCGTCCCCCGCGTTCCTCTCCGCGTTCACAAAAAAAAATTGGGCGCCAACCTTGCGGCGGCGCCCAACATAAAACTCCCCTTTTTAACGTAGTAATGTTATTTCACCTCTTTCTGTTTTTTCATCCTCGCCAGAAAGTCTGTATCTGAACGTAAAAACGTAGGTATCTGAACTTGCCGGATCTCCTCCGGAATAGGTGCCATCCCAACGCATTTGATCTTTTTCACTTCTGAAAACTAATTCTCCCCAGCGGGAGTAAATGCGCATTTCCGCATATTCCAAAGGTGAACAATCGCTGATCAATGGCACAAAACTGTCATTGGCGCCATCGCCGTTGGGTGTAAAGGCATTGGGTATTTGAGGCTTGCAACAGTTTTTGGAATCAGATGGGAAAACCTCTACATAAGTGGAGTCCTCTGCAAAACATCCATATTGCGATGCGCCGCGCACTTTATACCAACCGGAGTCATCCGGGGTCGCGTCAGGAATTTCCAGCATAGCGCCGGTGCTGCCGGTACTCCATTGATAGGTTGAAGCGCCACTCGCCGTCAGTATAATCGCATCCAGTTCACAAAGACTGGAATCGCCGGTTATGCTTATCTCTGGCGACTGATGGAAAATAATCGGTTGTGACGAACTGGTGTCGGTACACAAATCGGTTGGGTTGGGTAAACCGGTTACATCCGGTGGGCCTACCACACAATTAGCAAAATAGATTGTTTCCGGCTCCATCGTATTCGGATCAAAGGCAAAGGTGCCGGAGTCGTTGCTGGCTACAAGGACGCCATCAGACGCTGTCAAATGATAAACTACAACATCTCCGGGCATCAGATTGGGCGGTTGAATGCTAACCACCGATACGGTGTTTTGCCCTGCACAGCCATGTACTATATCGCCGGAAAGTTGACCGGGGGTGCTGGCACAAAACTGTGCGCAATCGTAATAGCCGCTCACGGTGATTTCGCAACCGTTTTCATGTTTAACAATAAAGGCATAATTAGAGCCATTTACAATTAGATCTGACAGAAATAAGCTGCCCTCCAGTTCCTCTTCACCAACTTTGAACGGTGGCAATCCTGAGATTTCAAATGACACCGTAAAATGCGTGTTGGTGGGCGAACAATCCCAAACAGGTTTTCCAATGGCCGGTTTCAGATAGTTGGTATCAACAACGTATTTGTATATGAAACAACTGTCGGTTTTTTCGATTACCTGCGCATTGCAATAGGTTTCACCTTCAAAAACAAGACAAGGGTCCTTACAGGTTAATACGCCAAGGGTTCCCATGTTAACCTCTCGTTTTTTAAATTGAATTTCAAAAATGGTTGTTTCACATTCTGTTTCATTTTTATAAATCCCTGGGTTACAATAGGTTGTTCCGGCATAATCCACACATGGGTCGTCGCAATACACAAATCCTACTACCCCCATCAAAATGGTATCTCTTGGCTCAACAATAATCTGACGTATATAGGTGGTACAATTTTCGGTATGCATGGCTGTTTGGCTGCTGCAGATCTGCTGCCCGAAAAAATCCACACACTGCCCCTGGCAGATGGTAACAGCAGGTTGCACAATAAACTCCAGAGATGGGTCGGAACCAATAGTAAAACTGCGTGTTTGGCATTGACCAATTTGCACCACATATTGTCCTGCCTGACAGTAAGTGTTTCCCAGGTAGGAAACACAAGGATTCTGGCAGGTTATTACACCAACCTGACCAGCGTTTTCCTGAATCCATTCGCTTACGAAAACTAATGCCGTGCTTGTCCGGGTACAATTACCGGATATATGTGATGCGGTAACGGTATAGAAGGTCGTTACATCCGGTGAAACGGAGATGGTGGCCCCTGTATCCCCTGTACTCCAGGTATAGGTAAAGTTTGGATCAGCATTGGTTACAGCTAATTGTGCTGTTTCTCCTTCACAAATACTGACCGTTGGTACGATGGGGTCTTCTAGCTTTTGGGTAATAATAACCGATATAGAATTACAACCTGATGAGATAGTATACGTTCCAGGGCTAGTATATTCAACCCCGTTTACTATACAAACCGGCGATGCGCACGAAAGCTCACAAGAATAAACCTCGTTGATCATACCAATGGTAATTGGGAAAACCAATAACTCGCCATCCTCACAACTGACGGACGCACAATCACAAAAAGCCAAGGAGTCTGTAGGAGCTGTGGACACCAGATGCCAGGTAACCCACACAGAATCGAATCGTATCGTATCAAGCCCCATATAGGCGCTGTCTAATGCTATTGTAATCTCCAAACCGGTGCTGTCGCCTATAAAGTGCATGATCTCAGGAATATGCCATTCGATCACTACAGAGTCCAGACTGCCCGGACAAGCTGACTCGGGCGGACAATATTCACCATTGCCGCCGATGGGCAAGCCAAAGCTGAAATTGCACATTAAACCATCCAGAGAATAACTTACAGGATCTCCTGAACAAATGTGGCCCGGCCCATCTATGCCTCCTCCTGAACATTGACAACTTACCGGCCCGGGCAAAGCCGTTCCGATGCCTTCCAATACCTGAATGGTAAAACTGCATTGACTTCCCTGTACCCCACTGATGGCCATGACATAGGGCAAAAGTGCGGTAAGATTAGCGGCAGACAAAGTATCAGTGGTGTTCGCTGGAATGGTATCAGTGACGAGCGGCGCCGACTGAGGGTTACAATCTTCTTCCAGCACAGAAAAAATGAGGCCGGTACTGCCCGGGGTACAATCGAACACCTGAATTTGTACCGCCATCTCTTCATAACAAGTGGAAAAGCGCAGAAAACCACTCGATAGTCCAAAGGCATCATCCGTCAAACCAAAATTTGTTCCACAATACTGATCCAGATAGTTGCCACAAAACAACGGGGCTTGATGACAGGAGTCGGCTATTGCCGCCGGGAAGTTGAAGTTCTGGCAGGTTTGTGCGCGCGAAACGACTGCTATGCAACAAAACACGAGTACAAAGAGTAATCTGTTCATGGCTTCTGTAAGTTGAAAATGGTTTAATGGGGCCGGGAGGGGAGTTACAGCTTCACTACCTTCCCTTGGGTAATCATAGTTCTGTGTTTATCCATGTATTGAATCAGATACAATCCAGCCGGTAATGTAGTCAGATTCAGGTAATGGGTTTCTTGATTTGATTGGAGCACACCGGTTTCTTCCAGAACCACTTTACCGGTGGCATCCAGAACCCTCAGGCTCGCCCCCTCCCGTTGGAAGGGGCGAGAGAGGCTTATCAGGGTGTTTCCATTCGTTGGGTTTGGAGCGATCTTTAGCGCTCCTGTAGTAGTGTTTGTGTTCACTGGATCTTGTTGGGCAGTAATCAGGGATTCAAATGGGTTTCCAATGGTGTGAAGGGTTTGTATAGTAATCACAGGCGTGTTTTGGTCAAAATATATGGCGGCTCTATTGGTGATTTCTGTTCCCGGAGCCAGGTCTTTTTTCAATGCAATCCTGTATTTGACAAATCCCTGCGAAGCAGCCTCATTGGCGCCGGAATCCGGCAGGGCAATGGGATCGAACAGGAAACTCAGAATACCAAACTCACTGAAATTATAACGATAAGGATGGCTTGAAGCGCCCGGTTTAAAGGTAGACAGGTCAAGAAAACGGGATAGCGTATCCCTGATTTCCACCCGGAATGCTGTGTCGGTACCGGTGTTCTGAAAGCGGATCAAATATTCTATGGTGATGCCTTGTTCTACCGCATGATCGTCTCCAACGCCCAGCGGAAGGCCTGTTTTATCGTTGGGGTCGTAGGAGCCGATGTTTTGCCGGCACTCTATATCTGTGCTGAAATTGCCATCGTTTTGCGGAAACTGGAAGCTGTAGCCCATACTGAAGGGGAACCCGCCACAACCCTCCACAACCAGCGTTGGCGTACTGTTGCCCGGATGCCCTGGCGCCTGATTGACAATGATGGTTACCGTGGCGCCTTCCGGATAAAGTACTATGGTCGTATCCTGACCTCCGTTCAATTGCAGGGTAGACAGCTTGAAAATGATCACATCCTCAACAATGATGTATTCCACCGCCTGCTGCATGTCCAGCCCTACATTGGAGATGTTAATCACCACAGAATCTCCGGCACAATACCCGGTTACTTCCAAACTGGAGCCATCCCATTCCGGACTAAACCCAAAGCACAGCGAATCCGGATAAATATGCGCCTCCGTGCAATGGGTTTGCCCCAGCACCGTGCTATCGCAATCCAGCAGGGCCGTAAACTGAAAACTCCCGCCTGAAAGTTCTGGCACAGCACCCACCTGAAACAAGAGCGTGTCGCCAGTTTGGATGTACGGCAAGGTGCTGCTTACAGCCGTCAGGTATGGGTCAAGCGCCACCGTAATCCAGGCATCCGGCGCCGGAATTGTACCATAATTGTAGTACTTAACCGAATAAGTATTTTCATGACACCGGCGCAAAAAAGGCACGCTCAAATCAACATCCAGCAGCGGGCAATCGTACGCTGCCTGTACCGGAAAATCAGCATAAAGCGTGTCGCCAGGTTGCAGAATATTTACCTGTATGGAATCTTCGCAGGCCGACCAATAAGCGGAAGGAGGTAACACGGATACGAACCAGACACCGGTGTCCAACCCCATCGAGTACTCCCCCATTGAATCGGTAAGGGTGTACACGGCGCCCGGTTCGCCACTAGCCGTGATAATCCAGCCGGATAAGCCCGGCTCACCTACATTTTCCACACAATCTTCTATTTCATCGCGAACAACTCGTCCCGCCACCCGATTACTCCAGGCAAAGCCCAGTGCGTCGGTTTGCAACAGCCAGGCCTGCAAATCACCACCTGTACTGTAAGAGCCTGTTTGTCCGGCGATTATGAAGCCGCTTCCATTGGCCGGGACTGCCACATCCCAGCAAATATCGCCCCTCAATCCTCCGTAAGTCCGAAACCATACCAGTCCGCCCTGTGCATTCACACGAGCCATAAAGCCATCTCTGCTATTGGAGCCTTCAGGAATGTGTTCGCCCACCAGCACAAGGTCTCCACCGGGTAGTTCCAGGGCATCGTGCACTTGTTGTAAACCTGGCAGGGTCAGGCGACGGGTCCAGAGGGTGTCCAGTTGATCATTCAGGGCAACCAACAAGGGGTCACGTTGATCCGGATCGCCCACGCCATCAGTGGCCACGAGCAGGTAGTAACCAGCCTGTGTCTGGATGATTTTAGCCGGGCGTTGGCTACCCGTTACAGGCAGCTCCCAGGTGTCCAGCGAATCGCCAAAATTGCTCAGCCGGGTTATCAACAGGTTATCCTGCGTGCCTAAATGGTATGCTGATCCGGCTACCAGTACCTCGTTATTGGGCAATACCGTGGCCGTTTCTGCTCTGCTGTACAAGCCATATTCCAGTACTTTCGACCAAAGGATACCGCCTGTTGGAGCCGTTTTTTGGGCTAAAAACTGCGGAATAAAGTCGCCGTTTCCGTCAGAAACCAACTTGCCGCCCAACAGCAGGAAATCACTTCCCCATTTTTCGGTGTCGAAAAGTGTTTTGGCTGCGTACGTCCAGCTGTTTTGCACCTGTCCGGCAGCATCCAATTGCAGGAGTTGAATATCGGCCATGGCCGAGGTGCTGCCGCTGCTGCGTACCGTGCTGCCCACCATCCAGTCGCTGGCGCCAGTGGGCCAGATACTAAGTGCGGTTTCATCGAGTCCGGGTTGGCCCCACAGTTGTTGTTGAGCCTGCTGCCCGAGGCTATCGGTTTTCAGGAAATAGCCATCAATGTCAGTGCTGGAGGTATCTGTTGCGCTTCCCACGGCTACGAGCTGACCATCTGGCTGAATGCTCAGGGCGAAGGCGCGCTCGTTGCCGGGTCCGCCATACCATCTTTGCCACCCTTGCGCCTGCATCCTGCTGCTCAGCAGCAAAACGCAACTGCTCAACAGGAGCAGGCTACGAAGAAGTGTATGATGGTATCGGGTGTACATGGTGTTTATTCGTATTGATGATGCAAACATGGGGCACGAAAGCGTTTTCGAGCGAGTACAAAAAAATGTTATTCTCGGATTTTTTGTATGTTTACTGCTGGTTATTTTCCTTGGTTTGTGGGAGGGATAAACTGGAAACTGAGAGTCTCACTTTGAGTGAGACTCTCAGTTTCCAGTTTATCCCTCCCACAAACCAAGGAAAAGCATCAAACCATCCAGCACATGAAAATTCTATCCATTTTTCGCATATTTTCCAAAAAAGATTGGCATTGGATGCAAAAATTCGTTGAAAGCCCGGTGTTTAATCAGCACGAATCGGTGCAACAGTTGTTTCGTTTTCTGCGCAAACAGGACTTGAGTGACGACAAAACCTATTCCTCGGATTTTTTACACAAAAAAGCCTTCAGAAATTCTTCATTTGATGCTGCAAAAATCCACCACACCACCCACTATCTGCTTCAAACAACAGAAAATTACCTGGCCTGGGACGAATGGTGGAGGGATGAAGCAGGTAAAGGTCGCTACCTGTTGCAGGCCATGAGGCACCGGGGCTTAAGCAGGCAATTTGAAGAACAATTGCATAAGGTGGGGCAAAAAGTGGACAATCAGCCCTTGCGGCACGCCGAGCACTACAGGTTCAGGTATGAACTGGCGCTGGAAGCTTACCAGCATGCCCTTCATGAAACCGGGCGCAGCACTCCTCAGCAACTTCAGGAATTTACCAACTGGCACGATATTTCATTTTTAGCCGAAAAACTCAAATTCGCCTGCGGCATTTTTAGTCACCAGCGCTTCATGCAGCAAAAGATTGAAAACGACCTTTTGCCCATGATTCTGGCTTATGTGGAGTCGAAACCGGCATTATTGCAATACCCGGCCATTGCGGTGTATTATCATGGATATCAGGCTTTAAGTCACCCGGGTGAGGACCGGCATTTTTTTGCGCTGAAAGAATGGCTGGCTGATGCAGCCGGTTTATTCCCCTTGCCGGAATTGCGGGCTGTGTATTTGATTGGGGTAAATTTTTGCATTAACCGGATCAATCTGCGCCAGGAGCAATTTCTCCGGGAAATCTTTGACTTGTACCGGTCCGGACTGGAATCGGAAGTATTTTTGGAAAACGGGCAAATTACCCGACTCACTTACACCAATATTGCCTTTGCTGCCATGCGTTTGCGTGAGTTCGACTGGGTGTTGCAGTTTTTGAACAGCTACAGGGAACACCTGCCTGAAGTACAGCGCCAGGGCACCTATTCGTTCAATCTGGCTCGT
>JAEUUS010000283.1 GCA_016787545.1 Saprospiraceae bacterium
TTGGAATCAAAATCCACCAGCTTTTCGTCGGTAAAACATAGGTTGGCAACCGCCACTGAGCAGGTAACCGGCAGGCCGGCTTTTTTGGCCGCCCGGATCAGGCTGACACTTTTAGCTGTTGAAACCAGGTGGATATGCAGCCTGCCTTCCGAATATTCCAGCAAACTCAGATCCCGTTGCACCATAATTTCTTCTGCCAATGCCGGAATGCCCTTCAAACCCAGGGAAGTACTCATCAAACCCTCATGCATTTGTCCACCGGCTGCAATGGTTTTGTGGTGAGGCGTATTGATAATCAGTCCGTTAAATGCACGGGAATATTGCAGGGCCCTAAGCAGGAGTCCGGCGTCCTGAACCGCCTTTTTTCCATCAGAAAAGGCTACTGCGCCGGCGGCATGCATATCGTAGAGTTCTGCCAGGTCTTTCCCTTCCACATGCTGCGAAATAGCGCCGATGGGATAGCAATGCACCGGCAGCCCGGCAGATTTACTTTTCACATACAGAATTTCCGACTTGGTATGCAGGGCTGGTTCGGTGTTGGGAAAACAGGCCATAGCCGTGAATCCGCCTGCTGCCGCTGCCGCCGCGGCTGTAGTGAGATCTTCGCGGTGCTCGTAGCCCGGATCGGCAGTTTGTACACCCACATCCAGCCAGCCGGGCGATACGCATAGATGATCCGAAGCAATTACTTCAGCGCCATCCGGCGCCGGAATTTGCTCGGCCATAAGGGCTATAACTCCGTTTTGGATCAGGATATCCCGTTTTGGACCTTCATTGACCCCATCGTAAACGCGAACGTTTTTTAAAAGCTGCATCATTCAAAATTATTACACAATCAATGGACCGGTAGTTTGTACCAGAAATTATTATGCATGAGCCATCCGGGTTTTTGAAGGTATATTTGGCTATTTTGTGCCTTTATCATGCCTTCATCATACCAAAACGGCATTTCTATGTCTTTTTTATGGAGGAAAATATCCACCTGACTGCCTTCTTCCGTCACGTCAAAAGGTATCTCACACAATGCCCATCCCTGTACAATGGTTTGGATGCCCTGGCCCAGGTTTCCGTTCAGGACTTTCCCCTGATTACGGATATGGTATTCCTGTGGCAGGCCCATGTCTTCATTGGCTTTTATCCATATACTAAAGGTATAAACTCCCTTAGGCAGGGTTCCGTTCCAAATGCGGGTAGTATCACTCAACAATCCGGTTCCTGCACCTTGCCCTTGAAAAGTATATCCTGGTTCACCTGCCCGATCGTCGAAATCGAATCGTTTATACCAAACGCCTGCCTGATCGCTTCTCAGCCCATTGGGTAATGTGTAGCGACCATTCCGTTCCATCTCACGCAATTCAGCATCAGCGTTTTCCGCCCACCAGATGCGTATGCTATCAGGTATTAGCGACATGATCCGCATATCAGGGCCATTGTACACGGTTCTGGCCTTATCTATTAGGTGTGCATAGCGTTTACGGGTGCTTTCCCATGTTTCAGGTTGAATCATTAGGGCAATAGGCCGGTTATCGGGCAATTCGGATAATAATTCCGGCGGTTCGCAAGCCAGGAGCGAGAATTGTATTGATTTTATTGTTCGGTTCACCGATGTCCGGCTCAACATCACACCCATATCCGGTACCGCGGTATGGTAAGCAGTTATCTGGACTTTTTGAATGAGGGAAAAATCAAAATTGAGCCACATGTTCTCGGAGCCGATATGATAATACGGCAAGGGCATCAAAGCCTGATACCGTCCGAAATCCACCTTGTTTAACCAATGATCCGGTGTTGGCGCAGCTACATCCCTTTTGGCAGGACTTGGTACTAACTGAAGTGGATTGTTTTTTTGGAAAACATAAGCTTCCGCGCTCAGAATGGTCAATGGAATCACTAACAGACCATATTTGGCTATGTTAGACCACACAGGCGCCAGAAAAGCCGCGTATTTTTTCAAAAATGCCATCCACTTTTCGCCAGGGATATAACGCACGCTTCGATTCCAAAGCACATAAAAAGTGAGCAGGTTAATCACATAAAAAAATGCCCAGGTAAACCGACCCAATCCCCTGAATTGTCGCAATGGCCCCATATAATTCACTAACCATTCCAATTCATTGAAGGCAAATGGGAATCCTAATCCAAACAACAGTGTAAAAAATGCCGCAAAACTGATGCCTCTCAGGTAGTTTTTGTGTACCCGGTGGTAAGCAGCTGTATCCCAATCCGACTCAAAGGCTTTGAAACGCCGAACGAAAAGATACCAAATGGTGAATATCGTTGCCGCCAAACCTACATATGCCTCCGCTTCAAAATCCAAAGAGCGGATACGCACGATGTGATCGCTGATCCAATGGTGCAATGGGAAATAAGGATAAGGCAGGAAAACACCCTCCCACCTGCCGATGTAATCTGTAAACCCATAAGGAGAAATTGGCCGATCCGGGAAGTAATCCGACCAATGCAACCAAACATTCAGCAAAGCAAACGGAAGCAGCACCATCACAGTAAAATGACTGGCACGAGTCCATATATTACGCCAACTTGGATTAATTCCGATCTGAAACACCGTATAAAAGCCCAAAAAAATGGCCGAAACACCCAGGTTGTAAAAATGCAATTGTGCTGACACCCACACCAGGGCTCCAATCAGTAAACTTTGGTACCGCCGGCTACTTCGTTCCTCATACCTGCAAAGTAAAAACAACAACATAGGCAGCACCCAAATATGCGCCATGCCAAAATGCCCGTCGAATCTGCCGTATTGCGGTGATAAAAAGGCCATACCTAAAGCTGCCCAGCCGGCCACCCAAACCGGAAGATGCAATTTGCGCAGCAATAAATAAATCATGCCTGCACCAAAGATCATGGAAAGTACCAGCGTAATATGCATAAACCCGATGACCCGGTCTTTCACATCCCACATATTACCGCTCCACCACTGAAGGGTATTGCAAACAATAGGCTGATTATCCGTAAACAACACATGCTCTCCGGAAGGGTAATTCATACCCGCAAAATGCACATAACTGGAGTCGTTTTTAACGTGCCAAAGGGCTGTCATGTAGCTCTTGAACCCGTCGCTGCTATTGGCAATAATCACATCGTTAGGTGATTTAAGCAAGGCACGGTGCTCTATGGAGATGAGCAGAGTTGCAATAGCCAAAACCCCTACCATTCCCCAAAAGGTATGACCCCGCTTGGGCGAAGCGATGTTGTGCAGGGTATGCTCTATTTGTTCTACTCCTTTCATGATGCTGACCAACAAGCTTCAAGGCATTGTCGGGAAAGATGCGGCGATATCGCTGCATGTTCCGGTAAGAATGCCGGATTTCAACGGGCAAAAGTAGCGAAAACAGCACTACCCCGGTCGGCTAAAATTGACTGCGTTTATGCTTGATGTTAAAATTAAAAATATTATGCCCTTTTACGCAATATCAGATCCACAGAACCTGTTTTATGTACGATTTTATCTTTTTCACCTTACAAACATTTGGCAAAACGCCTATGGACGAAACCTACACATATGATGCACAAATGGTGCAATTCCTGTATCGCGAACTTTCTGCAAGTGAAGCTTTCGAGATGGCACATCTGATTGAAGACGACGCTGAGTTAAGCGCCGATTTCAATGCGCTGCTTTTCGCAAAAGCGCAATTGCCCAAGGTTCAGTTCAACCCATCTCCCGCTGTTCTTCAGAACATCTTGCAATACAGCGCAAAAACAGCTCTGGAAGCGCATATCTAAGGATTGCTTCCTAGACCAATTGAACATGAGTCATCCCGAATTTTTTGGGGTGGCTCATGCTCGTTTTACACCATAAATTGATTGAACCACAAAGTCACATAGTAGGCAAAGGGAACAAAGAGTAGAGGATTGAACCACAAAGTCACGTAGTAGGCAAAGGGAACAAAAGAGTAGAGGATTGAACCACAAAGTCAGAAAGGACACAAAAACATAATTTTTTGTGTCCTTTCTGACTTTGTGGTTCCTTTTAATTGGAACATGCGCTTAGACTTGTTTTTCCAGTACCAGCCATGGACTAACGTTCAACCATCCAGAGCGGTCTTTCAATACTCAATGCGCTCCAAAAACAACCCGCTGGGTGGCGCTGTGTATTTAGCTGGTTCCCGACTATTGGTTTTCAGGAAGGTTTCCACGTCTTGTCCATTCATGTTTCCACGACCAACTTCTACCAATACACCTACCATTCGGCGCACCATTTTCCAAAGAAAGTGGGAGCCGGTAATATGTATATAAATCCGGTCGGCTTCTTCGCGTATTTCCACCTGATCGAGATCTACAAGCGTACTCTGGCCTTCCTTTTCAGTGGCGCCAAATGACCTGAAATCATGGAATCCTTCCATGCGTGCTGCTGCATCGCGCATGGCCCGTACATTGAGGACATCACGTACCCACCACACGTATTTTTTTCCAAAGGCATCCCGGCGTTTGGATATCTGATAGGTATAACTCCTGCTCCGGGCGTCGTGGCGGGCATGAAATTTTGGGTGTGCTTTTTCTACCCGTAAAATGTTGATATCATGCGACAAAACATCATTTAACCCCATACGGATCTGATCCGGCGTAAGTCGTGTTTCTGCCACTTCAAGGTGAGCCACCTGTCCACGCGCATGTACACCGGCATCGGTTCTGCCTGCGCCATACACTTCGATGGGTTGATTCCCGAACACTTTTGCGGCAGCTTCCAGCAACTCTCCCTGAATGGAGCGATCCTTTTTTTGAAGCTGCCAGCCTGAATATCTGGACCCGTCGTATTCCAGGGTCATTTTGAATTTTGCCATCTACTTCTTCTTCAAATAATTTTCCTCGTAAAACTCCCGGTACCCGTTTAAAGTCTTGTTTTTCAGAATGCGCCGGTAGTTTTCCTGAGAAACAGCAAACATCTCTTTATTATACGACTTTTTAGCTGTTTCACCCAAAAATCCTTTCTGACCTTTCACCTCATTATAGTAACGCATCGCCTGTTCCTTGTTGTCAAATTTCCGGACTACCACAATTGGCGTGTTGGTATCAGTACCCAAAAAGATATTTGAAATGCGTAATTGTTCTGTTTTGTGGAATTCATTGTTGTAATCCGTCACAGCAGCTTTTACTTCATCCAACCGGAAGTTATCACCCGTTAAGGCCACAATGAAATAGTGCAGTTTATCATCTTCGATGGTAAAAGCATCATCAATCGGAGCATCCGTTTTCTTTTTTTCATCCACTTCAAAGCCCTTGCAGGAAAGTACACGGGCAATCTCTCTGGCCCTGGTGGCTTCAGGCTGATCCGGATACTGCTTGATCACCTGCCCCAAGGCAGCGCAATAGGCGTCATTTCCACTCAGATTTCCGGTACAAAGTGCGCTCAGCAAGGCAAACTTGGCAACCAGAGGATTTTGTGAACCAAATTTTTTGGGCGCATCTTCACAGCGGGTATATGCTTCTTTATACCCGCCTTTCTGGAACAACGTATATGTTTCTTCATAATACTTGTTCAGGTCCCGCTCCCGCTCCTTTGTTGCATTCAGGAAATTTGGATCCGTAAGTGTGCGGGCATAAGCACTTTTTGGGTACTTCTCAATCAACTTATCGTAGTAAACCTGTGCTTTTTCCGGATTTTTCAAGTCTGTGTACGCGAGATAGCAGTAATACCAGGTTTCTTTTTCGTAACGTGCCGTATCCGGGTAACGGGTTTGTAGTTCTTCCAGTGTACCGGTACAGCGTTGATTGTTCTGCAATCGATCCCGATATAAGGTTCCCAGTTGATACATTGCTTCGTAGGTTGCCATGTGCAATACAGACAACTCTTCCTCTGATTTGGGAATGTTGGCAAATATGTCTTTCAAATCAGCATCTGCCGCAATATTGGCTTTGGTACTATCCCCCCCGGCCACATCATCCGGGCCACCGGCAATCAAACGGTTGCTCCGGCGCCAGTTATCGTCAAGTTTTCGATCACCCCAGTTTCGGCTAAAGTCTTTACGCCCTTTTTTCAGGAAGCTTTCATTGTAAAAATAAAACGTAGACGGTTTTCCGCCGGCAATCGGGGTAGGGGCCTTGGCAGGGGTAGCCGGTTGATTGGATGCATTACGGATGGCAGCAGCTTGTTCTGCATCCCTTTGTTTTTTGATGGTTTTAACCAATTCTTTGCGCTGATCATCATTCATATTGAAGATCCGGACAATACTGTCGTTGGCTTCAATGGTTTGGATCAGGCGGGCAATATCCTTCAGGTTGGTGGCGTATTCTGTGGCGCGTTTATGACGTGCATCATCGGCAGGCAGCACGGTAAGGGTACTGTCGTAATAGGCTTTTGCCAGCACGAACTTTTCGTCCTCAAAATACAGGTCGGCCAGTTTAAGGTATGCTTCTGCGCGTTGGGCGGTATTGCTCTTATTGTACGAAAGCGATTTACGCAAATAATCAATACCGTCCTTTTTGTTGCCATCACGCAAGGCAATGGTAGCCATGGAATAGTATAACTGATCGCGGTATTCCTGATTTTTGGCATCCGATGCCAACCGTTCGTAATTTTTAATCGCGGCATCGCTGCTGGTTTTTCCATTAGCCCAACCGGCTGCGGTTTGCTGCATACGCGCATTAAACTCCATCTCATAAGCCGGTTTGTTGTTCAATACCTGCCCATAGGAAGCAAATGCATCTTCATATCTGCCAGAGCGTTCATACAACTGTGCAAGGATGAAAGCAAGTCTGGCGCGATGCTTTTTGCTTTTGCTGAGTTCTACGGCCTTGGTTAGCGGTTCGATAGCCTGATCATATTTTTTTTGTTTAATGAACAGCCTTGCTTCGGCAGTTGCCAACTCGTCTTGAAGCGACTTTGGGAAACTGCGGTCTTCCCAAAGTTCACGAAACAAAAATTCTGCCTCATCGTATTTATCCCTCTCGGTCAGTGTACGACCGTACCAGACCATAGCTGAAGGGAAATCGTGCGTACGACCCATGGGTTGGGCATACGGATCATTGCCTGTAAGTTTTAGTTCTTCACTGTCTTTAGGCGTTGGGGTGGCCGTTGGCTTGGGAGTACTTGTCGATTTGGGGGCATTTTTGCCACCTTTCTTTTTATTTTTGGCAGCTTTCTTTTTCTCAGCAGCTTTCTTCTTCCGGTCTTTTGCAGCCTGTTTCTTTTTAGCCGCTGCTTCTTTTTTCTTCTTAGCAGCGGCTTTTTTGCGATCAGCCGTTTTTTCCTTGGAAGATTTTTTTGATTTCAGCTTGGATTTGGTGGTATGCCTTGGGTCCTGTTCTTCTTTAATGAATTTATAGGTAGCCTCCGCCGTTTCAAAATCTCGTTTTAGAAATTGTGCTTTTCCCATAAGACCGTAATTATCGTCGGTCCAGTTGCCTGGGCGGTGCAGGGAGATACCTTTAGCTGATTTCTGGATTACATTATCCAGATCAGCGCGCACTCCGGTGGGGTCGGCAGCAGCTTCGGGGTAGATTTCAAGAATCTGGCTATAGTTGTCTTTGTGTTGTTCTTCTAATTTGGCGGTAGTAAGCCGGAACAACTCATCAGCATTGAACCAATAGTTGTACTTATTGGTGAAGGAGTGATAAAACTTCTTGCTTTTGCTGGTTTCCTGCCCTTTTTTCTTGGTTGTGACGCAGGCTGTGACGAACACCATGCACAGCAGTACAACAGCCGGAAGGGCTATTTTCCACATATTTTTCATGTCAAAATTCTTGAAAAGCAGGTTTGGATTCAAAAAGCACCGGTATATCCGGCGCTACCCAAAACTTTGGGCAGGTTTATGGTGTTTTTTTTGTTGTTTTGGTTGCCCGGAAAATTGCTTTACTGCAAAAACTATTCCCCAAATACGGTTGTAGCCCTTTGTTCCAGTTTAGCCATGGAAAAAATATCTGTAAGCCTGGCCTCTACCTTGAAAGCGCCATCACCGTATAACTTTCGATAATACACCAGACCCAAACCTTTGGCATACCATTCTTCTCCTTTGCTTTCCACCGGATCAATTCCCTCCTTTGCGTTGCCTATGGTTTCCTTTAAACCAAAACGAACACAAGGATATTGTTTGCCATCGTATTCAAAATCCGGCGCATCGCCCAAAAAACGTCGGTTGCGTTCCACATAAATGGTCGACTCCGGATCGTCTGGCGGATTAAATTGCAATTTGAAGACAAAAACACCAGTTGAGTCGGTTACGGCAAACGGAAATTTATTGGCCGCCTGAATCATCGTTTTGGTATGCACTTGTCCGCCTTCGGCATCCGGATTGGGATCAGCCTCGTACAAATGACACTCTTTGGCCAAAGCGCCACTTTTTGTAATTTTTTCCCGGATGATTTGCCCGATCTGAAATCGATGATCATAGTAGGTTCCAACCAAAAAAAGGCCACTATCGCGCACAAAAGTGCGATAATACCAATATTCCGGCATCACAGAATCGTTTTGCGATACCACATACTCGTAAACTTTTCCGCCTTTAAGATCTTTTACCGGATAGTAATATGCACCAATATCTCGTTTGCCTCCGTTGCTGCAGGCAAACAGAAAACATACTCCTACCGACCAAAAGAAGCATGACAATTTATCCACGTGAATAATTTTGGCACAAAGAAAGCGATTTTACACAGGCAACCCGCCAGCCATGCTTTGCGCCATTCAACTGCATCGTTAAAAACTGGATTTTGATCATGAAAAATCAACACTTACTCCTATTTCTTGCGCCTTTTTTGTGCATTTCCCTCCATGCACAAGGTACGTTCCCCGTGGAACGTCAACTCCAATGGTCTAACAAAGCTACTACTTATGTATTAGCGGATGGTTCATCCATGGAGGTCTGGAAATTTGAGGGTTGTTCTTTTGGTGACGACGCCCGCTCCCTGCCAATATATTCCGAACGATTTCCAATTGACGGTCCTTCAGACCTGCAAGCCGAACTGGTATCCGTTCAATGGGAAAATCACCCCAAAAAAGCTTCCCCTGATGATGTATATTTAACGAACGACGTTACACTCAAAACATTGGTGGAACAAGAGCGTAATAAATTCTATGGACGGGTAAAATTTATTCCCCTGCGTAAAAACGGCAGCAGTTTTGAACGTATCAAAAGTTTTACCCTTACTGTGCAAATAACCCCCAAACCTGTACCAGCCACTCCGGCCCTGGATCGCGATGGATTTACCTATACCTCCGTCTTAAACAGCGGAAATGTATATAAATTCGGGGTAGCACAGAACGGGATATACAAGCTGGATTATGCCTTCCTTAAAAACGAACTCGGTATCTCCGATCTGGATAATATTGACCCCCGAACCCTTCGGCTTTATGGCAACGGAGGCCAAATGCTTCCTGAAAAAAACAGTGATTCACGTCCCGACGACCTTATTGAAAACAGTATTCAGGTGATAGGTGAAGAAGACGGAAAATTTAATACCGGCGACTATATTCTTTTCTATGCTGTTGGTCCGCGCCCCTGGATACACCGGCCTAATGCCACCGATCCAGAGCTCACGGTTCGTTTGAATTTGTATGATCTGAATGCCTGGTATTTCATCAAAACCGGCGACGGATTCGGGTTGAGAATAGGTGATAAACCAAGCGTTTCAGCATCCTATGTAACAGAAGAATTCGATGATTATCAACGACTTGAAGAAGAAAAGACCAATTTATTGCACTTTAATGCCACCTCTCAGGGGTCGGGTAAACGCTGGTTTGGAAGTTATTTTTACCAATCAAGAGACCAATCCTTTGATTTTAACTTTTCCAACCTGGTTTCTGGTAGTACTGCCCGTATTCGCGCTGAATTTTGCGGTCGAAGCAGTGTAAGTCAGACCGTTCGAATGGAAGTTGCCGGCAGCACCTTTAGCAAAACACTTTCCGGTGTTTCTGTTTCCAACAACGACGCCAGTTTTGCCTCCAACGCAGCCCTGGTGGGCACTATTCAACCTACCTCCGATGCCATTTCGGTACGGGTGCTGTATCCTGAAGTGGGCGCCCAAAGCGAAGGCTGGTTGGATTATATTGAAATCAATGCACGCCGTCAATTGAAAATGACCGGCGCTGTGCTGGAATTCCGGGATTTAAAAACGCTTACGCAACCGGCAGCCACTTTCCGTCTTTCCGGAGTAAGCGGTACTGCTGCGGTTTGGGATGTAACCAACCCTCAAACCCCACAACTTCAACAACATACGCAGAATGGTGCTGTTGTAGAATTTGGCAGCACAACAGAGGGTACACTCCGCAATTTTGTGGCATTCACGGATGCCGGCAGTTTACCAAAACCGGAAAAATCAGCCGGAAAAATTGCAAATCAAAACCTTCATGGAATAGATAATGTACATTTTGCGGTGATCTATCATCCTGATTTTCAAGCAGATGCAGAAAGATTAGCTGAACATCGCAGAACCTATTCCAACCTGGATGTCGTTACTGTGAATGTACTTCAGTTATACAATGAGTTTTCCTCCGGGGCCAAGGATCCAACGGCTATTCGCGACTTTGCCCGCATGTTATTGGAGCGGAATCCTGATAAATTCCATTCCCTTTTGTTGTTTGGCGATGCTTCTTTCGACCCGAAGAACAACACCAATAGCGAAGATAACAAGGATTTTATCCCTGCATTCGAAACAGCGGAGTCATTCAGCCCAATTGATGCTTTCCCTTCAGATGACTTTTTTGCATTGTTAAGTCCGGAAGAAAGTGGCGCATTAACCGGCGCTTTGGACATCGCTGTAGGACGTTTTGTATGCAATACAACGGATGAGTCCCGAAATATTGTGGATAAACTTATTGCTTATGATCAAGATCAGATCACATTGGGAGATTGGCGATTGCGGGCAGTTTACATCGCTGATGATGAAGATGGTAATGCACATATTGATCAAGCGGATAAATTAGCCAATGAAAATGGTGCTGCGGAGTCCTGGTTCAATATCAGCAAGGTATATTTTGATGCCTATCAGCAAATAGCCACCTCTGCCGGGCAGCGTTTTCCGGATGCCAAATCGGCCATTAACTCGGAGATGTTCAAAGGCATGTTGATAACCAATTATATCGGTCATGGTGGGCCGCGAGGTTTATCTCAGGAACGTGTAATTGACAACAATGATATTGCTGGATGGGATAATCCAAATCGTTATCCCCTGGTTATTACAGCAACCTGCACCTTTGGCGGATATGATGATTACACTACCCTGACCGGTGGCGAGCAGGCATTTTTAAAAATTAATTCCGGTGCCATTGCGCTTTACACCACCGTTCGATCTGTATATATTGCTGGTAATGAGGATCTTACGGATGCTGTGCAGGATTTTCTTTTCCAAAGGATCAATGGTCAGTACCACAGCATTGGTGAAGTTTTGAAAGACGCCAAGAACGCTTTGACCAGTGATGTACGCAACGCACGACGGTTCACCTTGCTGGGTGATCCTACAATGCACCTTGCTTTCCCGGAACATCGTGTTTCAACCACCAAAATAAATGGCCAGCCTGTTACACAAGGTCAACCAGATACTTTAAAAGCCTTGATGCCTGTAGATTTGGAGGGTATTGTGACGGATATTGACGGTAATTTGTTGAATAACTTTAATGGACGGGTTTTTGTCACGGTTTTTGATAAATCACAGACATTGCAGACCCTGGGTCAGGATCCTGGCAGTCAGGTACGCAGTTTCAAGGTGCAACGCAATATTTTGTTTAAGGGCAGCGCTCAGGTGTCAAACGGCACGTTTAAAGTGAGCTTTGTTGTACCAAAAGACATCAATTATGCGTTTGGCGAGGGGAAAATCAGCTATTATGCGGAGAATGGAACACCATTAGACGCCGCTGGTGCTGACAACAATATTATTGTAGGCGGTAATTCTGGTCTTGTGCAAGATGATACCCCCCCGCAGGTACAGGCTTTTCTGAATACAGATGCTTTCGCTTTTGGTGGTATTACGGATAACAATCCCAAAGTGTTGGTTAAGTGTACAGACGATTTTGGGATGAATGTTACGGGTACCAGTATTGGACATGATTTAACGGCGGTTTTGGATGGGAATGTGCTGGAAACATTGATTCTAAATGAGTTTTACGAAAGTGCTCAGGGAGATGCGCGTAAAGGTCAGGCCATTTATCCTTTGCGTAATCTGTCTGCCGGTCGTCATACCCTGCAGGTAAAAGGATGGGATGTTGCGAATAATTCAGGAGAAGGGTATACGGAGTTTGTGGTAGCTGAGGGTGGGAAAGCCGCATTGGCGCACGTTTTGAACTATCCAAATCCATTTACGACCAACACTTATTTCCAGTTTGAACATAATCTTGCCGGGCAGGTGTTAGATGTTCAGGTTAATATTTTCAGTGTTTCGGGGCGTTTGGTAAAAACCATACAGCAAACCGTGGCAAACAACGATGGTTTTCGAATTTCTGACGAGATTCAGTGGGATGGAAATGATGATTATGGCGACCCTCTCGCGCGAGGTGTGTACCTTTACAAGGTGAAAGTGCGCGGCACGGATGCAGCAGGTGCTTCCACAACAACCCAAAGTGATTTTGAAAAACTGGTTATCTTAAAATAAACTGCGGACCTTTACGCATGTCAAAACAACCATGAACGTAAAATCTGCAACACCAAAACGTTACAACTAAATTCACCGCTTATCATGAAGAAATTACTTGCACAGTCGCTTTTTGTGGCGGCTTTGACGCTGACGGGGACGGCCTTATACGGGCAGATTGAGCCAAAGTGCGTCAACGGAAATAATCCGATTACAGGAGAAAAATGTGCGAATGCCGTAACATCAGCAGTGCCTTTCCTTCGAATCGTGCCTGACGCGCGCGGTGGCGCCATGGGCGATGTGGGTATTGCAACATCCGTTGATCCAAACGGCATGCACTATAATGCCTCCAAGTTGGCTTTTGCAGATAAGAACGTGTCTATTTCTGCTACTTATACGCCCTGGATGCGTAACCTTGGTTTGAACGATGTATACCTGGCTTATCTCTCCGGATACTTCCGCATTGATAAATTTCAGGCAGTAGGCGGTAGCCTTCGATATTTCTCCCTGGGTGATATTGAATTTACCGATGAAACCGGTCAATCTCTTGGTCAGGGCCGCCCAAATGAGTTTGAGTTCAGTGGCGCTTATGCCCGTAAGCTGACGCCTAATTTTTCTGCTTCTGTAGGCGCTAAATTCATCTATTCCAATCTGGCCACCGGTAGGGTAGTAGAAGGAAATGAAATCAAGCCAGGTATTGCCGGTGCTGCCGATATTTCCATGACCTACAAAACTCCGGTGAAGTTTGGCGACAATAAAGGTGAATTCACTTTTGGTACTGCCATTTCAAATATCGGTTCTAAAATCACTTACACCAACTCTGTAAACCGCGATTACATCCCAACGAATCTTGGTATTGGTGGTGCGTTGAAAATTCAGTTAGATGAATACAACTCCATCACGTTCAGTACAGACTTCAATAAACTGCTGGTGCCAACACCTCGTCCGGACCTCGGCGATGCTGATGGCGATGGTCAGGTAGATTACAAACAGTATTCTCCTGTACGTGGTATTTTCAAATCCTTTGGAGATGCTCCTGGTGGTTTTTCAGAAGAAATGAAAGAAATTACCCTGGGTGTCGGCGCCGAATACTGGTATGATGATCAGTTTGCGGTTCGTTTGGGTCACTTCCGCGAGCACTATTCAAAAGGCAACCGTAAATACTTCAGTGTAGGTTTAGGTGTGAAATACAACATCTTCGGTTTGAACTTCAGTTATCTGGTACCTACCAGCAATCAGCGCAATCCGCTGGATAACACGCTTCGTTTCTCTTTGCTGTTTGACTTTGAAGCATTTGAGGGCGACGACGAATAATAGTCATCATCATTCCTTCGTTTTAAAAGCGAGCCGTCTCTTAACCGTGGCGGCTCGCTTTTTTCTTTCTTTGTGTATGAAACCAATACTATCCCTTTTGCTGCTTTTTAGCACCAGCCTTTGTTTTTCTCAAACGTACCACTACTTTGAATTAGAGAAATTGCCGGCATTCATCAATTCTCCCAGCGATGAAATTACACCCGTTCCGAGTCGTGATGGTCGAACCTTGCACTTTACCCGGGTAGGTTATGCAGATTTTGATCGTACCCTATTTATTGATAGTGTAGACATGGCCTCGAAATTACCTCCGGAAAAATATCCGGCTGCGTTGGCCGACGTATATACTCAAATTGCAAGCAAGAAAATTATAAATCCTGAGCGCTCCGCTTTCAACCAGGATATTTGGATTGCACGTGGCGATTCTTTTGATTTTATTGATGTGTCGCATCCTGGGTATCCACTCAATAATGCATTACCCAACAGTATCGTAACCATCACACCAGATCCGAATGCTTTTTATGTGATAAATCAGTTTGAACGAAATGGAAATATGGACCGTGGTTTTTCATTGGTTCGGCGCACGGCCGACAGTATTGGCTGGAGCTTTCCTACACCTATTACCATCAAGGATTACTATACTATTACCTCTGATGTTAGTCTCACCATGAGTTACGATGGGAAGGTATTGATCCTTTCAGCCATTCGTTCGGATTCGAAGGATATGGATCTATATGTATGTTTCAAAGAAGGAGAAAACAAGTGGAGTGCGCCGCAGCACTTGGGCAATGTGGTAAACTCTGATCGGCGGGAAACCACGCCTTATTTATCCGAAGATAATGAGACATTGTTTTTTTCTTCTGCGCGCGCTGGGGGGATAGGGGGCAACGATTTATATACTTCCCGGCGTTTAGACGACACCTGGAAAAACTGGTCGTCGCCAGCCTTACTCTTTGATCCTATGAATTCAAAGTTTGACGATAGCCAGCCCTATTTCAATATGAGTTCGGGCTATTTGTATTTTAGTTCCAAACGAGATGGCAATAGTGATATTTATCGCGTTCGGATTGCACCTCCGCAAGCCACTGAGTTGGAAGTGGTGGG
>JAEUUS010000285.1 GCA_016787545.1 Saprospiraceae bacterium
CCTGTTTGGGCCTGCATCCACGGTATATGGTACCGATGCGTTGGGGGGGGCTATTTGTTTTTACACCAAAAACCCGGTTTTCTCTGACGGCGGGTTTAAAACAACAGGTAACGCATTCCTGCGGTATGGGTCGGTGAATGAAGAAAAAACCGGCCACGTTGATGTAAGTCTGGGAGGGCAGAGACTGGCCGCACTTACTTCTTTTACTTATAGCGATTTCGGGGATTTGCGCATGGGCAAAAGCCCGGGTTTCGATGGCCCTTTCGGCAAACGCAACTTCTATGTTGATCGAATTGACGGACAGGATGTTTTGGTAAACAACAGTGATCCTTTTGTGCAGAAACACAGCGGTTACACGCAATATGATTTGTTGGAAAAAATTGTTTTCCAGCAAAATGAACGTGTACGACACACCCTGAATCTGCAATACAGCACATCATCCAATATCCCGCGCTACGACCGACTCACTGACCCTTCTGCCTCAACAGGTTTGGCATCGGCAGAATGGTATTACGGTCCACAGGATCGTTTGATGGCGGCGTATAGCCTGAGATTGACTGATATGAGCTTTTTCAACCAGGGTTTGACGATAACAGGAAGCTACCAGGCCATTGAAGAGAGCCGGCATAACCGAAACTTCGGGGCGTCGCGTCGCACAAGTCGCATTGAAAATATAGACGTTATTGGTTTAACAGCCGATGCTGCCCGCACCTGGGGCGAAACCCACATGTTGCACATAGGGCTGGATGCTCAGTATAACGATGTAACCTCCAGGGCATTCCGCACTAACGTAAATACCGGAGAAGAAACCTCTCAAAGCACCCGTTACCCGGATGGCGGCAGCCAAATGGCCAGCGCGGCCTTGTATGTAACCCACCAGTCCGGCAAAAACAGCTGGACTTTCAGCGAGGGTGTACGTGTAGGTTTTTCCAGCCTGAGCGCCAGCTTTGTGAGCCGTGAGTTTTATGCCTTCCCATTCAGCAAAGTGGAACAAAGTAATCCTGTAGCTTCAGGCAGCCTGGGCGCAGTGTGGAACGGCGGCGGCCCCTGGCGTTTTTCTACCAACCTCTCTTCCGGATTCCGTATGCCCAATGTTGACGATCTTGCGAAGGTGTTCGACTCGCAGACCGGCAGTGTAGTGGTACCAAATCCGGATATCAAGCCGGAAAAAACGGTTAACCTTGATCTGAATTTTGAATACCGCCTGAGCAACAAAGTACAGTGGGAAAATACCGTATGGGGCACCCTTTTCCGTGATGCGATAGTAACGGATGTATTTACGTTTAACGGCGAGGACACTATCACATTCAACGACACGCCCAGCCGGGTATTAGCCAACCAGAACAAACGAAACGCCCGTTTATACGGCTTTACCTCATCGCTCAATGCAGACGCAACAGAAAATATGGCCCTTTTCGCTTCTGTGGCGTTTACCCGTGGAGTAATCCTGGAAGAAGGCGAAAGCAATCAAACTTCACCACTCGATCACATCCCGCCCACGTACGGACGTGCAGGCGCACGCTGGCACAAAAACGGCAGCTTTTTTGAAGGTTTTGTGCTCTTTAATGGCAAAAAACGCCTTGAAGACTACAATCTGGAAGGAGAAGACAACCTGCAGTACGCACCAGCAACGGGTATGCCTGAGTGGTTGACCGTGAATTTTCGGGGTGGCTATCGTGTAAGCAAACACCTTACCCTGCAGGCTGGCATTGATAACCTGATGGATACGCAGTATCGATATTTCGCTTCCGGCATTAATGCTCCAGGTCGAAATTTCTGGATTACGGCACGCACCAGCTGGTAGCCCCTACCCTTGCACGATCTGCCCGTTGACCAGAATTTCCAAATTTCGGGTGCGGGAAGTGCTGGGGTCAAATACCTGATTGCCATCGGGGGAGGTTCCTTCCCCGATGGTTATTTCCCACTCCTCATTGATCACGGCCACCGCACGGGTTACCTGTCCGTTGTGAACCCGTGTTCCGGCAATAACCTCCCGGCTAATAAGCTCTCCCTTGTCTGTGAAGGTAGCGAGCACATATTCATAATTCATCAGCTCAGCTTTCCACCAAACCACGGCGATGAATTGCTCGGTATTATCTATCGAAAAACAAGGCACATATTCCGTGAATTCGTCGTCGGCCACCGTTTCTTCCGTTGGGTGAATAAATTGTGCGATCAGTGCATCCGACAGCGGCTGGTTTTCCACGCCAAACACATGGTGGGTATCCTCACCCAGGGTTGCCGGCATAGGAATGGGTGGAAATTTGGCGAGAAATTCGTGAAACTCCGGTTTTTTCATGTCCTTACTTCTTTCCTATAAACGTTTCAAAATCAGTTAATTGTTTGCCTTTTAATACCCGCGGGATTTTGGCCTGGCCATTGAGTTTGCCCCGCTGACCCAGCCAATCAATGAACACCTGATTGGGGAGGATTTCAGCGCGTACGGTGCGGAGTGCATACCGGCGTTCTACAGCATAATCTTCATTGAGACGACAAAGCTCCTGATCGAGTGCATTGACGAGCACCTCACTGCTAAGAGACTGATTTTCAATGGATAAATACCATTGATGGGTCCAGAAAGTACCTTCGCGCACACCTGTTACGGTAAATTCGCCAATACCTGCGTTCATGCGTTCATCTACAATGCGTACGGCATCGCAGAGGTTATCAATGGAAACGTGTTCTCCACAGCCGGAAAGGAATTGTTTGGTGCGCCCTGTTATCCGCAATTCTGCTTTTTCGGTATCTGTAAATTGCACCGTATCACCCAGGAGGTAACGCCAGGCGCCGGCAACTGTACTCAGTATGATAGCGTAGTGTTTTCCGGTTTCCACCTGTGACAGGTTCAGGCTATTGGGTTGAGAAGACCGTAGTTCGCCATTTTCATCAAAGTTATCATCGTCAAACGGCACAAATTCAAAGTAAACACCACAATCATTCAACATTTTCATGGAACGGTTTTCCGGACTTTCCTGATAGGCAAAGAAGCCTTCGGATGCCGTATAGCTATCCATGTACACGATTGGCAGCTCGAAAAGTGCCTCCAGGGTTGCATAATACGGATCAATAGGTACTCCGCCGTGTATAACCACATTGAAGGACGGCCATATTTCATTGATGTTGGACAATTTTTGTTCCTCAATGATTCTTTCCACCACAAGTTGTAGCCACATGGGGTTGCAGGCTGCAAAACCGATATCCCATTGCGGCGCCTCCTGAGCAATGAGGTTCATACGATCACCCCATTCCGGCAAATCTGTGATATGGCGACCCGGGCGGCTGGAACGCTCCATAATCCTTGGCCGGTTCATGCCAATGATACCAGACAAATCGCCCTCCAGGTGGTACCCTACCCTTCTTTGCTGGGTGCAGGAACCGATCAGCAGCATTTGTTTGGTGTATATTTCCGGCGAGAGTCCGTAATTCTTAGCCAGGTCATAAAAAAGTCGCCTGGAACCCCGTTTCATACCACGCAAAAGATCTTCGGTCAATGGAAGATATTTGGTTGCAGACTGGCTGGTACCACTGGAAAGGGCGTAATAAGGTATGATTCCCGGCCAACACACATCCGGTTGATCCTCCATATGTGCTTTTACCCACCAGCGATCGTAGAGGGTTTGGTAATCCATCACCGGAACGGATTGTTTGAAAGCCGACTCTACATCCTCTTCTTCCAACAGGCGTTTGAAACGATATTCAGTTCCAAATTCGGTATGCCTTGCCTCATGTAGCAATTCTCGAAGTTGTTGTTCCTGAAGCAATACAGGGGATTGACGGGGTCTATCGACAAAAGCGCCAATTTTTGCGCTCTGTTGAATAATGGTGCCGATGATATTGGGCATAAGCTGAAAGATCTCGGTTTTTGTTAGGGCGCGCGAAGGTACGCAGCAGCGGGGTTTTTTAGGATAAAAATCCCTCCCAAAATGCTACGATAGCCCCGGGCTTGCGAGGTGAAGTAAATTCACAAATAAAATAGAGCGAAAACGACTTAAAGATTAACTTTGCGGGATAATGTTATGAAAATAATGGATGTAATTTGTCGGTATTGCCAGGGAGTCCAGCAAATCCGCAGGCAGGGTGTGAGTAAATCAGGTCACCAGCGTTATCGTTGTGAGCAATGCCATCGAACATTCCAGGTGGCTTATTCCAACAAAGCCTATGAACCCGGGATTAAGGATCAAATTCTGGACATGGTGATCAACGGCAGTGGCATCAGAAATACCGCAAGAGCGCTAAAAGTCAACATGAACACTGTGATGAGTACCATCAAAAAGAAGCTCAAACCCTGAGAGTGGGCTTCTTCATTCCGGTCAATTCCAAAACATGCAATAGAGCATGTTGGGGAGGTTAAAAATTCAGGATAAAAATGAAAAATCTTAATTTTTTGGCCTTAGCAGTGCCGTTTTTCTGCTTTTTTATGCTGGTGGAATACTGGGTTTCCCGTCGCCAGGGAAAACAGTTTTTCCATTTTTCAAGAGTGATCAGTAACCTGAATATTGGAATCGCAGAGCGATCCATGGATATATTTGTAGCGGTTCTTTTTTATTTTTTCTACGACTATCTCCACGCGCATTTTGCTATTTTTGAGATACCCTCCACGTTGTTTTGGTGGGTGGTTTTATTGTTATGTACTGACCTGGTATTTTATTGGTACCACCGGTTTGGCCATGAGGTCAACCTTTTTTGGAGTCTTCATATCGTACACCACCAGAGTGAGGATTATAACTTCACCACCGGGACCCGGGTAACCATTTTCCAGGCTGCTGTCCGTACTTGTTTTTGGGCCATTTTACCTATTATTGGATTTTCGGCGCCCATGATTTCCGTGGTGTTGTTGGTACATGGAGTGTATCCGTTTTTTACCCACACCAGAACGATCAACAAACTTGGCTGGCTGGAATATATCCTTGTAACGCCTTCCCACCATCGGGTACATCATGCTACAAATGAGCAGTATTTGGACAAAAATTATGGGAATGTGTTTATTTTTTGGGACTATATTTTCGGGACGTTTGAACCGGAAAAAGAGGAACCGGTATATGGCTTGACCAAACAATTAGAAAGTCACAGTTTTCTCTGGCAGCATTTTCATTATATTTTTGAACTGGCTTATGCTGTAAAGCGGGCCAAAGGTATTCGCCAGAAACTGGGCATTTTGTTTGGGCGTCCGGAAATATTGGATCCTCAGATCCGGCTAATTCTTGAACGGAAATATCGGATAGATGGGCCCAAAAAAGTAAAGCCTCCTACCCGGGATTTCAATGGGTATGTGATGTGGCAAACAGGTTTAATTATGGTCTTTCTGTTTCTGGTCATTTTGTTCAAAGCTTATCTGAGCACCTTCCATCTGGTACTGGCCACCCTGTTTATTATGCTTACACTCATTAACTGCGGCGCTATTCTTGATCGTCGCGACTGGGTATTTCATTTGGAGTATTCGCGACTATTTATTGTTTGGCTGGCTATGTTGAGCTTCCTTACTGCCCCTGTCTGGCTTTTTGGGTTCACCATATTTATGCTGATTTATTGGATGAGTTACGAAAAATTGGAGCAGAAATATTTGCAGATTGTTTATCGGTAAGCGGATGTTGGGGCGGGTATAAAAGCACAATGCCGCGGAAATACATAGGATGTCCCTTGTATTTCCGCGGCATTGTGCTGAAGAGAGCTGGGGTTAACCCATTGGATCTGGCGGATTTTTGCGTTCGTACATATAAGCCCCCAACATACCGGCACCTCCAAAGATGGCAATCAGGGCAAAGAAAACCCCTGTGCTGCTCTGGTCGTCCAGGTTAAACATGTTGGTGATTACAATCGCCAGCAACAAACCCAGACCTGCGCCAATAAACAACAGCGCATTTTTCAGGGTGATTGAAGGATTAGCTTGTCGGCGCTGACGTTTGTGCTCGGCAGGGTTCAAGCCTTTTTCTATCATGGATAGATTTTCTTTGCTTTCCAGATATCGGATGGCAACAACCATCACAAAGGCAGCAATAGGTATGGCAAAAACAACAATTCCTGGTTCCATAATGTAGATGTTTTTTTGTGAATGAAAAGTGGTTTTCGTTTTCAATACCTACTCTGACAGCAATGTTGGAACGCAGGTTACAGGGAACGCGGATTTTTTTTTGGAACGCGGTCAGGGAACGCGGATTTTTTGGGGGAACGCGGATGACGCGGGTGACGCGGATTTTTTTGGAACGCGGGTGACGCGGATTTTTTTTGGAACGCGGATGACGCGGGTGACGCGGATTTTTTTTTGGAACGCAGATGACGCGGGTGACGCGGATTTTTTTGGAACGCAGATGACGCGGATTTTTTTGGAACGCGGATGACGCGGGTGACGCGGATTTTGAAAATTGCCTGCGGCAATTTTGTGATAAACAGAAGCTAAAAATCTCAAATTCTCCTAAAAAGGCTGCCGAAGGCAGCAGAAAAATCCGCGTCATCCGCGTCATCCGCGTTCCCCTAAAATCCGCGTCACCCGCGTCATCCGCGTTCCATATCCAAATCCGCGTTCCAAAAAATCTGCGTTCAACATTCTAAAACGCCCATGCCGAAGAGCGCAAAATCATATTTAACAGGGTCCCTTTCATCAAATTCGCGGAGCCTGGCGGTGAGCTCCAAAACTGCCTGCCAATCTGTTTGGCGGCGTTCGAGAAGTCCGAGTCGGCGAGCGATGCGGTCTACATGAACATCAAGCGGAATAAGTAGCTGCGACGGACGGACTTGGTTCCAAATGCCGAAATCAACACCTGTGGTGTCTTTTCTCACCATCCAGCGAAGAAACATATTCATTCGTTTGCAGGTACTCCCACGTTCAGGAGTGGCTACGTGCTTACGCGTGCGTTCAGGCGCGTAAGGGTGATCAAAAAAATCGCGGTGAAAACCAGCAAGCGCTTGTTCAACAGTTAGGCTGTCTGGTGAAAGATGACGGGCAAAAGCAGTTTCTAATGTTGTGTTTTTGCGATAATATTCCTGAAAAAACGCCAAAAACCATAAAGTGTCGGTTGCCTGAAAGGTGCGGTGTTTGAAGGATTCAAATCTTGCCCGATCCTGCTCGGTATGATTCAGGATGAAATCGTATGGCGCTCCGTCCATCAGATTAACCAGTCTGGAAGCGCTTTGGATAATGGTTTTTCTTTGTCCCCAGGCCAAGGTTGCCGCCCAAAAACCCATGATTTCCCGATCCTGAAGCTTGTGAAAACGGTGAGGAATGGAAATGGGGTCATCGGCAATAAAGCCTGGATGATTGAACCGGGTTACAGCCTGATCCAGTAAAGATTGTAGCGCTTCGAAACTATTAGGAACCTGATGCAACATATCGGGCACAAAAAAAGGCAGGTTGACGCGAACGCCAGCCTGCCGGGAGGAATTTTCACGCAAAATTTTCTACTCAGGTGCTTTGGAAGACCTTTTAGTGGACATGGATACAGATTTAGCCTTTTTTGGAGATACAGGTTTGGACTTACGACCCATTTTTTTAGGATCAATCATGAGCATTGCCGGCTGATCGGCCTGCGCATCGCCGTAATTTTCGAGCCAGCGTTTTTGTTGGTATTCAGCCAGTTTATAAGCCAGTTTATGAAAATGTTGCATGGCTTTGGCCTGGTGAAACCGGATGCTTAAGGTTGTGAGTAAATCAGCATCTTTTTTACCATTGGTTTCTTCGGCATTTTTCCAGGCAATTTTAGCTTTTTCCTTATCGGATTTGGCCTTGTCGTATTTCTTTTTGGCCTGTTGAAGGCCTTTTTGCAAGGTATTCCACTCGGCATTGCCGGCCAATCGGCTATCCTGCATCAGTTGTTGGAGCTTCTTTTTCATTGTTTTATCATGATGATTGAGCCCACAAATTTCCCAGACTTAACACAGATTTAATGTTAAGTTTCCATAAACGGCCAAAACTTAACATTGGGGGATTAGGCCCTCGATTTTCTTCCTTGAAATCCCTTTTTATTTCGACCTTTGCGCCCCAAATCATATCAATGGCAAACGCAATTCTCCTCCTCGAAGATGGCACCTACTTTCGCGGCAAAGCTGCCGGCAAAATAGGTACAACCACCGGCGAAATCTGTTTTAACACCGGCATGACCGGTTACCAGGAAATATTTACTGATCCCTCCTATACCGGCCAGATATTGGTGGCAACCAATGTCCATATTGGCAACTACGGAATTCATGACGAAGAAATTGAGAGTAACGGCATCAAAATTGCCGGTTTTGTATGCCGCAATTTCAATGTACCGTACAGTCGCCTCAACGCCCATCGCAGCATTCAGGATTATTTCGAACAGGAAAGTCTGGTAGCGATTCAGGATGTGGATACCCGCGCTATTGTGCAACATATCCGGGAGCGCGGCGCTCAAAACTGCATTATTTCCTCTGAAATTGATGATTTGGACGAACTCAAGCGTCGTTTGGCGGCAACGCCAAGCATGGAAGGCCTCGAGCTTTCCAGTACGGTGAGCACCAAAGAACCTTATTTCATTGGCAATCCGGAAGCTAAATTCCGGGTTGCAGTGATGGATTACGGGGTAAAAAAGAACATCCTGCGCTGCTTTGATCAGCGCGATTGTTACCTGCAGGTTTTCCCGGCAAAAACAGATTTTGAAACGGTACAAAACTGGAATCCGAACGGTTTTTTCCTCTCCAATGGTCCTGGCGACCCGGCTTCCATGCCTTATGCTGTAGAAACGGCCAAAAAAATGCTGGCCAGCGGCAAACCCATGTTCGGCATTTGTTTGGGGCAACAACTCCTGGCCCTGGCCGCCGGCATTCCTACCTATAAACTGCACCACGGCCACCGCGGTTTGAACCATCCGGTGAAAAACCTGGTTACCGGCCTGAGCGAAATTACCAGCCAAAACCACGGTTTTGGTGTGGTAGAACAAGCCGTGTATGATTCGCCCAGCATTGTAGAAGCCAC
>JAEUUS010000108.1 GCA_016787545.1 Saprospiraceae bacterium
GGGAATGCCGGTGCGCCAGGTGGTGAGGGTGGAGCAGGGGGCACAGGCAGGTCTTCTGTAAGTTCATCCACCAGATCCTCATGTTCAGGGAATTCTGCTGCCGGAATTTCTTTCCCATCTATGGATAATTTGGTGAGTTCGCCGTTTTGGTATTCGGCTTCAACGCGTTTGTTGCCATCTTCACGGGTAATTTTTTGGGTTACCTTGGGTTTGGGTACAGTATCAGAAGGAATTTCTTCCTGATCAAATCCGAAGAGTGCCGACGGGAATTCGGTGATTTGCGCCAGGGCTTGTTCAATGCCCGACGGCGTATTGGCCCTCAGGCCCACCAGGGCCAGTAGTGCGACCAGTATGACGGTTGCTGTGATTTTTTCCATAACTTGATGTTGTTGTTGTGGTGCTTGATTCAGGATTCGGCGTACCCGGTCGAGCAGGGTATACCGTTTGCCGCTGAGTGCCATGGCAAGCGCCGGCGCAGGAGTGGCCAGCTCCTGTACCTGCACCAATGCTCTGGCAAAAGCGATGGGGTTTCCGGTAACGGCCAGTGCGGCATCGTCGCAGGCATTTTCCCGTTCCCGGTGAATGATTTGCGATATCCACCAAACGGCCGGATGGTAGTAAAACAGGGTTTCAACAAATGCTTGCAAAAGGTTGAAAAACCAGTCGCGCCGGGCAATATGCGCCAGTTCGTGGGCCAGTACTGCTTCTACTTCGGCCACAGAAAGCTGGTTGATAAACCCGATGGGCAACAGGATCAGGGGCTTGAGCCAGCCCAGGGTAAGGGGCGACCTCACCAGAGCCGATTCCAGCAAACGGATGTTTCCTTGTATGCCCATTTTTTGGGCGATTAACTGCGTTTTTTCCTGCCATTGGGTATCAAGGGCACGCACGCCGCGCGTCCGCAGACGATGCACACCTAGTAGTCCACCACCCAGACGAAACAAAAAGAACACCAGACCAGACAGCCAGAGGGCTACAATGAGGGTATGGTTGGCGTCCATCCAGGCACAAAATTGTTCCGGAAGGGAGCTTGCCAGCACATCGCCGGTCCACCAGATGTTGGAGAGGGTGATATTGGTTGCCGGGGCAGAGAAGGTGGTTGTAGTAACCGTTGCCGGTTCAAACTTCCATAGAAAAGTACCAATTGCTGCCAAAAACAATCCCATCAGGGTGAGATAGGCCGCCAGGTAACGTTGACGGGCTGAGCGCAGCCGCGGGAGCAGCATGAGCAAAACCAGCGCAACCAAGGCGCCCTGCCACAGGGAATGAGCCAAAACCCAGCCTAAAGCGCGGAAAAAGGCATCCGTTATTGGTGTCATAGCTTAAATGTTTAGTGGTTGGTTTATTTACCCTGTTCGATTTTGGCAATCAGCGCCTTGATTTCATCCAGTTCCTCCGAACTAGCCTCGTGGTTGCCCAATGCCTGCATCACCAGCCGGGCGGTGCTTCCCCGGAAAGCATTGTCCACAAAATCCTGAAGCAGCAGATCCTGGGTGTCGCTTTCCTGTACCATGGCTGTGTAAATGTGCGTCCGGCCTTCTTCCTGCCTGCTCACCAATCCTTTTTCAAACATGATTTGCATCAGCTTGAGCGTGGTGGTGTAGCCGGCAGAATCTTTGGCCTTCAAACTGCTGCGGCGTTGTTCGTTGAGCAGGTCGTTCACGGTCCGGACCGTGGATGGACCCTGCGCCCACAGAATGTGCAAAATCTCGAGCTCCGAGTCGGTAGGTTTGGATATCATATTCAGCGTGGTAAACTTTTCTACTGCAAAGATTCTACGAAAGTGTTCGTAGTTGCAAATTTTTCTACGAAAATTTTCGTAGATTGAAAAAAAATGCATTGTATCATCTATTTTTTCGGTTTAAATACTTGACAATCAATAAATTAAAAAATATTTCATTTTTTTTCAAAAATCTGGCAGCGAATCTGGCAACGCGCGCGTTCCATTCTGTACCAAGTTAATTCCTGGAAACCGTTCTCTTTTTTAATCACTAAACCGAACAAGAATAACCATGACAGCCACTTTCACTTACACACTCGTACTGGCCGCTATCTACGCAGGCCGAAAGATTTACGCTTTGAGAGCCCCGATGGCCGCCTAACTAAATGGCATTCACCACGCACACACACAAATAGAACGCCCCGCCGAGTTAATACC
>JAEUUS010000038.1 GCA_016787545.1 Saprospiraceae bacterium
TTGTTGAAAGGCGTGCACCGAACTGAAACAGATTATTCTTCTTGAACCGGCTGAAAGCGCGGCATTTAACACGTTCCGGGTGCCTTCCACGTTGGCCTGATGCACTTTCCCATCCGGATCTCCCTGAATGGAAATGACGGCGGCCAGGTGAATCACGGCGTCAGCACCTTTACACAAGTCATGTAGCGCCCTTGTATCCAACAGATGACCGTGCACAGGTTCTACGGGAAGTCCGGCCAGAGAAGGACTTTCCCGGCGCTGGAGTACCCGCACCTGGTGTCCGGCCTGAATTAATTGCCGAACCACCACATTTCCGATTCGTCCGGATGCCCCGGTAACTGCAATGTCCACAGACTGATTATTTTCGCCCAAAGAAACGAAACCTGTTTATGCTTCGAACCATACTTTTATTGATTGCCACTTTGCTGGCCCTGCCATTTGTGGCTTTTTATTACGATCAGCCACTGGCCCCTGAACATTGGACTGCACTGGGTGCTTTATTGAAAATCATGCTGGGAGTAGCGCTCACTTGTTTTGTGGTGAGCGAATTGACCCGGAACTACAGCCAGGTAGACAAATTGTGGAGCATCATTCCAGTGGTATATGTCTGGTATATAGCGGCTCAAAGCGGATTTTCAGACCGCATTACACTCATGGCCGTTTTGGCTACTATTTGGGCATTGCGCCTCACCTTTAACTTTGCCAGACGGGGTGGTTACCATTGGATACCCTGGAAAGGAGAGGAAGATTACCGCTGGAGTGTTTTGCGGCAAAATCCACTGCTGGGCGGCCGTTTATCCTGGGGCTTGTTCAATTTGTTTTTTATTTCTCTGTATCAAAACGGGCTTATCCTGTTGTTTACCCTGCCCACAGTTGCCGCATGGCAGGGCGGCAACACACCTTTGAATGCCCTGGATTACCTGGCAGCAGCCTTGTTTTTGGGATTTGTAGCAACAGAAACCGTGGCAGATCAGCAACAGTGGAATTTCCAAAAGGAAAAATACCGCCGGATTGCGGCAGGAGAACCATTGGGCGAAGAATATAGCAATGGTTTCTGCGCCCGAGGCCTGTGGTCGGTGGTGCGCCACCCGAATTATGCCTCTGAACAGGCTATCTGGCTGAGTTTTTACCTGTTCAGTGTCGCTGCCACGGGCAGGTGGTTAAACTGGTCGTTTGCTGGAGCCCTGTTGTTGATGTTGTTGTTTCTGGGTAGCTCTGACTTCAGCGAAAAAATATCAGCAGGGAAGTATCCGGCCTATCAGGAATACCAGAAACGGGTTGGCAGGTTTTTACCCAAATTTTTTTGAAGGTTTGAGATGGCTTCTTGTCAAGCACAGGTGAACAGGATTGTCATCTTCTTGTTTGATAGGATTATTTTAAAATTACACCCATGATCTACGAACGACTACTACAAGACAATAAGTCCTGGGCCAAAGCAAAATTGCAGGAAGATCCTGACTATTTTGAACGGCTGGTAAACGTACAAACCCCTGAAATTCTGTGGATTGGGTGCTCAGACAGCCGGGTTCCACCTGACCAAATTACCCAAACCAAACCAGGTGAAATATTTATCCACCGTAATGTGGCTAATATGGTGGTACACACTGATTTGAATTTGCTTTCCGTGTTGCAGTACGCAGTGGAAGTGTTGAAAGTAAAACATATTATTGTCTGCGGCCATTATGGTTGTGGTGGGGTGAAGGCGGCAATGGGCCGCAATTCTTTGGGCATTATCAATAAATGGTTGCGAAACATAAAGGATGTTTACCGCTTTCACAGTGATGAACTGGAGGCCATCAAAGACGATCAAAACAGGCTGAACAGGCTTATTGAACTGAATATTATTGAACAGGTAAACAACCTGGCCAAAACCTCTATTGTTCAGCGTGCCTGGAAGGAATGGGATGCTCCCCATATCCATGGATGGGTATATAACCTGGCAGACGGTATCATACATACCCTGTTTGATATAGCCCCGGGTACCCATATGGAGCACCCGATTTATGAATATGATAATTTGTGAGGCACAACCAAGTGGTACATTCGGTCAATATACCGCGAATGTGGCGCCAGGGAACGGGATTCACTATAAACCTCCTACCTTCGCGCGGTTTTTGTAAATTCCGTGTGCCAATGCGCTTGTTTTTTATTCCTTTTTTACTCTGCCTCAACTCCTTGATGCTGTCTGCGCAGGGCTTCCAAGTTGTTTTCCCAGGATTGAACGGAGCTGAACTGATTGACAGTGTCGCATCGCGGTACAGACCACTGACCGTACTCGACTATGCCAATGCACGGGATACATTGTATGCCAAGGTGTTGGCTATTGACGACGACAGCTTGCGTTGTATTTATTCCGGACATACGCTTTATCTGGATCCAACACAGGATCCAACCCAGTATATTTTTCAGGGGGGCGGAACCAACGGGATGAACACCGAGCATGCTTACCCTCAGGCTAAAGGCGCCGCTGATGGCAATGCCCGCAGTGATATGCACCATTTGTATCCAACCCGGGTGGCAGTAAATGAGGCCAGAGGTAATTCGCCATACACGGATATCCCGGATGCACAAACCCAGAAGTGGTTTATTGGTAATCAGTTGTATACCAGTATTCCCGCTACCAATATAGACGCTTATTCCGAGCAACGTTCTGATGCTTTTGAACCCCGCGAATCGGTGAAAGGAGACCTGGCGCGTTCTGTATTCTATTTTTACACCATGTACCAGGCACAGGCGAACCTGGCAGATCCCAATTATTTTGAATTACAGCGCAATACCCTTTGTCAATGGGCTCAGCAGGATCCGGCAGATTCCGTAGAGTTGCGCAAAACCTGGCGTATTGCACCCTATCAGGAAGGTAAACCCAATCCATTTGTAATAGACTGCACATTAGCCAACCGCTGCTGGTGCCCGGATGTACCACCCAATTGTTTGGTGCAAACAAGCTCGCCAGAAAACAGCTTTGCCGAAGAAATCTTGATTTGGCCCAATCCTGCCAAAGATTGGGTGCAATTCGAATCAAAAAACGGTCAGTTGGTTTCACTCCAAATTTTTGATCTCCTTGGCATAAAGATGGGGGCATCTCAGACCCCTTCCGTTAAAGGCGAAATATCTGTCCAATTTTTGCCCAAAGGCTATTACTGGGTGGAAGTATTACACCTTTCCGGACGTAGATCAATGCAACCTCTGATCATTCAATAGACTTCCTCGCAGACCATCCAATCAACACATACACAATGCTCGAATTTTTGACTCAGGCGCTTGATTTTTTTCGCCACCTCGATGTTCATTTGGAAAACATCATGCGCGATTAC
>JAEUUS010000339.1 GCA_016787545.1 Saprospiraceae bacterium
TTGAAAATTATTCAGCATCGCCGAAAGCAGGAACTGCTGGATAAATGGAAAGAAGAATTGTATCAGAAAGAATTGAGAAGAGAGAACATAAAAATCATGCAATAAAGCATTCATTGATGACCATGAAACTCCGTTTTATACTCCTTCTGCTTCTGCCGGTAAGCCTATCGGCGCAGCAAGACAAAGCCATCATTGACCGTGTAGTGGCTACCGTGGGTGGTGAAATTATTTTGCTCAGCGAGGTGCAGGAGCAATACAATTTTGCCAAAAAAGATCAACCCACCTTGCCTCCTGATTATCAATGTTTTGTGTTGCAGAACCTCATTGTGCAAAAACTATTGGTCAATCAGGCGAAGCTCGACTCCGTTGAAGTGAAGGATGAAGAGGTTGAAGCACAGATTGATGCGCGTATTGAACGTTTGCGTGCTTATTTCAACCAGGATGATAAGGCCATTGAAGAGTTTTATGGCCAAAGTGTTTCTGATATGAAATCCATGCTCAGCACCGATATGCGCAATCAGCTTCTTGCAGAACGTATGCAAGGTAAGGTGACAGAAAAGGCCACCATTACGCCATTGGAAGTGCAGCGTTTTTTCAGCAATATTCCCAAAGATTCTCTCCCCTATTTTAATGCAGAAGTGGAGATTCGGGAAATTGTGTACAAGCCCAAAGTGAGCCCGGAAGAGCATTCCAATGCTAAAAAACGCCTGGAGGATATTCGCAAACGAATTGCTGAACAAGGGGAAGATTTTGCTGAATTGGCTAAAAAATTCAGCGACGACCCGGGAAGTGGCGCCCAGGGAGGCGATTTAGGCTTTCAAAAACGGGGCACCTTTGTACCCGAGTTTGAGGCTATGGCCTACAAACTGGAAGCCAATCAAATTAGCCCGGTTATTGAAACCGAATTTGGGTTCCACATTATTCAACTGCTGGAACGCAGGGGTAACCTGATACATTGTCGGCATATTTTGATCAAACCTGAAATTACTGATGCTGATCTGGAAAGGGCAAAAAACAGCCTGGACACCCTAAGGCAGCAAATTCGGGATGGTAAAATGACCTTTACTGAGGCAGTAAAACGGTTTGGCGACAAAAATCAACAGAGTTACAATAATGATGGCCGTGTGGCTAATCCACGGACCGGAAATACCTTTTTTGAAGTTAGTGACCTGGAAACTTCCGTCTTTTTTGCCATCGACGGCCTAAAAGAAGGTGATATCGCTGCAGCTTTTCAATATAAAGGTCAGGATGGAAGTGATTTATTTCGCCTGGTGCAATTGGTGAGTCGGTCTAAACCACACAAAGCGGATCTGAAACAAGATTATGGCAAAATTCAGATGGCCGCGTTGGAACAGAAAAAAGGAGAATACACCGAAAAATGGGTGCTTGAAAAGCTCAATACCACCTACCTGAGTGTAGGAGATTTATTCATGAGCTGTCCAAACCTTCAGGAAATGATCGGCATATCCGCTGCACGCCGGCAATAATTCACTTTCGTTTTTAGCATTCAGGATATCAGCGCTTAACCAATGCGCCCAATACATTTGAACATGAATTTTTTGTCTAATATAAACCCCATTGCTGAACGTATGTGTCAGGGCATTATTAAAGCACTCGGTACACTGGTACTGTTGATGGTTATATCAGGTACCTTGTATGCCCAACAACCGGACAGCCTGCTTCCCACGCTGGATTATTCCCAGCAAAAAGACTATGAAATTGGTGGCGTTCGCGTTTCCGGAATCCAATATGCCGATGCAGGCACGCTCATCTCCCTTTCCGGGCTGCGTGTGGGCAAAAAAGTGCGTGTACCGGGTACTGATTTTGCCAATGCTGTTCGAACACTGTGGGGCTTGAAGCTATTCACGGATGTAAAAATCATTCAGGAGCGCACGGTTGGCGACAAGATTTTCCTGGAAATCGCTGTAAAGGAGCTTCCACGGTACACGCGTCACTCCTTTGTTGGGGTAAAAAAGAGCAAACACGATGATCTAAACGAGATTATCAACAAGTTTTTGCAAAAAGGAGCCATTCTCACCGATAATGTGAAGGCTACCCTGATCAGCGAAATGGAAGAGTCTTACGTGGAAAAGGGGTACATGAATGCCCGTGTAAAAATCAATTCATATCCGGATGAAAAAGCCACCAATGCAACCCGCCTTGAATTTGTGATTACGCCGGGCAAAAAAATCAAAATCAAAAACGTGACGTTCTCCGGGAACGACCATGTTAAGCCGCGGGTTTTGCGCAAAAAAATGAAAGAAACGCACCGAAAACGCAAGATTTTCAAAAAATCAAAGCTGGTTCGGGAATTATATGAAGAAGATAAACGAAAGATTGAATCCTATTATAACACCCTTGGGTTCAGAGATGCACGGGTTGCGAAAGACAGCATTTGGCGCAACAAAAAAGGAGAACTGCTCATTCACCTGACAATAGAAGAAGGTAACCGGTATTACTTCCGTAATATTGAATGGAAAGGAAACACCCTTTATGAAACCAAATACCTCGATCAGGTGCTTGGTATCAAAAAAGGAGATGTTTTCAATCAGGAACTGCTGAACACCCGCCTGTCTTTCAGTCAGGACGGTAGGGATATTTCCTCCCTGTACTTAGACAACGGTTACCTGTTTTTCCGTGTGGATCCGGTTGAGACCTCTATTGATAGCGACTCCATTGACCTGGAATTGCGTATCTATGAAGGTCCACAGGCTACTATTGATCGTGTGGTAATCAAAGGCAACGACCGCACTCACGAACACATCATTCGCAGGGAATTGTTCACACGTCCTGGGGATAAATTCAGTCGGGCTGATATCATTCGTTCCCAACGGGAAATTGTGAATCTGGGCTATTTCAATCCGGAAGCTTTAGACATAAACACTCCGGTAAATCCGGAGCGTGGCACGGTTGATATTGAGTATACGGTAGAAGAAAAACCTTCGGATCAATTAGAGCTTTCCGCTGGTTATCAACCTCAAACCGCCTTTAGTCGTGGAGGTGTGATAGGTACGCTTGGGGTAACGTTCAACAACTTCTCCATTCGGAATATCAAAAACAGGGAAGCCTGGAATCCGCTTCCACAGGGTGACGGTCAACGTTTCAGTTTGCGGGGCCAAACAGCCGGAGAGCGTTTCCAATCTTACAACATTTCTTTCACTGAACCATGGATGGGTGGTAAAAAACCCAATTCTCTTACTGTAGCGGGTTTCTACAACAGGTTTGCTTCCGGGTTCTCCGGATCCGACAGCTACCAAAAATTAGAAATCATGCAGGGCACGGTAGGATTCGGTACCCGATTGAAATGGCCAGACGACAACTTTATTTTCCGGGCAGATGCCGACATCCAATCGCTCAAACTGACCAATGCACTTTCCTTCGCATTCCGCGACGACCAGGGTCGGGTAATTTCCGACGGGATTGTGCACAACTATAGTTTAGGTCTTACGCTTGCACGAAACAGTATAAATGATCCGATCTTCCCTAAGCAGGGTTCATTGCTTTCTGTCAAACTGAATGCCACACCGCCATATTCCTGGTTTAAAAGTCGTGACTTTTACCAGACTGCTAATGTAAACGAATTGTACAATTATGCTGAATACCTTAAATGGCGCGTGGATGCCGAGTGGTACACCACATTAATTGGTAAACTGGTACTCAAAACGCAAGCAAAAATTGGTATTCTGAGTCGCTGGAGCGACAAAACCAGTATCAGCCCATTCGAGCGTTTTGAGTTAGGGGGCGATGGTTTGAACAACCAGAATTTTGGTTTGAACGCCCGAGATATCATATCGCTTCGTGGCTACAACACTTCTGATATCATGGCCCGGTTTACGGGAGGTGCAGGTGTGTTCAATAAATACACAGTGGAATTGCGTTATCCGATATCGCTTAACCCGCAAAGCACCATATTCGTGACGGCATTTGCACAGGGCGGTAACGCCTGGGCTAAAGCGGCAGATTTCAATCCATTTGACATCAAGCGTTCCGTTGGTATGGGCTTGCGTGTGTTCCTGCCCATGTTTGGTACCCTTGGCTTCGACTATGGTATCGGTATTGATAAACCAGAATTGTATCCAAGTCGGAAATTGTCAGATTACGCCCGATTCAGTATTGTACTTGGCTTCGAACCCGATTAAGAACGCGGGTTTGAACGCGGATTTTTTGGAACGCGGATGACGCAGGTGACGCGGATTTGTTATGGAACGCGGATGACGCGGATGACGCGGATTTGTTATGGAACGCGGATGACGCAGATGACGCGGATTTTTATGCTGCCTTCGGCAGCCTTTTTTAAGGGAATTTGAGATTTTAGCTCTTTTCAACCCTAAAATTGCCAGAGGCAATTTTTTAAATCCGCGTCATCTGCGGCATCCGCGTTCCAAAAAAAAATCCGCGTCACCCGCGTCATCCGCGTTCCCCCAAAATAATCCGCGTCACCTGCGTCATCCGCGTTCCCCCAAAAAAAATCCGCGTCACCCGCGTCATCCGCGTTCCCCCAAAAAAATCCGCGTCACCCGCGTCATCCGCGTTCCCCCAAAAGAATCCGCGTTCCTACCCGCGTTCACTCACCCAGAGGGGGCCATTTTTGGTTTTGAACATTTTTATTGCCCCGTTTGCGAGCAGGTTTCTAAGCGTTTTTTCGGCATCCTCCATAGAAACATTGGCAAGCACGGCAAATTCCTTTGTGGTTAGTGTTGAATAGTACCTGAACAAGGCATCCGGACTTTTGTCGTATCCTTTTTTCAAAGCATCCGGAAAAAGCGCCAGTAAGGTTTGTTCAAAATGTTCGTAAGGCCTGACGCCCTTCAAAACAAGTTTTTGCTGCTCTGCATCGGTATAGATCAGGGTTGGAAAGCTTCGGACATTCAAACTGCGACCCAATGCGAGGTCTTCCTGAAACAGTGTTTGTGCGCTCCCTTCGTAATCAAGTTTGAACTGGTCGGTATTCAGACCTGCCTGCGCTGCTGCTTTTTCCAGGTTTTCCCACCTGGTGATGTTTTTTTTCTCCAAAAACACCATTTCCCGAATACGACGCAGAAACTGAACGGCTTTTTGCTGATCCTGCAATTGCGCAGCTTTAAAGGCCACACTGGGCGGATATGAAGACGGTAACGGATCTTCAAGCCAAACATCCCCGTCAATAGGCATTTCAAAATGCACACTCACTTCGTCCCAGTGGTGTGCCACGTCGCTGGGTTTACTGATTCCGCCGCTGTTGTAGACCTCCCAGGAAGGCAGAAGTCCTCCCATGTGATACTCAATATCCACAACATCGCCGTATTCCAGTTTCAGACGGCGAAGCATAGGTTCGATACCCCAGCAGGAAGAACAAATAGGATCTGTGAAATAAATGATGCGCACAGGTTTGGCTGCATTTGCGTCTTTCAGGTCAGAAACCGGGTTCACACAGAGTCCGGTTTGAACATCACACAATAAAGGATTGTTGGTTGTCATAGAAAGTTTGTTGTTTTGACCGTTGCAGGCGCTGGCAACAGCAAGGAGTAAGAGCAAAGAAATTCTGTACATAATATTCGGATTTGCTGGATGGCACAAAGGTCAGACCCTTTAGATTAACATACAATGAGTCAAAAAATCTTGACTACCCCTGAAGTTACGGCTGATGGAGAAAATTGCCCTGCGGAAGGCTTGCTCCGGCAATTGTCGGGTAAATGGAAGCCGCAAATATTTAGACTTGCCTTGGATGGACCGCTGCGGTTCAACGCCTTATTGCGTCAGTTACCGGGAGCGAGCAAGCAATCTGTTGCTGTCGCATTGCGCGAAATGGAAGAAGCCGGGTTGCTGGATAAAACAGTGATTCGGGAAAAACCGCTTCATATTGAATACAAACTTTCCGCACGTGGGCGTGCGCTGATACAAATCTTCATTAGCCTGGAAAAGGCATAATTGCACCTTTGGCTCTGTTTATGAAATTCCTTCCACTCTTTCTGCTGCTCGGTGAAGCTTTATCCGCTCAGACTACATTGCTCGAATTTCCCCAAAATCTGCAACTTTATCCACGTAACCTTCAAACCAACCAGGCGGAGGTGCATATCCGGGGTGTTCGTGCACCAGGCTCAGCAGACAGCCTGATTCTGCAGTTGGAACCCTCTGTTGGTCCGATCTCAAGATGGGCTTATGCGTTGCAGGATTTTCCGGTGGATACTTTTTTGATACCGGTTCCTATCCCGGCGGCTCTGGTGGAATATCGTTTTGAATTGACAGAAAAATCAGCTTCAGGCGTTTCTCAGCTCGCCACGGCCAATCAGGTGGTGGCAGGCGATATAATCGCTGTCCAAGGGCAATCCAATGCACAGGCGGTGGCTTACAATGGCGACGCCAATATTTGGCAATCGCCTTTTATACGCTGTTATGGCAATTCGGATCCGAATAATTTCACTGATACCCAATGGTATATAGCAGAAGGCAACGGCTACTTCACACCTGGTTCCATTGGGCAATGGGCCTTGCGCATGGCCAATCTGTTGCAGGCAAACTTGCAAATACCGGTGGCAGTGGTTAATGGCGCAGATCCGGGCAAACCCATTGAGTTTTTTCAGCGCAATGATGCACTCCCATCTGATGCGGCCACCAATTACGGTCGATTATTGAAACGCCTGCAGAACGGCAAAATAGATGCACACATTCGGGCCATGATTTATTATCAGGGAGAATCTGACGGCGACCGCGCCCTGATCCACAAAACCCTGTTTGAAGCGCTGCACGAAGACTGGCGCGCGGATTACCCCTCCATTGAAGCATATTATGTGGTGCAGGTGCGCGAAGGTTGCGGGGCGCCCTCTTTACAACTACGACAATACCAGAAAGATTTTGCGCTTTACCTGCCCAATACCCATTCCCTAACGGCCAATGGCATCGTAGGGCACGATGGCTGTCACTACGCTGTAAGCGGGTATGAAAAATTAGGTGAAAAACTGTATTATCACCTGGCGAAAGACCTTTATCAGGTTCCGGATGTGCCTCAATTGAACATTCAGGCAATATCTGCGCGATATGCGAACGACACCAATACCCTGATTGAAATCAGCACAGATGCTGATTCTGTAGTGGCGCTGCCGGCCAGCAGTGCGGATTTTATTTTCACTGGCGGTGGTAGTTCTGTAATCGGAATCAGCGCTTCCGGAAACAAAATTTGGCTGGAACTGGATCAACCCGTGTACGACCCCACCCTGGGTATTTCGTATACCGGTCATGCCGGTAACACCGGTGATGCCTCGGGTTGGGTACTCAACAACGCCGGCTACGGCATGTTTAGCTTTTACAACCTGCTCATAGAAAACCACACTTCATTGCCCAATTATGATATTCCGGGCATCATGTCGGGCCCGGGAAATTGTGTGCAGTTAGACGGGCAGGACGACTGTATTTTTTTGGGATCTGTATTGGGTAATTCCTATACCAAAGAGGCCTGGATTTACTGGCTTGGAGGAGGTTTAGGCAATAATATTCTTTCCGGATCAGGAAACACGGCTTTTTGGGCGCCATCATTCGGCAGCAGCTTTCACCTGAGTGCAGGACACAACGGCGCCTGGTTTCAGGTGACGGATCAAACGCCACTCAATCCTTTTGAATGGACCCACGTGACCCTTACCTACGATGAAGCCGAGGCAGCTATGCGCCTTTACCGCAATGGATTTTTAGTTAGTGAGGCTCTGAATGTGCCTCCGCACAACGATCCCAATCTGTACGCAGGGGCTTATGCGGGTGGATATACGTTTAGAGGAAAAATAGATGAGGTACGACTTTGGGATTACGCCCGGAGCCTGGCTGAAATCCGCGCCGATATGTGTCAAAAACTGCAAGGGGATGAAGCCGGGCTTGCCGCCTATTTCCGGTTCGACCAGATGGAGGGCCAAACGGCCCATGCTACAGCAGGGAATACCGAGGGCCAGGTATTGGGCGCTCCGGTCAACTTGTGGAAACGCTCTGCTGCACCTTTGGGCACGCACAGCGTATATGCTTACAACAATGTTTCTGATTTGCGTGTGGCATTGCCCAGTGGCGACAGTCTGGTATTAGACATAAATGGTGCGCCTTCTTTTGCGCACCTCTACTTTACGAAAGAAACCCCCAATGTGCTGGAGCCGTCTCAAGGTTGTGTTTTGGTGGATAACCAGCGATATTTCGGGGTGCATTATCTGTCTTCCGAAGCGGATTCGTACCGCCTTACTTACCACTACAAAGGCAATCCATTCACGATGGTGGATGAACCCAGACTCCATATGTTATTACGCCGGGATAATGCCCAACCGGCCTGGCTTTCAGCAGATTCTGTTGCGTTTGATTTTACCCAAAATACCGCCGTTTATACAGGCCAAAAGCCTCAGGAAATGATTTTGGCGATCAAAGAAAATACCGTAGGTACACAACAATTGCAACAGAAAAACAATCTCTTGTATCCAAATCCAGCCGGAGATTGGCTCTTTGTGCGTAATCCGGATATAACCCGGTTCCGGTTATACGATGGGCTGGGCCATACCTGTATAGACCAAACAGGGCCCGTTTGGGTGTTGAGCCTCCGGGCATTACCCGCAGGCATATACTACGCGGAAGTAGCGCTTCAGGATGGGGGGATTTACCGGCAAAAAATAATGTTGGAGTAATTTACAACCCAAACGCCTTCTGAATTTCTGCAACGGCATCAAGCTTCTCCCAGGTGAAAGTTTCAACCGTTTTAGTTTCGGTTTTTCCTCCTTCTAAACCGATGGTAACGGTTTTCTTTTCGGGTGTACGACCGAAGTGGCCATAAGCGGCCGTTTCGGAAAAAATCGGATTTTTCAAACCGTAACGACGCACAATTGCCGCCGGGCGGAGGTCGAATACTTTGAGCAGTTTTTCAGCGATTTCGCCGTCTGAAAGGCCTTTTACTTTGCAGGTGCCGTACGTGTTCACATACAAGCCTACAGGTTGGGCCACCCCGATGGCGTAAGCAACCTGAACAAGTGCTTGTTTGCACAAACCACTGGCAACTAGGTTTTTGGCAATGTGCCGGGTAGCATAAGCTGCAGAGCGGTCTACTTTGGAAGGGTCTTTGCCGCTGAATGCGCCGCCACCGTGGGCGCCTTTGCCGCCATAAGTGTCTACGATAATCTTGCGTCCGGTAAGTCCCGTATCGCCGTGCGGACCACCGATCACAAATTTGCCGGTTGGGTTGATGAAATACTTCACATCTGTTGTGAACAAACGTGCTACACGGCTGGGCAGTTGCTTTTTTACCCGTGGGATCAGAATTTTCTGAACGTCAGCCGCAATTTTGGCTAACATTTTTTCGTCGACATCAAAATCATCGTGTTGCGTGGAAATCACGATCGTGTCGATCTTTTTGGGCACGTGTTTGTCGGAATATTCAATGGTTACCTGGCTTTTGGCATCCGGGCGCAGGTACTTCATCTGTTTGCCTTCTTTGCGAATAGCCGCTAATTCACGAAGCAGCAGGTGTGCCAGATCCAATGGCAGCGGCATATAGTTTTCGGTTTCATCGGTTGCATAACCGAACATCATGCCCTGATCCCCGGCGCCCTGATCCTCTTCTTTTTTACCCACATCTACCCCTTGGGCAATATCGGCGCTTTGTTCGTGGATAGCAGAAAGAATGCCACAGCTTTTGTAGTCGAACTGATAATCTGCTTTGGTATAACCGATGCGGTGAATGGCTTTTCGGGCAGCATCCTGCACATCAACATAGGCGTGGGAACGTACCTCGCCGGCTACCACGACCAAACCTGTGGTTACAAGCGTTTCACAGGCTACTTTTGAGTTAGGGTCCTGCGTAAGGAACGCATCAAGGATGGCGTCGCTGATTTGGTCGGCCACTTTGTCCGGGTGACCTTCGGAAACGGATTCTGAGGTAAAAAGATATGCCATGGCTTAATTGACTGACGACTTGCGACTTACGATGTACGACTTGTTCGTAAGTACAGATTTGTGGTGGATCCGGGTTTTTTGGTTGCCCGGGTGAATTAAAGAGCCGCAAAGGTAGATTTTCCCCCACTTAAAAAGAAAGAAAGCTAAAAACTCCACAAATCTCTTCCTGCACCAGACCTTTGCCACAAACTTTCCAGCTCCCATATCGTTCACCGTAGGTCGTCTACCGCCCACCGTTAAAAACATGAACTTAGCTGAACTTCGCCGCCACTATGCGCTGGAATCCCTGTCTGAAACAGATGTGCGTCCGGATCCAGTTGCACAATTTGCTTTCTGGTTTGAGGAAGCGCGCAATAGTCAATTGCTGGAACCTAATGCTATGACCCTGGCCACTGCTGCTCCGGATGGTTATCCAGGCGCCCGAACGGTATTATTAAAAGGGTATGATCATCACGGGTTTACCTTTTTTACCAACTATGAGAGTCGAAAAGGAGCGGAATTGTTTGCCAATCCACGCGCTACCTTATTGTTCACCTGGCTGGAGTTGCAACGCCAGATACGGATAGAGGGAAATGTAGAAAAAATTAGTCGGGAGACCTCCCTGGCATACTTCCAAAGTCGGCCCCGCGAAAATCAGATTGGCGCATGGTCCAGTCCGCAGAGCAGGGTAATTGCGGGCAGAGAAGTGCTGGAAAAACGTGAATTGGAGATGGAAGAAAAGTTTGCCGGACTCGACAAGCTACCTATGCCAGATTATTGGGGCGGTTATTTGTTGCGCCCGGTAGCCATTGAATTTTGGCAAGGCCGCATGAGCAGGCTGCACGACCGGATCCTGTATACGCAAACCGAAACTGGTTGGCGTATTGAACGATTGGCGCCCTGAGGTTTCTATTTAACCTCATAAACGCCCACACCGGATTCTGTCAAAACAAGCAGTTTCCCTAATGCCATCCAGTATCGTTTGGCGCCATCGGTAATTTCCGGGGGGAGTGTGATCTTCCTGGACATAAATCCACGAACCGGCTCTATCCGGATGTCGCCAGATTCCAGAAATATTGCCCGGTCATCCTGAATCACAAAGGATTGCAGATTTTTTGCTGATATAACCGATGTGTTTCGGAGATACGGGTCAAAAACCAATACGCCAATAGACGGCTCACTCATCCAGGGCCCCTGACCATCCTGGTCGCGAATACAGGTAGGACTTAGGCTTCTGGCAAATTCGAGGTTTAAAGGCTGACTTTCCAGAATTTTGATTCCGGAGTGATTCAATTTGATGAGTTGCGAGCTCAGTTCATCATATGCCCATAAGTTACCGTCTGCAGATACGGATAGGCCTTTCAAGGCCGGAAAGCCAGCCTGAGCCAGGTTTACTTTTCCTAATTCAGTGAGATTACGATCCAGGAACACCATGGTTTGAAAACTGCTGTACCAAACCATGAGCTTCATCGGATTGAATACGTCCACATAGGTCGGCACGCCCAGTCGATTGGTAGAATACCTGCTTGTCAGGTGTCCAGTGGAATCGTACTTTTCCAACTCAAAACCGCGAATTAAATAGGTGTTCCCTAAATGATCAGCCGTTGCAAAATCAGCTTTTTGAGGTATGGAAAACAAATAAACGCAGGTGTCCTGAGCGCTCAAAGAGGCCCAAAATGAACAAAAAACGATAAAAGCAATCACCTTTCTCATCACTGAACGCAAATTATCATAGGAACGCGGGGAACCCGGATTTGTTATGGAACGCGGATTGGAACGCGGATGGGAACGCGGATTTGATTTGGAACGCGGATGCCGCGGATGACGCGGATTTTTGATTTGGAACGCGGATGCCGCGGATGACGCGGATTTTTGATTTGGAACGCGGGTGACGCGGATGACGCGGATTTTTGATTTGGAACGCGGATGCCGCAGATGACGCGGATTTTAATGCTGCCTTCGGCAGCCTTTTTAGGTTAACTTTAAATTTTAGTTCCAGTTAACCCAAAATTGCCGAAGGCAATTTTCAAAATCCGCGTCATCTGCGTCATCCGCGTTCCAAATCAAAAATCCGCGTCATCCGCGGCATCCGCGTTCCAAATCAAATCCGCGTTCCAATCCGCGTTCCCAAAAAAAATCCACGTCACCCGCGTTCCAAATCAAATCCGCGTTCCACAACCGTGTTCCAAATCTGCGTTACATTTGTCCAAAATTACCCGCATCGTGTATAGCAAAGACGAACAAAGATCTCTTTTCGAGCTGTCCAAACAACTGCTTTTCTCCCCGCAAGCTACCCTGTTTGCAGAATCTCCTGCCGAACGGGTAGAAGATCTTTGTCGGGTGCTTCGGTACCACGAATGGCGTTATTACGTGCAAAATGATCCTGTACTCAGTGATTTTGAGTACGATCAACTCTACAAACAACTCGAATCCATTGAGGCAGCGCACCCGCAATTGGTTGCCCCGGATTCTCCTACACAGCGTGTTGGCAAGGATTTGACGGAAAATGCCGCACAGGTTACGCACCTAACCCCCATGCTTTCGCTCGACAACAGCTACAACGCCGAGGATCTCAATGATTTTGACGAATCCGTGAAAAAATTATGCGGGCTGGAAAAGGACGCAGAGATTACCTATTGCGTGGAACCTAAATACGACGGCGGAACCATTGCATTGGTATATGAAAACGACCGCCTCACGCGCGCAGCCACACGCGGGAACGGATATGTAGGCGACGAAATCACGGCCAATATCCGCACCCTGCGCACCGTGCCGCTTCAGGCCGCTTTTTCCCAAAAAGGCATCGCCAAAGTAGAGCTGCGCGGCGAAGCTTTAATCCGGAAAGACATTTTTGACAAAATAAACAAGGCTCGCCTGGAGCTTGGCGAACAGGTTTTTGCCAATCCGCGCAATGCAGCTACCGGCGGCCTGCGTATGAAAGACCCCCGCGAAGCTGCCGAACGCGGCCTGGAAGCTTTTCTATACCAATTAGGGTATGCCGTAGATGCGGATGGTAACGACGTTATGACCCGCTTCCAAACCCACGATGAAAGCATCCACCTGCTCGAATCACTTTCTTTCAAAACACCCCTGGCCAAAGGCGGCACCCAGCAACACCTCCCTGCCACCAAAACCTGCCGGAACATCGCTGAAGTGATTCAATTCTGTAGCGATTGGCAGGAGTACCGCGACGAATATCCCTACGAGTTAGACGGCATGGTGGTGAAGGTAAACAGCCTCGAACTTCAGGAAAAATGCGGCTACACGAGTCACCATCCGCGCTGGGCCATAGCCTTCAAATTCAAGGCGCGGCAAGCCACCACAAGGCTCCGCGATGTGGAGTTTCAGGTAGGTAAAACCGGCGCCATTACCCCGGTGGCCAAACTCGAACCCGTGCCGCTGGCTGGCGTCACGGTGTCGAACGTGAGCATGCACAACGAAGAGTTCATCCGCTCCAAAGATATTCGCATTGGCGATCAGGTGCTGGTTGAACGCGCCGGCGATGTGATTCCCTATATCGTTAAAAGTTTGCCCGAGCTGCGCAACGGCACAGAGCAGGAAGTGGTTTATCCCCGACATTGCCCTGTATGCCAGTCGGAATTAGTCAAACCGGAAGATGAGGCCATCTGGCGCTGCGAAAATGCCGAATGTGAGGCCCAGGTGCTGGCGCGTATGGTATTCCACACCTCCAAACACGCCATGGACGTGGAAGGATTAGGCGAAAGCACCATTGAAAAATTTTACAAATTAGGCTGGCTGCACAGCATTGCCGATTTATACCGCATTGATTACGAGGCAGTTGCCAAACTGGAAGGATTTGGGCCAAAATCGGCGGCCAACATGCGCGCAGCCGTGGAAAAAGCCAAAAAGAACCCGATTCAACGGTTGCTGCATTCCCTGAGTGTACACCATTTGGGCCAAAAAGCCTCCAAACTGTTGGCGGCAGAGGTAGAACACGTGCTGGATTTGCGCAGCTGGGATTTGGAAAAATACCAGACCATCAAGGATGTTGGCCCCGTATTAGCCCGCAACGTGTT